>JBKJMH010000017.1:0-4065 GCA_046596625.1 Vicinamibacterales bacterium | reverse complement strand
GTCGCCGAGGACGTCGCTGAGCGGGACGATCATCAGCTGATCGATGGGACGGATGGAACGCTGCGTCGCCGGGTCGTAGGTGCGCAGGGTTTCGATGGTGTCGCCGATGAACTCGAGGCGAACCGGCTCGACTTCGTTGGCCGGGAACACGTCGAGGATGCCGCCGCGGATAGCGAACTCGCCATGCTCGTCGGCGGGGTCTTCACGGCTGAAACCCGCATCGATCAGCAGTTCGCCCAGGTCGGTGGGCGCGATCTCGTTGCCGGGTCGCAGGTCGATGGACGCATTCATCAACCGCTTCGGCGAGCTGACGCGCGGCAGCAGCGACGGTGCGGACGCCACGATGACGCGGGCCGCGCCGGTGACGAGCGCGTGCAGCGCGCGGGCCCGTGCCGACGTCACCCCGACGTGCGGCGTCATGCCGCGGTAGGGGTCGACCTCATGCGAGGGGAACCCGAGCACTGCGCGGTCGGTGGCGACGTCGGACAGGCCTTCGAGCACCGACATGAAGAACGACACGTCGCGCACCGCCTGCTCGAGGTCGCGATCGCCTGGCACGACATACAGCACTGCGCCGCGAGGCATGGCGTGTGCGGCAGCTGCCACGTACATGGCCTTGGCCGGCCCGTTCAGCCCGGAGACCGCATGAACAGGCGTGTCCATGCCGCTGCGGACTACGGCGTCTTTCAGGAGGGCGCGAACGTTGAGGGACGTAGTAGTTGCCACGGGAACATTCCAGTGTAGCAAGAGCGTGGGGGGAGGACGGAGGGTGGAGGGACGGGACAGGGCGGGCGGGGCGGGCAGGGGCAGGCGATGGGTGATGGGTGGGTAAGTGAGCGTAGCCGCGGACCTTCAGGTCCGCATCGTTCGGCAACCAATCCGCCCGCAACCGATGGGTCGCAACCGGGTTCGCGAACTCTCTGTGCAAACCGGGCTTCGGCCGGTCCACCGGTTGCTTCCAGGCTGAGCATGCGCCCGCGCACCCCGCCACGGCTTCCGCCTTTCACCTACACCGGCCTTCAGCGCTACTTCGTGACGCTCTGCACGGGTCTGAGGCGGCCGCTGTTCCTGTCGGGTCGCGTCGTCGAGTCGGTCGAGCGTCGCTTGCTGGCGGCGACGGCTCGTCACGGCTTCAGCGCCTACGCCTTTTGTTTCATGCCGGACCACCTGCACGTGCTGCTGGTGGCGGTGCGTGACGACGCCGACTTACGCGCGTGCGTGAGGCAGTTCAAGCAGACGTCGTCATTCGACTTCTCGCGCGGAGCGAGGTCTGGCCGGCTGTGGCAGGCGGGTTACCACGAGCGCGTGTTGCGCTCGAACGAGGCGTCGATGAGCGTGGCGCGCTACATCCTGGAGAACCCGGCTCGGGCAGGGCTGACCCAATCGTTCCAGGACTACCCGTTCAGCGGGTCGGCCGAGTTCAGCAAGAGCGAGCTGGCAGATCTATGGGATGGGCGCACCTGAAGAAGGTGCGCGGCTACGACCGCACGGCGAACGCTGTCCAGACGTAGCTGCCGACCTTTAGGTCGGCGTGATGCGCACCTGAAGGTGCGCGGCTACGACGGACGCGGCGACGCCGTCGCCGCTACGAACCCTTGATCTTCTGGACGATGCCGGTGGTGGAGTGCCCTGGCTCGACGGCGACCCTCACCACGCGGCCGCCTCTCGCCTCGACGATGTCGCGGCCGACGATGGCGTCGTGCGCCCAGTCGGCGCCTTTCACCAGGACGTCGGGCTGGAGGTCGCTGATGATGTTGAGAGGTGTCTCCTCGTCGAAGATCGTGACGGCGTCGACGCACTCGAGCGCGGCAAGCACCTCGGCCCGCTCGGCCTCTGGTGTGATGGGCCTGCCTGGCCCCTTGTTCGCTCGCACGGATCGGTCGGTGTTGATGCCGATGACCAGCACGTCGCCGAGGGCGCGCGCCTGCTGCAGATAGCGGACGTGACCGGGGTGCAGCAGATCGAAGACGCCGTTCGTGAACACGACGCGTAGACCTGCAGCCCGGGTCTGCTCGGTGAAGCATTTCGCCGCGTCGCGGGTGAAGACAGGCACGTGGTGATTCTAACGAATGTAGCCGCGCACCTTCAGGTGCGCCGGGATGGGCCGACCGACAGTTGCGGACCTGAAGGTCCGCGGCTACGTCAGGGCCGAACGGTTGCGGACCTGAAGGTCCGCGGCTACGTTCCGGACCTGAGACTTGCGACTTGCGACTACGTGAGTTTGTCGATCTCGCTCGTGAACTGCACCGCGCCGGTGAAGCTCCAGGTGTGCGGCGGGCGATAGATGCCGGCGTCGTGCGTGCGCGACTTCACGCGGAACGTGTACAGCAGCCGGTGATAGTCGTACGGGAAGCCGTCGCGCTTGTGGACGGCGACGTCGAGCTTGTACGTGCCTTCCACCAGGTCGAGCCGTTCGATGTCGAACGACGCGGTGACGACACCCTCGATGCTGACCGGCGTCATCTCTTCGAGGTAGGTGTTGGTGCCGTAACAGCAGACGCCGTCGGCGTTGAAGAGGCCGAAGCCGAACACGAAGTCGGTGATGGGGGTGTGCGCGTTCACCGTGATGTGCACGCTCATCGCTTCGCCCGAGTGGAACACGAAGGACGGGACACCGGCGTGGTCGAGCAGGGTGACCTCCGTGATCTCGATCTCGCGAGAGCCCCAGCGCCCCTCGGTCTCCTCGAAGAAGTTCTTCAGCTCGGGCTCGCCGCTCGCGGCCCCGGCCCCAGCAGCGTCCGCGCTGGCCGGGACGACGCCGCCAGCAGGGTGCGGCGCATCGCCGTCGGCGCGCTTCGCGGCCTCGACCGCCTTCGCGGTGGTGGTGGCCAGCAGCGTCTCTTCGCCCCGCTCCACCTTCGTGAGGTAGGCGTCGACCAGGCGCTTCGGGTCGCCGTGCCCCATGACACGGCCGTCATCGATCCAGACCGCCTCGTCGCAGAAGCGCTCGACGAGTCCGAGTGAATGGGTGACCAGCAGGATGGTCTTGTTGCGCCGGCGAAACTCGGCGAACTTATCGAGGCACTTGTGCGTGAACCCCTCGTCGCCCACCGCGAGCACTTCGTCCACCAGCAGCACGTCGGGGTCGACGTGGATGGCCACGGCAAAGCCGAGGCGCATGTACATGCCGGAGGAGTAGGTCTTCACCGGCGCATCGATGAACTCGCGCAGTTCGGCGAAATCGACGATCTCGTCGAAGCGGTCCAGGATCTGACCCTTCGTCAGCCCCAGCATGATGCCGTTGATGAAAACGTTCTCGCGCCCGGAGATTTCGGGGTGGAACCCGGCGCCGAGCTCGATGAGGGCCGAGATGCGCCCCTCGACTTTCACCGTGCCGCTCGTCGGCTTGGTGATACCGGCCACGAGCTTCAGCGCCGTGCTCTTGCCCGATCCGTTGCGGCCGATGACGCCGTAGGTGGACCCCTTCGGCACGGCAAACGACACGTCGGTGAGGGCCGGGAACGTTTCGGCAACGCTCAGGTCGCGCAGGATGCTGCGCTGCAGGAGCGCACTCTTCAGCGTGGCGAACTGGCGTCCGCCATAGCGCCGGTAGATCTTCGAGACGTTGGTGAGCTCGATGGCGTTCATCGTCGCCCTCTGCCTGCCGAAGTCAACTGCACGAAGACACGAAGACCCGAAGCGATGTCTTCAAAAGACGATCTTCGTGCCCTTCGTTCCTTCGGGGACACCATGTCGTGGTGCTCGCCCGCGACGACGAAGTCCGTCTTCACAAGGCCTCCGCAAACGAATCGCGCAGGCAATCGAAGAACCAGTAGCCGCTCTCCTGGCAGGACACGGCGAGGTAGACGTTGGTGAGTTCGATCGCGTTCACCGTCGTCCCCGCTCGTAAAGAACAACTGCACGAAGACACGAAGCCAGGTCTTCAAAGGACGATCCTCGTGTCCTTCGTACCTTCGTGAAGTCCGTCTTCACACGGCCTCCGCAAAGGAGTCGCGCAGGCGATCGAAGAACCAGTAGCCGCCGAGGAACACCAGGATCGACACCACGGCCATCACCATCAGCCAGCTGGCGTGACCCACCGGCCCCGGGAAGAACAGGATCTCC
>JBKJMH010000384.1:0-5400 GCA_046596625.1 Vicinamibacterales bacterium | reverse complement strand
GATCGTGGCGAGGGCGCGCCTGATTGGGCGAATACCAGATTGACGTAGTTTCCGGCCGCCCACTTCGGCGCCATGTCGTCATAGTGCGGGTTGGATGGGGAGCCGGCCTGCCCCGGCGGGTTTGTGACCGCCGCACGACTCCAGTCGGCAAGGTCGAACACGGCTTGGAACGCCGGTCCGCGCGTGCCGTCAGTTGAAAATACCGTATCTGTATGACCGTGCAGCGGATGACCACCTACGTCAAACCTCCGCTTCGCATCCTCGAACACCGCCAGCGGGTGAGAAAAGGTGAAGCGGGCGCGCGAGTCGAGGCTGGCAGTCTGAGCCTTGATCGCATCAGCTAGGGCATCCACCAGCAATATGTCACGCCAGGGGCCGATATCGCCTCCGGCGCCAGCCGACACCGGGCCGTTGAGCAGCGTGACCGGGTCAATCCGTGGCGCAAATTCGGCAACGAGGTCAGCCGGAACCAGCCGCGCCGCCAGTCGCTGCCTGACAGCCGCTTCCCAGCCACGGTAGAGGGCGGCGTCCGTCGATTCTCCGCGCATGCGGCGGTCCCAGGCTATGAGTCTGGTTCGCGCCGCCTCAATCTGTTTGGGCACAGACCCAACTTTGTCGATCCTGGCGATCAGGGCGTTGGCGGTCCTGGAGCGGATGTCGAGTTGGGCCTGCTGAAGGTCGGTCGCCGAGACAGGCGGCATTTCCCTTTCAGGACTGCTCGCTGCGTTGATACCGTCGTTCTGAAGGCTCAGATCGTTGAAGCCCTGCCAGCCGCGCGATCCCAGCCATCCGGCGGACGGCAGGAGTCCGGCGCCGGCCGGGCGAACCGGTACGAGCCCGGCGCGCTGCCGCGCCACCCGCCCATCGACGTCGGCGTAGACGAAGTCAGCGGCGGGCGCCTTCCACCTGGCCAGCGCCGCTCGAAAGTCTGGCCACGACTCCGCCCGGGCTATGCCGAGCGCCGCCAGTTCGCCTGCCCCACCGTACTCGGTGCCGGTCCAGCGCAGCGTGTAGACCAGCGATCGCTCGCGGTCCTGCGCCACGACGACGCCGTCGGGGGTGTAGAGACGTTCGTACTCGACGGGCACCTCACGCCCCTTCACCGAGAGCCGCTCGCGGTCGACGTGCATGTCCACCCACCGGCCGTCGCGCGCCACCTGATGCGGGTTCTCCGGGTTCGTCCGTTCGACGAACACATCCTGCGTGTCATCGTCGGACGCGGTGTAGGCCCAGGCGATCCGCGCGTTGTGACCGATGACCACGCCCGGCATCCACGGCGACGTCGCGCCGATGACGTTCCAGCCCGGCGCCGAGAGCTGCACCAGGTAGCGGCTCGACGGAGTCTCGAGCTGATCACGCTCGGCCACAGCAAGCAGCGGGTGACCCGACGCGCTGTGAGCCGCATCGACCAGCCACGTCCGGCCCGCGCCAGAGCGCGGCGCACTCGAGGGAATGGGAGGCGCGTCGACGTCGAAAGGTGAGCGGCCGTCGTCCGCCAGTTCCACATCGGACGTCTGCTGGCTCGGACGTGCGGCCACGCTGACCGGGCCGGCCAGCGTGAGGAAGAACGGCGCTGTGCCGATGCGGCGCAGCGCGTCCGACACAACAAAGGTCACTGCCGAGAGGTCGACACCAAGGTCGGGCGTCGTGCGGCGTCCCGGCGGCGGCGGCAGCAACTGATCGACGCGTGACGGCCCGAGAGTCGCCACCAGCCGGGCACGCACCAGGTCGTCGAGCGCAGCGCTGCTCGCCAGGTAGGTATCGGTGCGATTCAACAGATCTTCCGGCTTCCAGAGTTCGGGTTCCCAGCCGGCCAGCTGGAATTCCTCGGGCAACCCCTGCCGCGCCAGCCGCACCCACTCATTGATGCCGTTGGTGAAGGCGACCGCGATGCGCCGCGTGTCCGGACCGTAACTCTGCCACTCGCGCTCGAAGTCGCCGCGGAACTGGATGCGGCGGGTCATCGAGTCGCGCTGGATGAAGTTCGCGCCCATCACCTCGGCCAGCCGCCCCTGGGCGGCGCGCTTCCACAGGTCCATCTGGAACAGGCGATCCTGTGCCTGCACGAACCCTTGCGCGAAGAACAGATCGTCGGTGTTGGCGGCCGTGATGTGCGGGATGCCCCATTCGTCGCGGACCACACCAACCTCACCACGAAGGCCGGGCAGGTGGAGCGCGCCCGACATCTGTGGACCGGCGTGGGCGGCAGGTGCGGGCTCGGCGCGGCGACAGGCGATGCCGGCTAGCGCACCGCAGAGGCACAGTAGCGCACAGGCGCGAACTGTCAGCGACCGCGGCGTCGCCACGTCGTTCACCAACCCTACGCGCGGCTGGCGTCGACGCTCTCGGCGAGCCGGCGAACGCCTTCCTCGATCTCCCCTGGCGAGAGCGCGCAGAACGGCAGGCGCAGGAAGCGCTCGCCGCCGCCGTTCGGGAAGAACGCCTGACCATCGGACAGGTTCAGCGCGCGCGTCGACGCAGCCGCGCGGACCTTGCTCGTGAGCACGCCTTCGGGCAGCGTCAGCGAGATGAAGAAGCCGCCGTCTGGGCGCGCCTCGACCGCGCCGGGCATGTACTTGTCGAGGGCCGCGAGACACGCATCCAGGCGTGGCAGATAGAGCTGCTTCAGGCGGGCGATCTGCGGCTCCAGGAGCCCGCGCTGGCACCATTCGTAGGTGATGCCCTGCGCCAGGTAGCCTGGCGAGATGTAGGTGTCTTCGGCGACCTTGGCCAGCTTCTGGATGATGTCGGGACGGCCGATCATGAAGCCGGTGCGCACGCCGGGTGCAATGAGCTTCGTGAACGAACACATGAAGAGCGTCCGCTCGGGCGCCAGCGAGTAGATCGACGGCTCTTCCTGCCCACGGTAGCGCAGTGGCCGGTACGGCGCGTCTTCGACCAGCAGGAAATCGTACTGCTCGGCGAGCGCGGCCACGGCCTTGCGCTTCACGCCCGAGCACGTGGTGCCCGACGGATTCTGGAAGTCCGGGATGAGGTAGAACACCTTCGGCTTGTGCTGCTGGATCGCCGCCTCGAGCGCCGCCAGGTTCGGGCCGTCGGCTTCGAGCGGAATCCCCACCACCTGCAGGCCATGACGACGCAGCATCGTGATGGTGCGGTCGTAGGTGGGGTTCTCGGTAAAGACCACGTCGCCCGGCTTCAACAGCCCGAGGCAGAGGAACTCGATTATCTGCAGCGAGCCGTTGCCGGTCAGCACGCGCTCGGTGCTGACGCCCTGCCACTGCGCAATCCACTCACGCAGCGGCTGAAAGCCGGCCGAAGGACCGTACTGGAGCATGGCCGGTCCGCGCGCCTCGAGCGCAGCGATAGCCGCGGATGCGACCTCGTCGAGCGGGAAGGATTCGTTGGCGGGCACACCACGGGTGAAGTTGATCGTGTCCATCGACTGTCGTACCTCTGAGAGCGTGATGACTGGTAAAGACGAATTGGGATAAGGACGGGTAATTCTAACTTGAGGTCGGGAGGGTCGGGAGGGTCAGGACCTTCCAGACCTTCCAGACTCTCCCGACCTCCCCGACCTACTTTCCGTCCGCCGCCGCCAGGATGGTTGCCAGGACCACCTCACCGGCCTGGACGTTCTTCTCTTTCGTCACGTCGATCCACTCATCCAGGGAGTGGGACCGGCCACCGGCGCCACGGCCGATGGTGATGGCCGGAATACCCATCGCAATCGGCACGTTGGCGTCCGTGCTGCCGATTTCGAACGTCGGGGTGAATCCGTACGCACGCGCGACGGATGCCGCGGCCTGGACGAGATGGGCGGACGTGGCGGTCGTGCCTGACGGGCGATCGCCGATGAGCTTCACGTCCGCGACGATCTTGCCTTCGGCGGTGCTGCGCGCCTTGTTTTCTTCGTCCACGGCCTCACGCACCACCCGCTGGAACGCCTCGTCCACCTTCTTCAACTCGTCGGGCGACTCCGAGCGCATGTCGATCAGCATGAACATGTCGGTCGGGATCGAATTCACCGACGTGCCGCCGCCAACCACACCGACGTTGAAGGTCGTGCGCGGCAGGCGCGGCACCTGCAGCTTCGAGAAGCGCGCCATCGCGTCGCCCATGGCGAATGCCGGGCTGACCAGGCCGAACGCGCCGTAACTGTGTCCGCCCGGTCCCTTGAAGGTGACGCGGTACCGCCGGCTGCCGAGGCCGCCGTTCACGATGCCGTCCTGCGAGCCGCCGTCAATGGAGATGAACTGCTTGATCCGGTCCTTGTATTTGCCCTTCTGCAGCAAATATTTCACGCCGCGCAGGTCTCCTTCCCCTTCTTCGCCGACGTTGCCGACAAACAGGATGTCGCCCGGCGTCTGCAGCTTCGCGGCGTCCATGGCCCGGATGACACTCAGCATGAGGGCGAGCGCACCGGTGTCGTCTCCCACACCCGGCGCGTGCAGCTTCGTGCCCTCGAGCTTCGTCGTGACGTCGGTGCCTTCGGGGAACACCGTGTCGAGGTGCGCGAGCACCGCCAGCATCGGCCCGTTCCCGGTGCCCTTGCGAAGCCCCATCACGTTGCCTTCGGAGTCGGTCTCGACGTCGGTGAGCTGCGCCGCACGCAGCATCCCGAGGTAGGCCGCGGCGCGCTTCGTCTCCTTGAAGGGCGGGGCCGGAATCTCGGTGAGCGTGATCAGCTCGCGCACGAAGCGCGCGTGGTCGGCCTCGAGCGCGGCTCGGGCATCACGGAACGACGCACTCGCGACGAGCGACTGCACCCTCTGCTCGGCGTTCTGCGCGAGCGCTGTCGTCGCACTGAGGAGGAGCGCGACCACCAACATCCTGAGCTTCATGTGCCGATCCTACTTGATACCAATCACCATCGAGTCGGGACCGACGAGGTGCTGCACGCGAGTCGACGAGAAGCCGGCCTCGCGCATCCAGCCCTGGCAGTCGGCCCCGGTGTAATCGAACCCGCCGGGCGTCTCGATGAGCATGTTCAGGCTCATCATCAGGCCGAAGGCGTTCTGCGAACGGTCATCATCGATGATCGCCTCGTAGACGATCAGGGCGCCACCGGCTGGGAGCGCCGCATGCGCCTTCTGGATGAGCATCCGCTTCGTGGGCAGATCCCAGTCGTGCAGGATGTGACCCATCATGACGACGTCGACCGAGGGCAACGCGTCGGTGAAGAAGTTGGCTGCCTGAAAGCGCACACGGTCCGCCACCCCCACGGCGGCCGCGTAGTCCTCGAAGATCGGCGCCACCTCCGGCAGGTCGAAACCTACCCCGGTCAGGTGCGGGTTCGCCAGTGCGACCTGCGCCGCGAGGTCGCCTTGCGCCGTGCCGATGTCGGCGAACGTCGTGTAGCCGGCCCAGGGGAACGCATGGGCAATCGTCATGTTGGCGCCGTGGCTGATGCCGCTCATCGCCGCCAGGAACTCCCGC
>JBKJMH010000233.1:0-5007 GCA_046596625.1 Vicinamibacterales bacterium | reverse complement strand
CGCTCAGCGCGGCACTTCGGTCGGGTCGGCGCCGTCGCGCGGGGCGCCCGTGCCGGACGACCCCATGAACAGCTTGCGGCCGTCGGTGAGCGTGATGTTGCGGCCGTTGCCGCGCAGCAGCGAGTGATCGCGGGTCTGGTACCCGTCGACGATGATCTCGGTGCCGATGGTCAGCGAGTCGCGCGTGATGCCGCGACGCAGCAGGGTGTTGGGCGTCCCGCCCTCGACCGCCCACGCTTCGGGGGCAGCGGGCGTCTTCTTCTCGCCAGCGATGGTCACTTCCTTCGCCGCCAGGTGAATCCAGGCGTGCGGGTTCACCCACTCGATCCTGGTCACCGCACCCCGCAGCAGGATTGGGCGGTTCGGATCGAACTCACCGCCGAAGGCATGGTGCGCCACCAGCGGAATCGCGGCGATGGTTCCGAGCGCCACCGTTCCGAGCACGACGAAGACTGTCTTGTTCATCACGTTGCTTTCCTTCCTTCAGCCAGCATTCTACCGGGCCGGAGCCGGCTTTGCGTCCCGCTCCCGCTGCCGCGCGCCGCGCAGGATGTTGCCGAGCGCGTAGTTGGCCTCGTGGCAAGCATATTCGAACACCTGGTCGCCGGTGGCCGGCCACGTGTACTCGCCGGACCACGGCTGACTCCACGTCGGCGGATCCGCGACGGTGAAGCGGTACAGGAGCGTCTTTGCATCGATGCGGGAGAAACGCTCGGTTACCGTCAGCGCGTCCGACGAGCCGCGGAAGCGCGTCTTGCCGCTGAAGTTCGTGGTCTCCACCACCAGCGTGTCGCCGTCCCACCGACCGATCGAATCGCCCATCCAGTGCCGGACGGTGGCCGGCAGGTGCGTCGCATTCATGCGAACGACGCGCACGTCGTGATTCATCTCAGTGAGGATCATCACGGTGTCGCGCGTCTGCACGATCTGGTGGAGGTTGTTGTAGAAGTAGTTCGGAAGCGCGGGCGGTCCCGACGTCGATCCGAAGCCGAGCAGGCACCGTTCAGCCAGCGGGCGCCGCTCCGGGTCGTCGTAGGCGCCGGGCGCGCTCTCGAGCCCGACATCGCCGCCGCTGTTCTCCGCCTGATCGGAGGTGGGCTGACCGGCACGCGCCGCCTGCCGCTGCCGCGCCGCCACGGTCAGCGGAGGCACGCGACCGTTCGGCGGGTCGACCACGATGGAGGTGCGCGCCTGTCCGTCGATGATGGTGAAGGCGTCGCCGCGGTCGATCCAGAACGCGTTGTAGCCGCCGACGCCGCCGGCCGCTCCGGTCGAGCCGTCGCCCCCAATCGGCGGAGCCGTGCGGTCGCCGCTGTCCGGCCGCAACGAACGCTCGGTACGCGCCGCCGCAGCCGCCTCCAGACGCCTGGCTTCGTCGAGCGTGATGGAGGCGCGTCCGTTGTACACGGGCGCCCGCTCCACAGGCGTCATCGTGGCAAGGTCGTAGACGCCCTGCAAGTCGGGACGACCGTCGGGAGTACGGGGCAGGCCGCCGGCGAGCGTCGTGGCCGGTGCCGGTAAACGAGCGGGCGCACGCGCCGGGGTCTGAGCGCCAACGGCACCCTGCCACGCGCCGAGCGACGCCATGATGATGGCCGTCGAAACGAACACCGCTCTGCAGCCGGACATTACCTGCCGGAGCCCATGCATCATGGCCTGCGTCAGCGTGGGAGCGGGGTCTTCCTGAACTGCCCGTATAGCAGCTCCTCGACGAACTCCACGCACTTGAAATCCATCAGTTGCACGCCTTTGTCGAGGCGGCGGTAGAGCGGCATCGACATCTTCCACGGGCGCGTGAAGACGTTCGGATCGTCGACGGTGGCTTCGTAGGTGAGGACGTCTGGCGCGGTTCGGGTGTAGCGCTCCACGACGTGCAGTTTCTCGGTGTGATGGTTGCCCGCACGGTCGAACCAGGTGTCGGCGTTGAAGCCCGTGACGTCGACAACGAGCGTGTCACCGTCCCACCTGCCCACCGACTGCCCCATCCACGAGTCGACCGGAGCCGGTCCCGGATCCTTCAGGTAGATGTTCCGGACGGCACCCGCGTACTGGTACG
The DNA here is from genome assembly GCA_046596625.1 of Vicinamibacterales bacterium. Classification (GTDB taxonomy): domain Bacteria; phylum Acidobacteriota; class Vicinamibacteria; order Vicinamibacterales; family CAVVIG01; genus CAVVIG01. The sequence continues at coordinate 2,951 of JBKJMH010000233.1, read as the reverse complement.
CGAAGAAGACGGCGCTGTTGCTCTGGAAGATCTGGAACGGGTGCGGCATGTAGGTCGCACGCGGCACGCCTGGCAGGTAGCACTTGACCTCGGGGTCGAGCTGCGACCAGTTCTCGCGGTTCTTGTTGCGCTGCGCGAGCGCCTCGGGCTTATAGGGGATCTCTCCCCCTTCCACCACGCCCATGCCTGGTGGCACAGCAGCCACTGCGCCCATCGCGAGCACGGGCGGTGCTGGCACCGGGCCGTACGGCCCCGGGCGCGTCTGCAGCGCCGGACGTGCCATGTGCATCTCGACGTCGTAATTGGCCTCGTTGAGCGCCTGCCAGATGCCGTTGAGGTCGGGATGGCCGTCGGCACCGCGCGGCGCGCGATAGCCGGGAGCCGGCTGCCCGGCGACAGGCGCAACCGCCATGGACACGAACGCCGTGAGCGCCGCTCCGGCGGCGGCGGTGAGCAGACTACGAAACCCTTGAGGCATCAACGGAGTATCCCTTCCGCCGAGGACTATACGGCATACGCGTGTCGTGTCAAGAGGACCGCGGGGCAGCGACCTGCGCAAGCAGGCGGTCCACCGTCGCCACCACGGTCGGCCAGCGGTAGTGCTCGTCGACGTAGGCGAGTCCCTGCTGACCGAGGGTGCGCGCCACGTCCGGCCGTTCGAGCAGGTACGACAGGCACCGCGCGAACTCGTCGAAGTTGCGATAGAACAACGCGCCGTTGGCGCGCTCGGCCTGACCCTTCAGCACCGCACAGTGGCCGTTCACCACGGCCGGCAGCCCATGGTTCCACGCTTCGAGCAGCACCAGACTGAGGCTTTCGAAGCGCGACGGCATCGCCAGCAGGCGTGCCCGCTGCAGCAACGCGTCTCGCGTCGACTCGTCGACGAAGCCGAGATAGTGCACGTCCTCATGCGCCGGCAGCGGCATGCTGGCGGGGCCGGCCATGACGAGTTGCACCGGTCCGGGCTGTTCCGCCTTGAACCGCATGAAGTGCTGCAGCAGGTCGGAGCACCCCTTGTTCGGGTCGATGCGCCCCAGATAGAGCACGAAGGGGTCGCGCACCCCGAGGGTGGACAGGTCGACGGTTCCGCCAGGGCGCGCCGGGTCGAGACCGGAGCCGATGATGACTGACGGTGGTGTGACGGTGCTCATGCGCCGCTCGACCAGCGTCTGCTCTTCTGGCGTGAGGAAGATGTATCCGGCCGGGCGCGCGAAGAAGGGCTCGAGGATCGACAGGCGAATGACCGGGTCGTCTTCGGCGGTCGGCACCAGCACGGCGCGGTCGGCCACCTCGGGCAACCCGAAGAACACTTCCGCGTAGCGGAACGCCCAGAACAGCACGACGTCGAACTCGCCGCCGTGCGCGCGCAGGTAGTCGACCAGGCCGGGCAGGTCCGGTCCGTTCTCCCGGAACCACGCTTCCTGCTGCGCGTTGCTGGCCAGGCCGCTGAACGCCAGTTCGCTGACCTCGGCAAAGCGATGGAGCGACCGCTGACGCGCGGCAGCGAAGCGCTTCACCTTGAGCGCACCGAGCGTCGAATCGCCAGGCTCCAGTTCGTTGCGCCACGAGATGTGGTCGCGGGCGCACGACGTGAGGATGGTGACGTCGTGGTGCGCGGCCAGATGGTCGGCCACATGTCGGCAATGGGCTTCGGAACCGCCGGCGATGTCGGCGCCGAAGCGGTGAACGACGCAGGCGAGCTTCATCGACGGCTCACGCGGCGCTGGTCGGACTGGCGCTGGTCGGGTCGGCGTGAGTAGAGGCGGGCTCCGACGCGGCCCCCGCGCTCCCGCTTGCCATCGCCTGACGCAGCCTGGCGTTCTCGATCGCCAATTCCTCGATGCAGGCGAACAGCACGGTGTTGATCCGGCGCTGCTTGCGGAAGTTCTCGAGGCTGTATTCGTAGAGCCAGCGCATCAGCGGCAGCAGTACTTTGCGTTTTGCGGCGATGATCCAGCCGCCGAACGCCGGACGATGGCTGGCGTAGGTGAGGTGGAGGGCGAGGTTCCAGTCGGCGTCACTGCTGAGAAAGTCGGGGAGCAGCAGCGCGTCGTGATCGCGCGCGTCGATGGCGCGGCGCAGCACCGCGTCGACACCGGCATACACCGCCGGGTCGCGATACTCCCCCGCGCCCCCACGCGCCAGCAGACGCTTGCGCCTGGCGTGGCGCACATCGTCTTCGATCTCGCGCATGAGGTCCTTCACGTCGACCGACATGGCGGACATTATAGGTCTTCGACCGGCGCCGCGGCGCCGCGGAGCCAGTAATGCATCCCGGCGGCTGGGGCGCCGACGCTTAGCACCAGGCACGTTGAATCGATGCGATAATCGTACGACGTAGTAGGCATCGATGAGGTTCGCATGGACATTGTCACTATTTCACCGAAGTTCCAGGTGGTCATCCCCAAGGAGATCCGTGAGCGCCTGAAGCTCCGAGCCGGGCAGAAGGTGCACGCGATGGTGTACGAGGATCGGATCGAACTCGTGCCGGTGCGATCCGCGCGCCAGCTGAAGGGCTTCCTCCGCGGGATCGACACGTCGGTGCCGCGTGAGCGGGACCGGACATGAACGTCGTCGACTCGTCCGGCTGGCTCGAGTACTTCGCTGAGGGACCCAACGCCGGGTTCTTCACGGCAGCCATCGAGAAGCCCGCAGACCTCGTGGTGCCGACCATTAGCCTGTACGAGGTATTCAAGCGCGTCTTGCAGCAGCGTGACCACGGCGCAGCCCTTCAGGTGGTCGCTGTGATGCGTCAGGGGCGGGTCGTGGAACTGAGCGAGGCGCTGGCGGTGTCAGCCGCGCGGCTGTCGGTGAAGCACGGCCTGCCAATGGCTGACAGCATCATGCTGGCCACAGCGCAGGCCTCAGAGGCGACGCTGTGGACGCAGGACGCCGACTTCAAGGCCCTGCCGGGTGTGCGATACGTGGCGAAGAAAGCGTGACCTGTCGCC
>JBKJMH010000190.1:0-7617 GCA_046596625.1 Vicinamibacterales bacterium | reverse complement strand
TGCGCGGTGTCGCGCGTGAAGGCGCTGAGTTCCAGGGCCTGCATGGAGCGCTGCCCTTTGCCGGCGTAGGCCAGCATCTGGTTGCACAGCAACCCAGCGCGTTCGCCCGCCTGCTCGATGCCCAGAAGACAGGGGATCAGCGGTGAGTCGGCGGGGGTGAGGGTGCGGGCGAGCGAGGCTCCCGCGGTGACGGCGACGAGCAGGTTGTTGAAGTCGTGCGCGATGCCGCTGGCGAGGATGCCCAGACTCTCCAGGCGCTGCACTTCCTGCATCTTCCCCTCGAGTTCGCGACGTGCTTTCTCGGCGGCGATCTGGGCGGTGTTATCGCGAAAAATCACCACACAGCCGGTGACCCTGCCCTCCTCATCGCGAATCGGCGCGAGGCTATCGTCCACCGGCACCAGTCGTCCGTCGCGCGTGCGCAGCCATCGACCTTCTCCGAGGCGGATCGTGGCGCCGTCGGTCATCGCGCGATGGATCAGTTGAAAGGTTTCATCCGGCCCGTCCGGGGTTGTAATGACGAGGACCTCCGTGATGTGGCGTCCCAGCGCCTCGCCGCGCGTCCAGCCGCTGACGGCTTCGGCCATGGCATTGATGAACGTGATCCGTCCCCCGTCGTCAGTGGCGATGACGCCGTCGCCGATGCTGCGCAGCGTGGTCGCCAGCCAGCGCTCCATGTTTCGCAGGCGGCGTTCGGCCTGGTGGCGGTAGTGGGCCATCTGGATGGTGGCCCGCAACTCGCGCTCGTCGAACGGCTTCAGGATATAGCCGAAGGGTTCTGTCTCACCGGCGCGGTTCAGTGTCGCTTCGTCGGCGTGCGCGGTCAGAAAGACCACGGGAACGTCGGCGGTGTCGCGCAGCGTGGCAGCAGTCTGGATGCCGTCGAGTTCTCCGCGGATGTGGATGTCCATCAGCACCAGGTCGACGATGTTGCCGCGCGTCAGGCGCAAGGCGTCGGCGCCGTTGTCCACCACCCCGACCACCTGGTGGCCAAGCTTGACGAGCCGTTCTTCGAGATCGAGTGCCACCACGCTCTCGTCTTCGACGACGAGCACTCGCAACGAGGTGGTAGTCGATTGTGCGGCGGGAACAGAGGACAACATCTCAGAACGACCTTCGTCTTCAACCCCGGGTAACACTCGATGCGTCATGACAGCTGTATCCTACTCTCGACGACGGCGCGAGACCTCGGACTGCGGACGAGTGCGGTCGGGCGGTCGCAGCGCCGCGGCCCTGGCGTCAGAAGCGCAGCAACCGCGTCGCCTTTACCGCCAGCGTGCGGTTCAGCAACGCGGCGCCGCCGTTCGCGGTGTCGCGTCCGTCGCTGTAGACGAGGAACAGATCGCTGCCGGGCCGGAACTCCCAGCGGAGGCGGACGCTGGACGAGAGCGTCTTCGCGTCGACATTGAATTGCATCAGGCTGCTGACGAACAGCCGCGTGGTCGGCGTCCATGTAAAGCGGTTCGCCACGAGCCGCGCATCGAAATCGCCGTACGGCAGGCGCACCCACGCGAGCGACACGCTCGGCTCGAGCGCGAACTGCGGCAGCAGCGCGACGCGGCCCGTGTACGACGCCTCGGTGCGCGTGCCGTCATAGAACGCCCCGGTCGATGCGATGACACGTCCAGCCACGGCGTGGTTGTTGGCCAGCGAGTAGGACGCGGTGACGGTGCGGTTGTCGTAGCCGCCCTGCGGCACGGTGACGCGCGGGGCGATGCGGAACGCCGCGGGCAGCAGTTCGTATTCCTGCGTGTAGCCGACGGCGGCGAAGTCGCCGCTGTGGAACTCCACCCGGAAGCTGCCGTCCGCCAGCCGATTCTCGACGCGGGTGACGCTCGCGTCGGTGTCGTAGGTGTAGGTCCCCAACCAGGTGAGCTGCCGCACGGTGCGGCTGCGGCGCAGCCGCGGGCTGAAGCGGGCCGTGGCGGTATTGCGGCGCACGTCCTCGCGCCGCGCGTAGCCAACCTCCGGCGCGAAGCGCGCGCCGACCATCAGGTGCTCGGCCGAAAAACCGTAGCGGTCACCCGCGTAGTCGAAGCGCGCGCGGTAGCTGGCGGCCTGCCTTTCCTGGCCGGCGACGTCGGTGCGGGCGTAGTAGCCGATGACCGTATTGTTCTGCGACAGGCGGACGCTCGTGTCGGCGCCGAACAGCAGGCCGGTGTGGCCGGCCGCGCCGGGACGCCGAGCGGTCGCGATGACGCCGATGTTGCTGCGGCGCAGGATGTCGCGCCGAACGCGCACGGCCGTGACGTTCGCCGGGGCGACGCCCACGGACTGGCTGCGCGCCGTCTCGATGTTCAGCGCCGCGATGTCGTAGGCGCCGGTCTTGCCCGTGACGCGGGCGCCGGCCAGCACCGGGACGGTGCGGCCATTGGCGAGCCCCACCTGGCGGCTGAAGAACATGATCGGCACGTCGTCGGCGTCGCCGCCAGTCCCACGTCCCGCCAGGCTGCGGCCGCCGAAGGCGAAGATGCCCTGGCCTTCGAGGAAGAAGTCGCGCTTCTCGGGGAAGAGCAGGCTGAACCGCGTGAGGTTCACCTGCTGCAGGTCCTCCTCGATCTGCGCGAAGTCGGTGTTCACCGTCACGTCGGCCGTGAGTCCGCGCGACAGGCCGTACTTCAGGTCGATGCCGACGTCACCGGTGCCGTCGTTGCGAAACGGGCGCGCCGTGCCGAGGTCGGTCGTCGACGAGGCGACCGCGTACGGCTTGAGTTCGAGGTTGCGCGTGCGCGTCGGGATCGAGAGGCCGACGAGCGTGGCGGCCATCTGCATCTGGGCGAGTCCGGAGCCGCCGAACGCCGCCGGCATCGGCGTGACGCCGGCGTACTCGTTCTTCCACCGGATGACGCGGCGGAAGTTGATGCCCCAGAGTTGGTCGCCGCTCTCCCTGAAGCGGAGCGACTTGAACGGGATGACCATCTCGGTGGACCAGCCGCCATCGACCCGCGCCGACTTCACGTCCCACACCGTGTTCCAGCTCTCGATGTACTGCCCGTCGGCAATGGCCTGCTCGCGCTGCGCCCCGAGCGGGTTGGTCTGGAAGAGCACGCCGTTACGGTGGTCGTAGAAGGTGTCGAGTACCAGCGTGATGCTGTCGCCGCCGTTGAAGATGTTGACGCTGTCGTGCCGCATCTCGTTGGCGACAATCCGTTCGGGCTGGCTGTCGAGCAACCGCGCGCTGAAGTACAGGTTGTCGTCGTCGAACAGGATCCAGGCCTGCGTGGTTTCGGTGGCCGGCGCCGCTTCGCGCGGCACCTGCTGCTCGAAGCGGTCGATTGGCGCAACCTCCTGGTAAACCACCTCGTCGAGGCGGCCGTCGATCTGCAGCGGACGCGTGAGGCGAACCGCACGCAGCGTCACCTTGCCGCGGTCGTCGCGCGCGTAGACCGCAGGCGCGGTTAGTGCCGGGGCGTCGTCCAAGGCAGGTGCCGCGACCGCCTGACTGGCGGCGGGCCGTGCGCCGAACAGCGAGAGCGCGAGTGTCGCCAGCAGGGCTCTGGAACCGACGGTGATCACGTCCGTTACTCTAGCCGATGAGGGGCCGACCTGAAGGTCGGCAGCTACGGAGGTGTTCAGTTCGTAGCCGCGCACCTTCAGGTGCGCCGACACGCGCTAGCTTGCTCGGTGATGGTGCAGCAGCAGGTCGAGGGCGTCGGACATCGACCCCGCGCGCGTGATCTCACCGGCGTTGATGAAGAAGATCTCGTCGGCGTTCTCGATCGTGTTCAGCCGGTGCGCGATGACCACCTTGGTTGTGCGAGCCGGCAGCTCGCGCAGGATCTGCTCGAGCAACTGCTCCGTCACGGTGTCGATGTTGGCCGTGGCCTCGTCGAGAATCAGGATCTCCGGTTCGCGCAGCACGGCGCGCATGAAGGCGATGAGCTGCTTCTGCCCAAGGCTGACGCCGTCGCCTCCGGCTGTCACGGTGGTGCCCAGCCCCTGCTCGAAGCGCGCGAGCAGGCCGTCGAGATTCTTCGAGGCCAGCAGCGCCGTGAGTTGGTCCTCGGGCAGGTGCTTCAGCGCGTCGTTGCCGTAGACGATGTTGTCGCGGATGGTACCGGTGAAGAGGAAGGGCTCCTGCAGGATGAAGCCAATCCGCTGCGCGCGCTCCTCGGGCGTGAACGTGCGGATATCGCGGCCATTGAGCAGCACCCGTCCACCGGTTGGGTCGTAGAGGCGCGCCATCAGCGAGGCAGTGGTCGTCTTGCCGCCGCCGGTCGGACCCACCAGCGCGTAGGTCTTGCCGTGCTCCAGCCTGAAGGTGGCGTCGCGCAGCACCGGGCGGTCGGCGGTGTAGCCGAACTGCACGTGGTCGAACGCCATTACCGCCGTGTCCTCGGCTTGTTCCGGCGGAAGCTGCGGCAGGTTCGACTCCAGCGCCAGCACTGCCGAGATGCGGTCGAAGCTGGCCATGGCGAGCTGGAAGGACGACCAGATCGCGGCGAGTTGCCGCATCGGCATGTAGAAGCTGTTCACATAGAGCAGGAAGCCGATGAGCAGGCCGACCGAAAACTGGCCCGCGGCAATCAGGTAGAAGCTGTAGGCCAACACGATGAGCTGCGCGCTGGTCATCGCGAGGCCGTAGAGCGGCACGAACACCGTGTTGGCGAGGCCCGCCCGCACCGAGGCCGCGTAGTTGCGCTCGTTCGCGACAGTGAATTGTTGCTGGAAGTAGTCGACGCGATTGAAGGCGGCGATGACCCGGAAGTTGCTCATGCTCTCCTGGATCTCGCCGCTGAGCGCGCCGAGCGACTGCAGGCTGGCGGCGTTGTGAGCCTTCACCATCGGTCCGGTGGCGCGCGTGACGAGCAGCACCACCGCCGCCGGCACCAGCGCCGCGAGGCCGAGGCGCAGGTTGAGCGACACCAGGAACAGGGCAGCGCCAGCCATGAGGAACAGGTTCGCGGCCAGCTGCACCAGCATCTGCGCGAAGAAGACGTTCAGCTTGTCGGTGTCGTTGTTGATGCGGGAGATGAGGTCGCCCGCCTTGTTCTGGTTGAAGAAGTCGAGCGGCAGCCCCTGCAGCGTGGTGAAGATGGCGTTGCGCAGGTTGAAGAGGACGCGGCGGCCAACCATACCCATCTGCAGCGTCTGCACGTAAGTGGCCGCGAGGCCGATGACGTACGCCACGAGCAGCAGCCCGGCCGACCGCAGCACACCACCGAAGTCGCCGGTGCGGATGTAGCGGTCGACTGTGCGGCCGATGAGCCACGGTGCAACGAGCGAGGCGGCCGACGCGACGAGGGTCGCCACGAAGGCGGCGATCATGCTTCGCTGCTGCCCGTCCATGACCGGCGTGAGGCGGCGCAGCGCCGCCATCACCGACGGCGTGCCCTGGCTGGTGCCGCTGCTAAGCCTGTACGGATTCATAGTGCTGCGTGCTCCGCTGCGAGTCGTAGATCTGGACGTATTCCGGACAGCTGTCCATCAGCGCGGCGTGGGTGCCCGACGCGAGCACTTCGCCTTCCATGAGCAGCACGATCTGGTCGTAGTGCTCGACCGGGGCAATCTTCTGCGTCACCGACAGCAGCGTCAGGGCAGGGTAGTTCGCCTGGACGTTATCGAGAATCTTCTGCTCGGTGGCAGTATCGACACGCGCCGTGAAGTCGTCGAGCAGCAGCACGCGCGGGTTCAGCGCCAGCGCGCGCGCCAGCATGATGCGCTGTTTCTGCCCGCCCGACAGGCTGGTGCCCCGCTCCGAGACGACGGTGTCGAGCCCCTGCGGCAGGGAGGCGACGAAGTCGGTCAGTTCGGCAGTCGCGATGGCGGTGGCCAGGTCCTCGTTGCGCACGGTCTTCGAGAAGCCGATGTTCTCGCGCAGCGTCAGGTTGAACATCGTCGCATCCTGGAAGACGAAGCCCACCTGCTGGTGCAGGGTGTCCTTGTCGTAGTCGTCGAGCGGCCGGCCGTCGTAGGTGATGCGTCCCGCGTCCGGCGTGATGAGCCCGGTGAGCAGGTAGAGCAGCTGCGTCTTGCCCGCCGCCGTCGGCCCGATGATCGCCGTGCGCGTGCCGGCCTTCACCGTAATCGATACCTGCTTCAGCGCCACCTTCTCGCCGAAGGCGAGCGTCACCCCGTCGATGCCGAGGTCGCCGTGCAGCGTCGTCTTCAATGTGCCGGTCGCCACGGGCGCGGGGGCGGCGAGCACCTTCGCGATCCGGCCGTACGAGGCGCCCGCCTGGGCCATGACATTCGTCATGAACCCGATCAGGATGACCGGAAAGATGAGGATGGCAAGGTAACTGTTGAATGCCGTGAAGTCGCCGAGCGACATGACGCCGTCGATCACGAACCGGCCGCCGAGCGTCAGGATGGCCAGCGTTGCCAGGTTCGTGCAGAACATGATGATCGGAATGAGGCTGGCGAACAGACGCAGGATGTTCAGGCCGATGTTGCGCGCCTCGGTGTTGGCCGCCAGGAACTTCTGGTATTCGTCGTGCTGGGAGTTCACCAGGCGGATCAGGCCGGCGCCGAGGATGCTCTCGTTGATCACCTTGTTCAGCCAGTCCACCGCCTTCTGTGCCTGGCCGAAGAGCGTGCGCACGCGGCCCATGACGATGCGGAACGCGATGGCGATGACCGGCAGCACCGCCAGCACGGCGAGTCCGAGCTTCCAGTTGATGGACAGCAGCAGGATGCTGGCGCCGATGATGAGCACGATCGACGCGACGATCGACCCGACCGCCTGCGACACGAACACCTTTACCGCGTCGACGTCCGAGGTCAGGTTCGTGAGCAGCGTTGCCGTGGTCGTCCGCTGGATGTACGCCACGTCCTGGGTCGCCAGCTTGGCGACGATGCGCGTGCGCAGGTCGCGGGCGACGCGCTCTGAAGCCAGCGTCTGCGCAATGTTCTGGCCGTAGGAGAGCACGAAGATACCGAGCGCGACGGCAATGAACTCGACCACAAGTCCGCCCGGGATGGCGCGACTGGCGGAGAAGGTGTCGATGGCTCGGGAGATGAGCTGCGGCACGACCAGGTTGAGGGCGTTGGCCGCAATGGTCAAGCCGACGATTGTGGCGACCGTGCCGCGATACGGCGTGAGGAGCGGGAACAAGCTTGGGGTGGCGGGTCGTGTCGGACGCCCGGCGCCGGCGGGAGCGCCGGCCGCACCGGGACTGCGAGCGGGTGCGTGTTCAGCCACAGAAAGCTAGTGTCCCACAGTACGGCATGGTAGTTAGTACTCCGAACGGTAGGGGCCCTGCTCTGGTGGCGCCAAGCTCGTCGGCCTCCCTCACGACAGGCTTGAATCGGCTGAAGGGGAGGAGTAGCCTCAGGGCTCGCGCAGCGGTCGGTTCTCATCTCCCGGCGTTCACTCGCTCAGAGGTATGACATGAAGACGATCCGCGACGTCATGCGTCCTTTCTTCCTCTTCCGGCTCGTGCCGGCTGCCTCCGTCTCCGAGGCGGTTCGTCTGATGACCGATAACAACGTGGGTATTGTGGCGGTGGTGGACGGCGACGCGCTGGTGGGCGTGCTGTCCGAACGCGATGTGGTGCAGCGGGTGGTGGCGCGGGGGCTCGACCCGCGCACGACGACGGTCGAAGCGGTGATGACGAGCGAGGTGGTGCTCGGCGACGAGCACGAGGATTGCCGGCTGGCGATGCTGAAGATGGA
>JBKJMH010000145.1:0-25230 GCA_046596625.1 Vicinamibacterales bacterium | reverse complement strand
TCGTTGAATGAAGCGGCGGGCAGCCGCCCGTACGGCCACGGTGCTGGTAGCCGTCGCCGGCCGATCGTCGACGACCACCGCCAGGGGATAGTCGGCGACGTGCACGTCGAGGACGTCGCGTGGTTCGGAGCCCTCGGTCACCACGAAGTCGTCGAGACCGACGTCCACGACCGGCAGTCCGCGTTCGTTGACCACGGCGGCCAGCACAGTCCGACCGTTCCCGAGCCGGGATTGAGCCGGCACCGGCGAGGCGCCGAGCACCACCAGGAACACGAGAAGGCCACGCGACGCCACACGACCACGCACGACCGCGATTAGACCACAGGTGGACAGCTGCCGATTGCGCCGTGTTGCGCGGCAAAACCGAGGGTTTTCCGAGCCAGATGGCGGTTCCGGACGGTATCGTCGGCATTCCTTCAAAATTCTGGATCCTTGCCGCGGAATAGCAGAATCCAGTGACGAACAGAGGGCTTCAAGGGGCAGAGCCTCTACAATTAGGGCATACACAAACGCTGCAGCCCTACCAGTTGGGCGGGGATCGTGCGGCCGAAGGTGCTGTGTTCGCGTGACCGAATGGGTCTCGCGACGCGGCATTTTCTCTTTCAAGGAGCAGAAGTCATGCGACTTCGCAGTATCGGAGTAGTTCTGCTGGGCCTGCTACTCGCAGGGGCCAGCACTGCATGGGCGCAGGTGAGCACCACCGGCACCATTCAGGTGATCGTCGAAGATCCGCAGGGTGGTCGTCTCCCGGGCGTCGCGGTGAGCGCGTCGGCATCGGACACCGTGTCGCAGCGGCAGGCCGTGTCCGACGCGGAAGGTGTGGCGACTCTCGAAGCGCTCGCCCCGTCCGCGCTCTACACAGTGAAGGCCCAGTTGTCCGGGTTCCGCGATCTCGATCGCACCGCCATCCTGGTCCGCAGCGGCCAGGTCACCACGCTCCGCGTTGAGCTGTCGCTGTCCACGGTGACGGAGAACGTCACGGTGCAGGGCCGGACGACGCCGCTCGTCGACGTCACGCGTGCCACCTCCGGCGCGGACATCACTCTGCAGCTGACCGATTCGCTGCCGACAGGCCGCTCGTACCAGAGCTACCTGCAGCTGGTTCCCGGCGTCCTGCCGGACACCGCCGCGTCTGGCGGCAACCCCGCGTCGCGCTCGGGCGTGAACTGGAAGGATGCGTCGACCACCTCCGACAACGTCGGCAGCTCCGCCGACAACCAGTACTACTTCGAAGGCATCAACGTGACCGACCCGGTCACCGGCACCTTCGGCGCCAACCTGAACACCGAAATCATTCAGGAGCAGAAGGTCATCACGGGCGGTATCCCGGCGGAGTACGTTGGTGCGGCGGGTCTTATCTCGACCGTCATCACCAAGTCGGGCTCGAACCAGTTCTCGGGCTCGTACAACTACTTCTTCCGCAACGACGGCTTCGTCGCCGAGAACATCCATACCGCCGGCGCTCCGTCCAAGTTCAACACCAAGGACACCGCGGGCACGTTCGGCGGTCCGATCATCAAGAACTCGCTCTGGGCATTTGGTAGCTACCGCTACCTGAAGACCGGCCGCGACGTCATTGCGTCGGACACGCTGCAGTTCCTGCGCAAGTCCGAGACGATCGAGAAGCAGGGCTTCGCCAAGGCGACGTATGCGCCCACGCAGGGCACCACGTTCAGCTACATGTTCCTGAACGACCCATTCAAGCGGTCGGCCGACACGGACCCCTCGATTGTGAACAGCCGCACCCGTCGCCGTGAGCAGGGTGGCAACAACCACTCGGTCCTGTTCAACGAGATCTTCCGCGGCACGCTGCTCGATGCGGCGTTCAACATGCACGACGCGCAGATCTCCGATTACTCGGCCGACACCTCGTCGCGCAACACGGTGTCGTTCCAGACCACCGACGCGCGGACGCTGGTTGACGAACAGCGTGGTGGCTTCGGCCAGAACGCCCCTGAGACGCGCCCCACCAAGCAATTCCGCATCGGTGCGCAGCACACGTTCTCCGGCAACACGGTGAAGGGTGGCTTAGAATGGGTCAAGCACGAAGACCGTCGTAACACCGTCTTCACCGGTCCCGACAGGGCGCAGTACACGTCGATCTCGAGCCGCTATCTCGCCACCGGCGTCACCGCGGGCAGCATCTCGACCGGCCCCTGGACATCGCGTCAGTTCCGCACGTCGACGGCGTCGGATTTCACGGGTTTCATCAGTGGCATCAACGCGTCGTCGCGCCGCGCGCAGTACTACCAGGCGTACGACACGGACGGCAACGGCACGATCACGGCCGCTGAACTGAACGGCGCCATGCTGTTCAATAGTTCCGCTGGCAACCCGGGTGGTGAAATCAACTACTACCGCAACCAGATGACCGCGGAAGGCCCGCGCAACACCGCCACCAAAGGCATGTCGATCTTCTTACAGGACGAGTTCCAGTTGAACCGTTTGACCTTCAACCTGGGCGTCCGCGGCGAGTCGCTCGGCTTCTACGCGACGACCGGCGACAAGGTCCACAAGTTCGACTGGGTGTTCGGGCCCCGCGCCAGCGCGGTCTACGACGTCAAGGGTGATGGTTCTCAGAAAGCCTCGTTCTTCTGGGGCCGCTACTACACCCCGCTCCGCGTCGACATGGCCAACTTCACAGGTACGGCTACCGGCGCAGTGACCGAAGAGCAGGTCTTCGCACTGGGTCAGTGGGTGACCTACCGCACCCGCGGCGGCGCCAGAACGATTGACGGCTTCTTCTCGCCGGCGACCAAGACCCCCTACACCGACGAACTGCAGCTGCAGTACGAAGCCGACCTCGGCAACAGCACGAGCGTGTCGGCCGCCTACTACCACCGCCGCACCCGCGACATCTTCGAGGACTACGACCCGGAGATCTACACGGAACCGTCGGCCTACGGAAATATCAACGCGCCGGACTCACTCTTCCTTGGATGGGAGTACTTCGGTTGGACTGCCGCGAACCACCCGGCCGCCAACTTCTTCCTCGGCACGCTGCCGGAGAGCAGGCGCGACTTCAACGGTCTCGAGCTCGTGGCTCGTCGTCGCTTCAGCGGCGGTTGGCAGGCACTCGCGTCGTATAACTACCTGGATGCCACCGGCAACGCGATCTCCGTCGGCAACGCGGACTTCGCTGGTGACGTGCTCTGGCTCGATCCCCGAGCTCCCAACATGGACGGCATTGTTCCCGGCACGATTCACCACCTTCTCAAGGGAGGCGGTTCCTACGCAACGAAGTGGGGCCTGCAGTTCGGTGGAGGCTACTCCTGGAACTCGGGCACCATCGTGAACAAGACCCAGTCGCTCTCGAGCCGTCGTCTGCCGGTGCAGGTGGCGACTCCGTACGCCTTCGGTGGCGTCACGGAAGCCTGGGTGGCTCCGGATGCGCTGGGCGCGGTTCAGAACCCGGGCTTCGGTAAGCTCGACCTCCGCGTCCAGTACAACCGCCGCATCATCGGCCGCGCCGAAGGCGAGGTGTTCCTCGACTTCTTCAACGTGACCAACAACCAGGGCGCCATCCGTCTGCAGGATCTGGCGGCCGGGTCAGGCACAACGAAGTACCTCGACGAGTTCGTGTGGCTGCAGCCGCGCAACGCGTTCGTCGGGTTCCGCGTCCGCTTCTAAGCGCCACCGCATCGAGTTTCGACCGTACGTAGAAAAGGGGGGGACGCCTGCGGGCGTCCCCCCCTTTTTTTGTGCCTGGCATCGTCTTTCTGACAGAACAGGCGCGCTGGCGCCGCCTCGCCAGCCTTTCAGCCCTTCCCCCCGCAAGACGTTCTCCTGCGTGCCATCGCTTCCAGCAAACGTCTCGGTCCAATCCGAGTTCGTACACACTCGTCGGCGTGGAGCACTCCAGCGTGGTGATACGGATCAGCACGATGGTGCCGGAGATCATGGACGAGGACGCGCGGGGACCCGCGTCAGTGCTGAGCGAGTGCGGCGGCGTCCTGGCCACGGCCACTGGCGCGGTAGAGCGCCTGCAAGGCGGCTCGCGCCCGTAGGTTGGCGGGGAACGCGGACAGTTCGGCGCTGAGGAGGCGCTCCGCGTCGGCGGTGCGCTCGACACGTGAGAGCGCGTCGGCGGCGTAGACACGCAGGTCGGTCAGCGGCGGCCGTCCCGTTCGTCCGGCCACAGTGAGGGCGCGCTCGAACGCGTCGACTGCCTCCGTGTAGCGTCCGGAGTCGAGCGCCAATCGTCCGTCGACGAACGCCTTCACGGGACGGTTGGGATCGGCGGCTTCCGCGGCCGTCGCCTCGGCCTGCGCCGTCTCGGCGTCCTTGCGGTTCAGCGCGACACGCGCCAGCAGTTCATGTGCTTCTGCCTTCTGCACGCGGTCTGCAGCGTCAAGCGTCAACACCGCGCTCGCTTCGGCGAAAGACTCGTCAAGATTGCGCACGCGCAGGAAGGACGCCGCTGCGCCGAGATGGCCGGCGATGTTCCCCGGTTCGAGCGCCAGCGCGTGAGCAAACGCGTCGAGCGCCACGTCGTGACGCTCCTGGCGCGCGGCCGTCCCGGCGAGGTGCATCCACAGATCGGCCATGCCAGGCTGCTCGGTGGTCAGCGCCCGGTAGGCATCGATGGCATCCCGCCATCGGTCACTGCGCGCCACCTGCACGGCGGCGCGGTAGCGTTCGACGAAGGCCACCTGCGTCTCGGCGTCAGGCTGCTCGGCACTGGGAACCGGAGCCGAGCCGGGAACGCCAACATAGCCCAGAGCTTCGTAGCGCTCGCGGTCCGTTGGCGTGACGGGCGTGGCCGTGAGCGGCCCCTCGCGCCCCATCAGTTCGGCGAGCCGTGCTTTCATCGCGCTCACCACGTCAGCCTGCTCCGCGGCAAGGTCGGTCCGTGACGCTGGCGCCGTCCCGAGGTCGAACAACTGCGCGCTCGAACCCCGCGTCACTAACTGGAAGCGACCGTCGATGAGCGAGCGCTCCGCGGCCCAGCCGAGCCGGTACTGCGCGTACAGCGATTCGCTGTAGATGGGAGAGGCGGGAATGGATCCGGTGCCGAACAGCGGTGTCAGCGAACGACCGCGAAGCCCTCCGGAGCCAGGCGCCTTCGCCAGATCGAGGATCGTCGGAACGAGGTCGATCTGCTGCACGGGCACGCTCACCCGGCGCTTGCCGCCGTCTCCGCCTGGCTGCTTCACGATAAGCGGGATATGGAGCGTCGAGTCAGAGGTGAGCAGTCCGTGCGTGAGCTCGCCGCCGTCGCCCAATCCTTCGCCGTGGTCCGAGACGAGCATGATGGTGGCGCGGTCATAGAGCTGGTGCGCCTTCAGGTAGCGCACCAGCCGGCCGACGACTTCGTCCGCGTAGGCCACTTCGGCGTCGTAGGCCGAGAGGCCGGTGAACCGTTCCGGTGCCGTGTACGGCGCGTGCGGTTCGGCGATATGGAGGAAGAGGAAGGCGCGCGAGGTGCCGATGGAGTCGAGCCAGTTCTCGGCGACCTGTTCGGATTCGGCCCCGTCGCGCATCAGCCAGGCGTCGGGAGCGGCCGCATCAGCGGCCGGCAGGTCCGCATCGAAGAACGAGAAGCCCGCGGCAATACCGGTGTCCTTGCGCAGAAGGAACGACGAGACGATCCCGCCCGTCGCGTAGCCGCGATCGCGGAGCAGGTCGGCCACCGTGCGTACCGAGGAGGGCAGGGTGAAGCCCGCGGCATCGCGCACGCCGGTCTCGAACGGCAAGCGGCCCGTCAGCAGTGCGGCGTGCGCCGGAAGTGTCTGGGGCACGTGAGCATACGCGCGCTCGAAGACGATACCGTCAGCGGCGAGGGCATCGATGGCGGGCGTGCGTCCCTGCGCGTAGCCGTAGACAGGGAGGTGATCGGCGCGCAGCGAGTCGATCGAGATCAGCACGATCGGGCCGTTGACCGGTGCGGACGCCTTCGCGAAGCGCCATCCACCGAACGCCGCCAGGCAGCCCGAGAGCGTGACGATGGCGAAGATGACGGTGTGCCGGGCCGAGCGTGCCACCCTACTTCTTCAACGACGCGAGCGCGGTTTTTGCTGTGGCCGCATCGGGTGAGGTCGGGTCGACCTCGACGGCGCGAGCCAGCAGGCGGGCCGCACCCGCGTTGTCGCCCTTCCTGATGGCGGCCTCGCCGAGCCTGACGAGTGGTTTCGCCCAGAACGGGTCGGTCGCCGACGCCTTCTCGAACCAGGTGCCCGCTGCGGCCGTGTCGTTCGCGGCAAGCCTCACTTCCCCGAGCGCGTAGAAGACTTCGCGCGGCGCCGCAGGTTCATCAGCGGCCTTCAACAGCGTGTCCTCCGCCGTGCGCGCATCACCACGTTCTAGCGCCGTCATGGCGATCTCGATGCGAGCGCGGTCGTTGCCCGGTTCCGCGCGAAGGATGTCGTTGTAGGCGGTCAGTGCGGCGTCGTAGTCCTTCTTGTTGCGGAAGGCCGACCCGATCTGCAGGTTGAGGGCGGTGAGCACGGGCGCCCGGTTCAGGAGGGCGCGGTACGCCGCGATCGCCTCGTCCCACTTCTTCTGCGAGTAGAGGGCATCGGCCGACGCCAGGTCCTCCTGCAGATCCTTGCCGACAATGCCGCCAAGCGCGCCGAAGAAGGCGACGCCGCTGTGCTTCAGCTCGAAGGTGACCGGCGCGTTCTGGCCGCCTGCGCGGACATTCAGCAAGCCCCCTTCCGGGGCGTAGCCAGGCGCCTGGGCAATGAAGCGCCATTCGCCGCTGCGAAGGCCGATCATGTTGAAGCGCCCCTTGTCGTCGGTGGTGGCCGTGAAGCTCTGGCCGACAGACGGGAACTCCGCGGTGACCGTCGCTCCCTTGAGCGGTTGTCCGCCTTCGCCGCGCACGACGCCGCCGACGCGTCCGTTCTGGGCATGCGCGGGTGCGCTCAGCGCGAGGACCGCCGCGACTCCGCCAATCAACTGGGCAACGACACGACGCGTGAACATCAGCAGCGCTCCTTCGGTCCAGAAAACGCGCCCAGTATATCGCTACAGCAGCCAGGTCGGCTGGTAGAGCAGGACGTAGACCAGCACTCCGGTCACTGAGACGTACATCCAGATCGGGAAGGTCCAGCGCGCCAGCCTCCGGTGCTGACCGAACTGACCCTTCAATCCGCGCCGCAGCGTCACCAGGATCATCGGCAGCACCACGATGGCCAGGGTGACGTGCGTCAGCAGGATGGTGAAGTAGAGCGGGCGGACGAAACCGGTGCGGGTAAACGGAACCGACCCAACCTGTGCGTGGTAGATGACGTAGAACGTCAGGAAGAGGGACGACGAGGCGAAGGCTGCCAGCATCCACACACGGTGGCTGTCGCGGTGCCCGCCCTTGATTCTGACGTAGCCGATGAGCAACAGCAGCCCCGACAGCGCATTCAGCGTGGCGTTGACGGCAGGGAGATCGTGAACGGACATGGTGTCCTAATGATCGAGGACCATGACGGCCCAGATGAGTGGCAGGTAGATGATCGATGCAAAGAACAGTTCGCGAGCCGACTTGTCCGTGCGCGATCGCGCGAAGCGCGCCGAGAGGATGAGCAGGGGGATGCCGAGCACCAGCGCGAGCCAGAAGTAGACCCAGCCGGCAATGCCCACGACCGACGGTCCGATGCTGACCGGCAACAGCGCTGCGGCATAGAGCAGGGCCTGCTGCCCCGTCCGCAGGCCATCCGGCTCGACGACCGGCAGCATCGGGAAGCCCGCGGCGCGGTAGTCGTCGCGGTACATCCACGCGATGGCCATGAAGTGCGGAATCTGCCAGAGGAAGACAATCGCGAACAGCGTCCATCCGCCGAGGGCGATGTCGCCGCGCGCGGCAGCCCAGCCGATGACGGCCGGCAGCGCTCCAGGGACCGCACCGACGAGCGTCGACAGGTTCGACGTCCGCTTCATCGGGGTGTAGACGGCGAGGTAGAGCACCAGCGTGGCCAGGGCCAGTGCCGCGGCCACCCAGTTGGTGGACCACGCCAGTGTCGCGAGCCCAGCCACCGACAGGACGACGCCGTAGATCGTGGCCTCCAGCGGCGCCACGCGCTGATCGGGCAGCGGCCGCAAGCGGGTCCGTCGCATGCGCGCGTCGGTGTCGCGCTCGTAGACCTGGTTCAGCACCGCGGAGCCGCCGGCCACGAGTGCGGTGCCGGCGACGGCCTGTGCCATCGTGACGAGATCGAGTGAACCGGTCACGCCGAGGTAGTAGCCAGCGGCGCTGGTGAGCACCACCAGCAGGTTCAGGCGCGGCTTGGTGAGGCTGATGTAGTCGCTGAGCGTCGTGGAACGGCGCGCGTCGGGTAGCTCCTGCGTCAGTTCTGCCGGTGCATTCTTCATGTACTGCATGCCTGCGTGAGGCGGGACCTGTCCGCCTCGTACCATCAGTTGGCCGAAGCGGCCGGGACCTTGAATGCGAAGGTAATGTCCTTCGATTCCTTCGCGCCGACCGTGACGCTCTGCGTCAGGGCGCCGAGCCTCTCGTGCCAGGCATCGATGGTGTAGGTGCCGGGCGGGAGCCCCTTCAGCGAAAACGCACCGCTGGCGTCCGACACGGCGTAGAACGGATGGGTCATCACGCCGACGTAGGCATTCATCCAGCCGTGGACGTCACACTTGAACGGCACCATCACTTCACCCGCGGTGAAGGTGTGCGTCGTCTTCATGTTCTGGATCGGCTGGCCGTTGTTGAACTCGCGGTTGTTCTTCGCGACGGCGTGAATGTTGTGCAGCGTCGCATCGCTGTTGACGATCTCGAGCGGTTGCCCGACCTGGATGCCGAGCACGTGCGGGTGGTAGCGGCAGTCTTTCTGGTCGATCCGCGCCGGCGTGGTCGGTGGCTCGAACACGAGGTTGCCGAGCCCATCTTTCACGTAGACGAAGACATTACCGAGCGACTTGCCGTCGGCGCCGACGGCGTAGGTTTCCATCATCTGCGGACCGTCGGCCTGCCGCGCACAGATCGGGTCGGCGTTCATCTTGATCGGCACGTTGGCCGGCACCGGACCCTCGACCGTCACGGTGCCTTTCACGTCGGCAGCCGTGGCAGGGTCGACGGGGCTGGCGCTGGTGGCTGCTGCCGCCGCTGGCGCTGCCGTTTCCGCACCAGGCTGCTCCTGGCTGCCGCCGCACCCGCTCACCGAGGCGGCCATCGCCACACCAAGTCCGAACATCCACACGGTCCGTAGACGCATCACACTCTCCTGTGTCCGCGATTTTACCCTGAAGTCAGCGGGCAGCCGCGGCAACCGGAGCTGGCGCGCCCGCCTCCTGCAGCTTGCGCTCGACGCGGTCCTGAATCCAGTGCGCGTCCCACCACTCCACCGGGTTCACCGGGTGGCCGCCGACGAGCATCGTGAAGTGCAGGTGATCGCCGCCCGCCAGGCCGGTCATGCCACTCCGGCCGAGCACCTGCCCCTTGCTCACCCCGTCACCCACCTTCACATCGATGGACGACAGGTGGCCATAGAGCGAGGCGATGCCCATGCCGTGGTCGACGATGACGCAGTTGCCGTAGATCCCGAGCCAGTCGGCATGGACCACCGTACCGTTGTTGGCCGCGACGAGCGGCACGTTGGCGGTCACCGCGAGGTCGAAGCCAAGGTGCGTCTGCTGGTCGACGTCCTTGCCGTTGTAGACGTAGGTGCGGGCATCCGCGAAGGCGGCCTCGACCTGCGAGTTGCCAAGCTGGGCGAATGGTCCCTTCCACAGCAGCTCGGCCGACGACGTCTGCGACAGCGCGGCGATCTGCTCGCTGTTGATGCGACGCAGTGCACCGTTCACCGTCAGGAAGCCGCTCAGCAGGTCGCCCGGATTGTCGGCCTTCACCTGCGGCGAGTGCGCCAGGATCTCGGGGACGACCCGCCCAAGGAACCGATCGTCGATCGGAATGCGGCTCTTCCGGAACGGCTTCTCGAACACATCGTCGACGAACGACGCAGTGACCTCGTTGCCGGCCGCGTCGCGCGCGAACGCCACCACGCGCGTGTCGAGCGGCTGGTCATGCAGCAGCGCGAAGAAGGCGACCTTCAGGGAAGGATCGGCGCCAGGGATGCCGGCGCCGCTCGCCGGGAACCCGCGATATTCGACGGTGCCGACCCGCACACCCGACGCCACGTCTGGCGGCGTTGCACGGTAGACGACGAACTCGGAGCCGCCGTGATTCAGGTAGTGCTTGGTCGACAGGACCGCGATGCGCGGTGGCTCGAGCATGACCTGGAAGGTCTTTGACACCGTCGTGTGGACGTCGCGGATGCGCAGGAAGGAGGTGCGCGAGGCGATGACGGTCACCGAGGCGGGGCCCTGCTGCAGTTCGGGCAGCGCCACCTTGCCAATCGGGACCGACACCCGAAGATGATCGGCGTCCAGGCGCGTGACGGCGGTCGAAACCGGGTTGTTCAGCGTGAACAGTGGAAAGGTCTTGCCGTTCTGTTCGAGCGTGGCGTCGAGACCGGAGAAGATGGCGCGCCCGGCCCCGGCCGTGAACTGCAGAGTGCCCTGTTGCCCGACCGGCCCGGCGGGCTGTTCGATGGTGATGGTGGGAGGAGTGGTCTGCCCAGCCGACCAGTAGACGAAGCCAGTCAGACCGAGTGCGAGAATAAGCAGGAACCCCAGCCAACGAAACATGGACTCCATGATACGCAGTTTGCTAGTATTGGAAGTTCCTAAACGGCAGGCGCCGGTATCGTCTAGGGGTCAGGACACGTGGTTCTCAGCCACGGAACCGGGGTTCGAATCCCCGTACCGGTACCATTCACTCATAGATCTCCCCCTCGATTACAGCCCCGCGCTCACGCGCGGGGCTTTTTAACTTCCCGTCGCTCTAGTAGCATCCCGCTGTCGTGTTGCTCGGCCTTGCCCTCTTCGCCGCGGCGCTCCTGCTGCGCGGCGCCAGCACCAACCGCCACGTGCGCGGGCGCCTCATGGTGTCGGCGGTGGCGTTCGCGTTCCAGGCGCTGCTCGGCGTCGCCGACTTCACCTCGGCCCTTGCGGCGCCCCTGCGCGCCCAGCTCCACCTTATCCAACCGCTGCTGATTGGGTTCGGTGCGATCAACGCCCTGGTGGCCCTGCTCGTCAACCCATGGCGGCACGATCGGCTGCCGGAACGTTTCCCCACCATCGTTCAGGACTCGATCGTCATCGCGCTCTTCGCGGGGCTGGCGACGGCGGTGCTCGAAGACCGCATCTTCGCCGCCACCGCGGCCGGGGCGGTGGTCCTCGGTCTCGCGCTGCAGGATACGCTCGGCAACTTCTTCGCGGGCATCGCGATTCAGATCGAGAAGCCGTTCAGTGTCGGCCACTGGGTGCGCATTCGCGACACCGACGGCATGGTGAGCGAGATTACCTGGCGGGCGACGAAGATGCGCACGAAGAGCGGCAACTTCTTCATCGTGCCGAACAGCGTCCTGTCGAAGGACACCATCATCAACTACTCCGAGCCGACGCTCGAGACGCGTCTCGAACTCGAGGTCGGCGTCAGCTACGACGTGGCGCCGAACCGCGTGAAGTCCACCATCCTCGACGCGATCAGGGACGAGCCGCTCATCTCGCGCGTCGTGGCGCCGGAAGTGCTGCTGGTGAACTTCGGCGAGTCGTCGATCACCTACCGCGTCCGTGTCTGGACCACCGACTTCGGCTCCGACGATCGCCTGAAGGACCACATCCGCACGGCGATCTACTACGCCTTCCACCGTACCGGCATCGTGATCCCGTTCCCGATCCGTACCGTCATCATGAAGCAGGAAGCGCCGGCAGGCAGCCGCGCCGACGAGACCGAGCGGGCGCTGCAGCGGGTGTCGATCTTTGCCAGCCTGCCGGAGGAGCAGCGGGCGCAGATCGCCGCGGTGTCCCATCGCGGGGTGTTCGCCGCTGGCGAGTCGATCGTGCGGCAGGGAGAGTCCGGCTGCTCGATGTTCGTGGTGTTGTCGGGTGAAGCCGCGGTCTACATCGAGCCGGGTGACCGCGAGGTGGCGCGCATACCGTCAGGAGGGTTCTTCGGCGAGATGTCCCTGCTGACTGGTGCCCCCCGCAACGCCACGGTGCGCACGGTGGTCGACTCCGAGGTGCTCGAGATCACCGCCGATGAATTCAAGCAGTTCATCCTGGCCAACCCGGCCTCGCTCGACGTCATGGGCACCGCGGTGGCCACCCGGCAGGCGGAGCTGGATCAGGCCCGTGCCCAGGGGCCGACCCAGTCCGTTGCCGAGCAGTCGCAGGGACTGGTCGACCGCATCCGCCGCTTCTTCGGCGTCGCGGTCACCTGAGTGCGGCAGGCGTAGCCGCGGACCTTCAGGTCCGCTACGGCACGGCCGACCTGAAGGTCGGCAGCTACACCAATGTGCAATATGCCCCTAGCGGCGATACCCGCGATAGCCCGTTTCATATCCACGCTGGAAGGCGGCGCGGTAGTCGCGAGCGTAGTCGTCGCGCGAGCCCCACTGACGCTCGTAGCCGTGGTTGCCCTTACGGTAGAGCTTCTCGCGAATGGGGTCGTAGCGGTCGCCGCTCCGCCCGGCGCGTTGGCCTTCCTCCAGGCCATCGCGATAGCCGTAGTCGGCGGCAGCCGACATCACGCGGCCGCGGGCACCGCCGTCATACGGTGGCTGGCGTCGATAGTCGGGCGGCGGCGCGTTGCGACGCGGGTCGCCGGTGTTGCGCGCCGAACGGCGGTACGCGTCGTCGTAGCCCGACTCGAACCCGTCGCGATAGGCGCGCAGGTCGCGACGGTCGTCGCCCCGGCGGTTGTCCCGGTAGTCGTCGTGCCGGCGGACGTCGTACGCGCGCCCACGGCGCGCATCGTCCGCGCCTGCGTCCCGGCCGTCGCGCAGCCCGCGGTTGTAGTCGGCGCGATCGTCGCGATCGCCAGACGGACGTTGCTGCGGATACAACATGCCGGTTGCGCACGCAGGCGTCGCAATGAGGACCGTGGCGGCGAGCAACAGCGACAGGTAGCGTGTCGGTTGGAACATCATCTCCTCCAGACTTTCTGCAGGAGATACATCAAGGGACATGCCACGCTGGTGGGTGGCGAACTTCGAATGATTCAGGCAGGGCGGGTCTGCAGGCGTCACCGTGAGCGGACGCTCAGCGGATACGCGTCACCTGTTTGAGCAGTTCCCGCGCGCGGGCGGCGCTGGCGCCGTCGGCGTCGCTGTCGCCCAGCCGCGACGCCGTTCGCAGATGCTCGCGCGCCGACGCGGTGTCGGACTCCGCGAGTGCGAGCCGGCCGAGCTCCAGGTGCGCGCGCCCCTCCACCCACTTCCGTCCGCGGTGCGCGATCGACTGTGTCAGGTCAGCCCGAGCCTCGACCGTTCGGCCGAGCGCCGCCCGCGCTTCACCGCGCCGGTAGTACCACAGCGCGTCTTCCCCGAACATGCGCGGCCGCGTGTCGGTAGTGAGCATCGCCAGACCCTCGTTCAGCATCCGCTCCGCGTCCGCCGGACGCTTCGCGCGAAGCAGGGTCGACCCCGCCTCGAGCCAGAAGAGCCTGTTGCGCGGATACTGCTGCCGAAGCGCCCGTAACTGTGCAAGGGCGTCGTCATACCGCCCGTCGCGGTTGTAGAGCAGCAGCAGGGCCAGTCGCGCGTCGCTCTGGTTGTCGCCAGGGTAGGCAGCGGCGCGCTCGACCAGCGCGATGCCGCGCTCGCGTCCGCCGCCGAAGCCAGCCACGTACGCCGCCCACCGCAGCGGCATATTCAGCGCCGACACCAGATAGCGATAGGTCCCGACGATCAGCCCCGCGTCGCCGCGCGACGGGTCGAGTTCGAGCACGCGCTCGTGTTCGCTGAACGCCTCGCGGGCCGCGCGAAACGCCGACACCACGCCGCCATCGATCGTGGCGACGTAGGACGCGCGCAGGCCGACGGCCGCGCCCAGCTGATAGTGCCCGTGCGGATCGCCGGGCGCAGCGGCCACACGCTGCCGCGCCAGTGATATGGCTCGGTTGATGGCTCGTTGGAACTCGTCGGAGACCGGCGGCGGCGGCGGCGGCAGCGACACGTCGTTCGTCGTCACTCGCCCGAGGTAGCTGTCCACCGTCATCGTGCCGCGTAGCATCGCCAGCTGAACGATCAGGGCGCCCGCCAGCCCACGCCAGGCCGCAGCATCCTGCGGGTCGGTGCGCGTCGCTTCGCGCCACGTCGCGAGCGCCACCGCATCGTCAAGGTTGTACAACGCGTCGGCCGCGCTGGTACGCAGGACATCAGACGCCGGATTGGCCCGGGCGTCCGAGTCGAACAGCAGGACGCTGGCGACGGCGAGTGCCGTCATGCCCCTGTGAAACCGTCGCATCGGGCGATTCTAGCTCCTGCCGTTGGCTTGCACGGGCTGCTGTTCCTCCTATTCATCGGCGGCATGCTCAGTCAGGCGAACGCCTCTGGCGGCATCCTGCTGCCGGAGTTCTACAACCAGCTCGGTGCGATGCACGGCACCGTGATGATCTTCCTCGGCGCGCGGCCTGGACCATGGGCCTGTTCCAGGTGCCGTTCATCATCAACTTCTTCACGAGCATCCGCTGGGGTGCGCCCGCCTCCGCGAACCCATGGGACGCGACAACGCTCGAGTGGGCCACGACGTCGCCACCCGAGCTACAGCGGCATGGAGAGCCGCTGGTCGCTCTGGGTCGTGGCCGCCATGGCGGTCGCCGAGGTGCTGCTGCTGGTGGTCTTCGAGTTGCCGGCGTGGAGCGAGCGGATCAACGCGCTGCCGTCACCCGAGGAAGCGACGGTCGTGCGCGTCGTAGCGGAACAGTTCGCCTGGAACGTGCACTATCCGGGACCCGACCGCACCTTTGGCCGCACGGACATCGCACTCATCGCGTCGGACAACCCGCTCGGCCTGGATCGGACCGATCCGGCCGCGAAGGACGACATCACCGACATCAACCAGCTCACCGTGCCGGTGAATCGTCCGGTGCTGGTGCGCCTGACGAGAAAGGATGTATCCACAGCTTCACGCTCTACGAGATGCGCGTGAAGCAGGAGGCCAGGGCGCTCCAACCCTGACCGTGCGCGGTTCTATAACGCGTTCACGGCCTCGAGCACCTCCTCGGCGTGTCCCTCCGGCTTCACCTTGTCCCACCGCTTCGCCACCCTGCCGTCAGGACCGATCAGGTAGGTGACCCGCGCCACGCCCATGTACTTCTTGCCGTACATGGAGCGTTCCTGCCATGCGCCGTACTCCTCCGCCACCGCATGATCGGCGTCGGCCAGCAGCGGGAAGTTCAGGTCGAACTTGGCGGCGAACTTCGCCTTGCTCTTCTCGTCGAGGATGCTGACGCCGAAGATGGCGGCCTTCCCCGGCGTGAACTTCGGCAGGTTGTCGCGGAAGGCGCACGCCTCGACCGTGCACCCCGGCGTGTCGTCTTTCGGGTAGAAGTACAGCACGACCGGGCGTCCTTCGTAGTCGCTCAGCGCGTGCGTCTGGCCGTCCTGGTCCTTCAACGAGAACGCGGGCGCCTTCTTTCCTGGTTCGATCAACGGCATCGGTCGCTCCTTGTGGCTTCCTTGATGGTGTTCAGATGGATCTGGGCAATCGCTTCGACATCGGGGCAGTATCCCCCGGCCATGGCCACCACTACTGGAATGGAGCGGCGGCGGCACTCGTCGAAGACGTAGGCATCCCTCAGCCGAAGCCCTTCGATCGTCATCCCGAGCTTACCGAGGCGGTCTCCATGATACGGGTCGGCCCCAGCCAGGTAGAACACCACCTCAGGGTCGGTATCGTCGAGCACCCGTGGCAGGTGCACGGCGAGTGCCGACAGGTACTCCTCGTCGCCGGCGCCGTCGGCGAACGTCACATCGAGGTCGCCGGCTTCCTTCCGGAACGGAAAGTTGTTGGCGCCGTGGAACGACATCGTAAAGACGCTCGGATCGCCCCGGAAGATCGCGGCCGTCCCGTTGCCCTGGTGCACATCGCAATCGACGACCGTCGCCCGCGCTACCTGGTCATCGCGCTGCAGGACCCTGGCCGCCACCGCCACGTCGTTGAAGACGCAGTAGCCCTCGCCGCGATCGCGGAAGGCGTGGTGGGTTCCACCCGCGAGGTTGGCCGCCACGCGGTGCCCACGACCGACCACGACGTGCGCGGCCGCAATCGTGGCACCAACCGAGCGCCGCGACCGTTCGACCATCGCCGGTGACCAGGGGAAGCCGATGCGGCGCTGGATGTCGGCGGCGAGGGTGCCGTTGGCGACGGCCTCGACGTAGTCCGCGCTGTGGGCGAGGCGAAGATCGTCCCACGATACCGGCGGGGGAACGAGCAGGTCGGCCGGATCCAGCACCGCCTCCTCGAGCAGTCGCTCCCGCAGGCGCCGATACTTGCTCATGGGAAACCGATGCCCATCGGGCAGCGGCAGCACGAAGGTGTCCGAGTAGAAAGCGTGCACTGCGACTAGTCTTTTATTGTAATGGTGACCATACGCACACTCGATGCGCACGTCGGTGGAGCGTCGCTCCGCCTGGTCGTTGAGGGATGCCCGTCGCTCCGTGGGCGGACGATGGGGGAGAAGCGGGAGTCGGCGGGCCGGCTCGCCGACGCGCTGCGCCGGACGGTGTTGCTCGAACCGCGCGGTCACGCCGATCTGCTCGGCGCCGTGCTGACCGAGCCCACGCAGCCTGGCTCGGACGCCGGCGTGCTGTTCATGGATGCTGACGGATTCGTGGCGCTGAGTGGACACGGCGTCATGGCCGTGGCCACGCTCGCGCTCGAGCGGAACCTGCTCGTGCCGCGCGACCCGTCGCGCGTGGTGCTCGACACCCCCGCCGGCACGGTGCGCGTGACCGTGGCTCGACGCGAACAGGGCGGCGTGGGCGCGGTGACCTTCACCAACGTGCCGTCCTTCGTCGTCCAGCCCGGTGTCGATGTGCCGCTGCCGGGACGCCGCCTGCGGGCCGACGTGGCCTTCGGCGGCGAATTCTACGCCATCGTCGACGCCGAGTCCGCCGGTGTGGCGCTTGATGCCACGCGCACTGGCGACCTGCGGCGCATGGGCATCGTCATCGCTGCCGCTGTCGACGCCGCGCTCGCCGTTGTCCATCCTGCCGCTCCGGAATTGTGCGTGCTGGCGGGCACCGTGTTCACTGCCCCGCCCCAGGAGCCTGGCGCCGATCTGCGCTGCGCCACCGTGCGGGTGAGCGGCGCCGTCGATCGGTCAGCCGGCGGCACCGGCGCGTCCGCGATCATGGCCGTGCTCGATGCGATGGGACTGCTCTCCGAGAACGGCGGCTTCGAACCCGAGGGGCTCACCGGGCAGCGACTGCGCGGACGCCTTCGCGGCCGCACGCGGGTCGGTGCCTTCGACGCGATCGTGCCCGAGATAACCGGCACGGCCTACATCACCGGCGAGCACGTGTTTCTGGTGGACGACGCCGACCCGCTCGCGGGCGGCGTGCGGATTAGCTGACGAGAAAGTCGTGACAGAGGCGGGTGAGCAGGTCGGGCAGCGACTCGTCGTTCAACGCGAACAGTTCGCGGTCGGCGTCCCACGTCAGCTTGAAGCTGCGCGACATGGCCGACACCCAGATCTGACGCACGGGTGCCTGGGGCGAGACCACGAACTTCGATTCGCGCGGTTCCTCGAACACGACGTTCAGCACGCCGTTCTGGAATTCCACTTCGAATTCGTGTTTATCGGCCAGCGGCAGCAGCGCCTTGCGCGCGCCTTCGAGTGCGGCGTCGCACTTTACGCGGAATTCCTGATCGGTCAACGTGCTCATTGATCGTTTCCGTGAACCTTTCCAGCTGAGGCCTCGTCTGAAATTAGTGAAAGGAGGCTCCACATGTACGAATGGTCGTTCTCTTCGTCGGCTGAGCTCGTTATCGGCGCCGCGCTTGCGCTCGCCGTCGTCGCTCTTATCTTCGTCTAATATCCGCCTACTTACCCGACGGCGCCGCCGCAGATGCTACGTAGCTGCGGCGTGCGCGCGCCGTCATTCCCGCCTGCTTCATCTTCACCGTCAGTTTGTGCACCTTCCCGTCCAGTTGCTGGGCTTCGAACCCGAGCACGTACTGGCTGTGCAGTTCCTGCGCGACCCTGGTGAAGGTCGGTCCAAGATCGCTCGTCTGTTTGAGTTCGAAATACCCGCCGCCGGTTTCGTCGGCCAGCCGGCGCAGCGCTGAATCGGGCTTGGTTCGCACCGTACGCTGGCCGTCGAACATCTCGCTCTGGAGGCCGATGGCGTAAATCATCACTTCCTCGGCGCGAGCCCTGTCCATGATGGTGCCGCGCCCGGTGCGGCTCGACGTATCGTCACCGTCGGTGAAGACGAGGATGACCTTGCGGCCGTCCACACCCTGCAGCTGGTTCAGCCCCTCCGCGATCCCGTCGAACAGTCGTGTGCCGTTGCCGAAGTCGAGGTCTCGCACCTCGGTGACCAGTTGGTCGCGGTCGTTCGAGAACTGCGCCGAGAGCTCGATCTTGTCGTTGAAGGCGCCGACCGCGCCTTTGTCTTCGGGCAACAGCCGCACGATGAACTGCTCCGCGGCCGCCTTCAGCAGCTGGATGGAACTGGTCATGCTGCCGCTGGTGTCGAGCATCACGACGACCGTAATCGGCTGATTCTCGCTCTCGAAGATGGTGATCGTCTGCGGCTTGTCGTTGTCAAGAATCTGGAAATCGTCCTGGGTGAGGCTGGGCACCAGCCGGTTCTGCGCATCCAGCACCGTGGCGAACAGCGACACGACCTGAGTCGACGACCGGAAGGTCGGCTGCTGGGCCGTCGCCGTCAGTCCGACCGAGAGGCCCAGCGCCACCAGGACGCCGGGAACGAGCCGTGTCCGGACGAACGAATCAACTCCACCCATATCAGAAGCTTACCGCAAGGATCGCGTGCCGCCCACGGTCGCGTCGGGTCTGGGTTCGCCTGTAGAATCGTCGCGTGGCCACCAAGCCGCCTACCATCGTCGAACTCGTCTGGAACGACCGCCTCGAATTCGCGGCGACCCTGCCACATACCTCGCTCGTGGTCGACAGCAGCGGCACCGCCGGACCGTCGCCCGTGCAGTTGCTCGGCACCGCCCTCGCCGGCTGCATGTCGATCGACCTGGCGCACATCCTGACGCGCGGCAGGCATCCGTTCACCGCCCTTCGCTCCAGGCTGGTGGCGGAACGCTCGCCAGAGGAGCCGCATCGCTACGTGGCGATCACCCTCCACTTCGACATTGCCGGGCAGGTTCCCCGCGACGCCATCGTCCGCGCCATCCAGTTGTCGCGGGAGAAATACTGCTCCGTGTGGCACTCGCACTCCATGCGGCAGGATATCGACCTGCAGGTGACGTTTGACCTCACGCCCTGACAGGGACGCGACTCGCAGCACCCGGCGCACCTACATCGACTGGGCCCGTGGCTTCGCCGTCCTGATCATGATCGAAGCCCACGTGCTCGATGCGTGGACGCTGCGGTCGGAGCGCGCTTCGGAACCCTTCGGCTACCTGAATGTGCTCGGCGGCGCGGCCGCCCCGATGTTCCTCTGGCTCGCCGGCCTGTCGCTGGTGCTGGCTGCCGAACAGGGTGAGAAGCGGTCCGGCGACCGGCGCGACGCCGGCCTGGCGCTGATGCGCCGGGGACTCGAGATCTTCGCGCTGGCGTTCATCTTCCGCGCCCAGTCCTTCATCGTCAGCCCGGGCAACCCGCTCGTGTCGCTCCTGCGGGTGGACATCCTGAACATCATGGGACCGTCCATGGCTGCGGCCGCCCTGCTCTGGTGGCTGGGTCGCGGACCTCGCCTCGCGTTTGCCGTCTGCGGCACCGTCGCCGCGGCGTTCGCGCTCGTTGCGCCCCTGGTGCGGACGGCGCCCTGGCTGGCCCTGTTGCCACCGGCCGTGCAGTGGTACATCTCACCGAGCGGGAATCACTCCACCTTCACCCTGTTTCCATGGTCGGGCTTCGTGTTCGCGGGTGCGGCCTCCGGCGTCCTGCTGGCTCGCGCCGGAGCCGGTTCGGAAGGGCGGACGATGGGGTCGCTGGCCGCGGTCGGTGGCCTGATTGCCGCAGGCAGCTACTACGCCTCGACGCTCCCGACCATCTACGCCGCGTCGTCGTTCTGGACGACGTCACCCACCTATTTCGGGCTTCGGGTCGGCTTGCTGATGTTGTTTCTGGCCGCCATGTTCCTGGCAGCCCCGGCTGCGGCTCTGGTGCCACGGGTGTTCGGCGTGCTGGCCCGCCTGGGTCGCCACTCGCTGTTTGTCTACTGGGTGCACGTCGAACTCGTATACGGTTACGCGACTGCACGGATTCACCACCGGCTGCCCCTATGGCTGAACGCGCTCGTGTATGTTGCCTTCGTGGGGTTCATGTTCTGGACCATCAGCCTGCAGGACCGGGTGCTGGCCTGGTGGCGTGAGCGCCGGACTTTGCCCTCTGCACAGGAGACGGCTGGCGCCTGACCTTGGAAAATCGTTGAGATGCCGGCTCGGCGGTCGGTAAGATTCCAGCCCTCGACGCCGCGCTCTGGACCTCGTAACACGCGACGGGACGCCTATGATCAACGTAGCCGCGATTCGGATGCAGCAGTTCGGGGTGCAATTCTATCAGGCGTCACTCACCGCCAACGACATCGACACGCTGGTCCGGTTCGAGGTGCTGAACTACGGGGAATCGGGCAAGGCCGTCCGCGGCAAGGCGCGGTCGGCGTCGGCCGCATCGAAGGTGAACTGGGATCTGCTCGAGCGCCGCATCGCCTCGAGCGAACGGGCCTATCAGCGCCAAATCATCAGGCGCAAAATCGACGAACTGGTCCAGTACTACGAACAGTGCCGGCAGGCCCGCGACCTGCCCTCGATCCCGGGCGCGGTCATCATCAGCTGCGACGAGAAGCTGACGTTCGTGCCGTCCGCGGCCGATAAACGCCTCGGTCTGCTGAAGGTGCCCGAACGCGAAGGCATCCTGCGAGCTATCGACGGCCAGCACCGGCTGCTGGCGCTGCACGCCGACATCGCCCGGTTCGCCGGTGAGGAGTTCTCGGTGCCGGCCATCATTTTCGATCGGCTGCCGGAAGACCACGTCGTGCAGATGTTCGTGACGATTAACGCCAAGCACACGCGGCTGAATCCGTCGCACCTGGTGACCCTGTCGGGCCGCCAGCTCTATCGCGACGAAGCGCTTGCCACCGCGCACGACGTCGTGCGCGCGCTCAACGACCGCGACGACTCGCCGCTGCACGGCGACATCAGGTTGCTTGGCGTCGGCCGCGGCCACGTCGCCCAGGCGCCGCTGGCGCAGGAGTTGAAGCGGATTATTGCGGCCGACGTCTTCAGCGCCAGGCGCTCGAGCGACCCGCACGAAGAGGCGAAGAAGTTCTTCGTGAACTACTTCAAGCAGGTCGCTATCATGTTCAGCACGGCGTGGAACGGCCGCAAGTACAGCATCCGCTCGGCAACGGCCCTGCGCGCCTTCATGCGCGTGGCGCCCGAGGTGGTTCGCCGGCTCGACCAGGAGCACGCGGAACGCTCCGACTACCGGGCAATCGGCCGGGTGATCTCACCGTGGGGACGCCGGATCGGCGACCTGCGATTCGAGACCAACGGCGAATGGAAACGCAGCGGCACCACGGTGGAGTCGCTGACCAGGGAACTCAAATTGGCACTGCAATATCCGGAGGGCGCCGCTGGCTAGCACGGGCACTATTCTCATCACCGGCGGAGCCGGATTCATCGGCTCGAACTTCGTTCGGCACGTGCTTGCGCATACGCCGTACGCCGTCGTCGTCATCGACAAGCTCACCTACGCCGGCAGTCTCCTGAACCTCACCGGTGTCGACGACGCCCGGGTGTCGTTCATCAGGGCCGACATCGCCGATCGCGACGCCATGCAGGCGGCCTGCTCGCAGCACCAGCCATGGGCCGTCGTGAACTTCGCAGCCGAGACGCATGTCGATCGGTCGATCGATGGTCCGGCACCGTTCATCGACACCAACATCGTCGGCACCTTCGTGCTCCTCGAGACCGCGCTGGCCATGCACCGCGCGCGGCCGGAGCCTGAACGTGCGGCGTTCCGGTTCCTCCACGTCTCGACCGACGAGGTCTACGGCTCCCTCGGCGACGAAGGCCTGTTCCGGGAGGACACGCCGTACGCGCCCAACTCGCCGTACGCCGCCAGCAAGGCCTCGGCGGATCACCTGGTGCGCGCCTACTTCCATACGTACGGCTTGCCCACCATCATTACCAACTGCTCGAACAACTACGGACCGTACCAGTTCCCCGAGAAGCTGATTCCGCTGATGATCCTGAACGCGCTCGACGGCCGTGCGCTGCCAATCTACGGCGACGGCGGCAACGTGCGCGACTGGCTCCATGTCGAGGACCACTGTGCCGGCGTGCTCACGGCGCTGCAGCGCGGCGTGCCGGGCGAGAAGTACAACATCGGCGGCAACAGCGAGCGCACGAACCTGCAGGTGATGGACGTGCTGTGCGACGCGCTGGAGTCGCTCGTGCCCGCAGCGACGAACCCGTTGGTGAAGGAGCGCGGCGGCTACACCGCCCTGCGCACGTTCGTGCCGGATCGCCCCGGCCACGACCGTCGCTATGCCATCGATGCTTCCAGGATTGCGCGTGAACTCGGCTGGCACCCGGCGCACAACTTCGAGTCGGGCCTGCGGGCTACGGTAGAGTGGTACGTGAACCACCGCGAGTGGTGCGCGGCCGTACAGTCCGGCCGCTACCAGCGCGAACGTCTGGGCCTCAGCTCATGAAGGGCATCATCCTCGCCGGCGGGTCCGGCACCCGGCTGCATCCGCTGACGCTCGCCGTCAGCAAGCAACTGCTGCCGATCTACAACAAGCCGATGGTGTACTACCCGCTGTCCACGTTGATGCTGTCGGGCATCCGGGACGTGCTGGTCATCACCACGCCGCACGACCAGAGGGCGTTCCAGCGCCTGCTCGGCGACGGGTCGGCCATCGGCATGCGGCTCGAGTACGCCGCGCAGCCACGGCCGGACGGGCTCGCGCAGGCGTTCGTCATCGGCCGCGATTTCGTCGGCGCGGATCGGGTGGCGCTGGCCCTTGGCGACAACATCTTCTACGGCGCGCACTTCACCGACTACATCCGTGCGGCGGCGGCGCGCGAGCAGGGCGCGGTGGTGTTCGGCTACTGGGTGCGCGATCCCGAACGCTACGGCGTCGTCGCGTTCGACGCGGACGGCCGCGCGGTCAGTCTCGAGGAGAAGCCGGCGACGCCGAAGTCGAACTATGCCGTCGTCGGCCTCTACTTCTACGACAACACCGTGCTCGACATTGCCGCATCGCTGAAGCCCTCGCCACGCGGGGAACTCGAGATCACCGACGTCAACCGGAGCTACCTGACCAGCGGACGCCTGCATGTCGAGAAGCTGCCGCGCGGCATCGCCTGGCTCGACACCGGCACGCACGAGGCGCTGGTCCAGGCCTCGAACTACATCCAGGCGCTCGAGGAGCGGCAGGGGCTGATGGTGGCGAATCTCGAGGAGATCGCCTACCGCATGGGCTACATCGACGCCGAGCAACTGCTGCGTCTGGCCAGCGGCATGGGGTCGAGCTCCTACGCGCAGTACCTGAAGACGATTCTCGAACAGGGAGCCTGAGTTGCGCGTCATTCCCGCCGACATCCCCGAAGTGCTGCTGATCGAACCCGACGTGTTCGCCGACGCACGCGGCTTCTTCCTCGAGACCTTCCATGCCGGCCGCTACGCCGAGCACGGCATGCCCGGTCCGTTCGTGCAGGACAACCACTCGCGATCCGTGCACGGGACCGTGCGGGGCCTGCACCTGCAGCTGACGCATCCCCAGGCCAAGCTGATGCGCGTCATCGTTGGCGAGATCTTCGACGTGGCGGTGGACGTGCGCGTCGGGTCGCCGACTTTCGGCCAGTGGGTTGGTGTCACGCTGAGCGCCGAGTCGTTCCGGCAGTACTACATCCCGCCCGGGTTCGCGCATGGCTTCAGTGTGCTCAGCCCCATCGCGGAGATCGAGTACAAGTGCACCGATATCTACGACCCGGCCGGGCAGCTCGGTCTGCGCTGGGACGATCCGTCGCTGAATATCCCGTGGGGCGTCGAGACGCCGGTGCTCTCGGAACGCGATCGCTCGAACCCCACGATTCGCGAGGCGATGGGTCGACTGCCGCGCTACGAGGCGACGAAACCGTGATCCTGCACACAATTCAGTACGTCGTGGCGATATCCGAAGCGTGCAGCATCATGCAGAAACGCTGCGTTTGGACCGGGTACAGCGCTTGCGATAGAGCTTCGTGTCATCGGTCTGATTACGGCGCGTTGCCGTGAATTGCTGGGGGAGCCAGATCGGTGGGGCCAGGGGGTATCGCAATAACGCGATGCCCTTTTGTCTGTACACTAGTCGCTCACAATTCTGGAGCGATGCGCATCGATCTCAACGCCGACGTCGGCGAATCCTACGGCCCCTACTCATACGGCGATGACGCCTCGGTCATCCGCAGCGTCAGCTCGGTCAACGTTGCTGCCGGCTTCCACGCTGGCGACCCCACCGTGCTGCGCCAGACGATTCGTCTTGCCCGCGAGCATGGCGTCGCCGTCGGCGCCCACCCATCCTTTCCCGATCGTCAGGGGTTCGGCCGTCGCCAGATGACGCTCGACGCCGCCGAGGCGCAGGACATGGTGCTGTACCAGGTTGCGGCGGTGGCCGGTGTGGCCAGGGCAGAAGGGACGCTGCTGACGCACGTCAAGCCTCACGGCGCGCTCTACACCATGAGTACCCACGACCGCAGCCTGGCCGAGGCGATCGCTGCCGCCGTGTTCGCGTTCGATCCGGAACTGGTGTTGTACGCGCCGCCGCACTCGGCCCTGGCCGCAGCCGGGCGAGCCATCGGTCTCCGCGTCGCGATCGAGGCGTTTGCCGATCGCGCCTACGAGCCCGACGGCACCCTGGTGCCGCGCGGCCAGCCCGGAGCCGTTATCGTCAGCGTCGAAGAGGTGGTGACTCGCGCGATGCAGATGGCGACCGAGCGGACTGTCGTGGCCGTGGACGGCTCGACGATCTTGATCGATGCCGACACGCTCTGCATCCACGGCGACACGCCAGGGGCGGCGTCGATGGCTGCCTGGATTCGTGCCGGGCTCAACTCCGTAGACGTCGAGGTGCGGGCGCCCCGCTCCTGAGGCTCAGAGCAGGCCGACCGGCGTCGCGGCCGTAGAGCCGCTTCACGAAGGCCACGAAGCATCACGAAGTCTCTCCCGTGAAGGACCAGAGAGTCTTCGTGTTCTTCGTGTCTTCGTGATGTTGAACACATACAGGCGCGCAGGCTCTGAGCGCGCCA
>JBKJMH010000110.1:0-6548 GCA_046596625.1 Vicinamibacterales bacterium | reverse complement strand
AAGGTCGAAACCTGGGCCGACATCCTGCGGCCACAGGCGACCGACCTGACGCTGATGTCGCTCTTCTTCGCCTTCGCGATGGTCAGCTTCTTCCGCCGGAGCCAGCCGCTCAAGTACGTAACGCTGGCGCTGTCGGTGGCCTATCTCGGCGTGACCAAGAGCACGCTAATCTCGGTAACCGACATCTTCCGCTTCGTGCACTGGGACTTCCCCGAGTTCAAGTACAGCATTGCCTGGTACCTGATCGGCACGTTCACCGTGGTGACGACGCTGCTGTGGGGGCGGCTGTACTGCGGTCGCATCTGCGCCTTCGGCGCGCTCACGCAACTGCTCGATGCCGTGGTCCCGAAGAAGATTCGCTGGGAACCCTCGGCGAAGGTCGAACGCTACGCCGGCTACGTGAAGTACGGGCTGCTGGTGGCGGTCGTCGGCTACTACGCGGTGACCGACCACTTCACGGTCTACCGCTACGTCGAACCGTTCTGGATGTTCACCCGCCAGGGCTCTGTCCTGCTCTGGACCATGCTCGGCACGCTGCTCGTGGCGAGCGTGGTGGTGCGGAACCTGTACTGCCGGTTCCTGTGTCCGGTCGGCGGAATGCTCGGCCTCATCTCGCAGGTCACGACGCTGTTCCGCATCAAGCGCTGGTCGGAGTGCAAGAGCTGCAAGATCTGCGAACGCACGTGTGAATGGGGCGCCATTCGCGGGCCGCAGATCGTCCGCTCCGAGTGCGTCCGCTGCGACGACTGCGAGCGGCTTTACGCCGACGAGCAGAAGTGCGTGCACTGGATCGTCGTGTACCGGAAGGCGAACAACCTGCGGGTCGGAGAGAAGGTCGGCGTGTAGGCGCAATTGCTGTGGGTAGCTGCCGACCTTCAGGTCGGCCTCGCTTTAGCGCACCTGAAGGTGCGCGGCTACGCCACTGAATTCTGAACTCTGACTTCTGAATTCTGAATTCAGACTTCCCCCTACGTTCCTGGCGTCGGCTGATGGACGATCTCGAGCTTGCCCTGCAGGCCGCTCGACACGTGCACCTGATTGTCGGCGCCGACGATCACCCCTTCAACATCCGGCAGCTGCTCGATCAGCGCCATCCCCTTCTCCGGTCCGAGCAGAAAGACGCCGGTGCTCAGGCCGTCGGCGATGACGGCGCGCTTCGAGAGAATCGTCACACTGCGGCTCAGGCGCGACGGCTGGCCGGTGGACGGATCGAGCAAGTGGTGGTAGCGGACGCCGTCCTTGATGAAGAAGCGCTCGTAGTCGCCAGAGGTGCTGAAAGTGCTGTCTTCCAGCTCCACCCGCGCGAACACCGCGCCGTCCGGCGCCCGCGGGTCGGCAATGCCAAGCCGCCACGCGCGGTCGCCGTGCTTCCCCGCCACATACAGGTCGCCTCCCGCCTGAATCGAGAAGTCCTTCAATCCGGCATCGCGAAGCAGCGTCACCGCGCGGTCGACCGCCAGCCCCTTGCCGATGCCGCCGAGATGCACCCGCATACCGCGGCGCTCGAGGAACGCCGTACCCGCCTGCTCGTCGAGCCGCAGCCGGCGGTAGTCGATGAGGCCGATGCGTGCGGCGATGGCCGCCGCCGACGGCACGGAGTCGTTCTGGTCCTGGTCGAACTTCCAGATATCGGACAGCGCGCCGAAGGTGACGTCGAACTTGGCGCCGGTCCACTCGCTCACCTGCCGGGCGGTAGTCAGCGCCTCGAGCGTCTCGCGGCTGACGGGCACGGCGTGCTGCCCCGCGGCCTCGTTCAGCCGGATGACCTCGCTCCCCGGCTTCCACACGCTCATCAGCGCATCGAGCCGCGTGAACTCCGCGAACACCGCGTCGAAGGCGCGGTTCGCCGGGTCGTCGGCAGCTGTCCACGCCATCAGCGTGAGCGACGAGCCCATGGCGAGTCCGCTGCGCGCCACCATGTGCGCCGCGGGCGTCGGGGTCGACTGGGCCGCCGCCGGGGCTGGCGCCTCGCGCCGGCAGGCGGCAGTGCCGATGAACCCCAGCACGGCAACCGCGACCGCACTCACTGTCCGTCTGTTCACTCGCGCACTCCAGACATCGCCGCCTTCAGGTCGTCCACGGTTCCCTCCGTTGCGACGAAAAGATCGTCGGGATAGATGCGGTAGTCGAGCATCTCGCGATAGATCGCGTCGCCGCTATGTTCGTTCAATCCGAGGCCCGCCAGATACTGGAGCCGGAGGTCGAGGTCGCGGTTCACCTGCGCGTCGGCGAGCCACCCCTTCAGGTCGCGGCCGCGGCCGGCATAATTGCCGAACAGATCGGCGGCGCCGTAGATGCCTGCCTGGATCAGGGAACTGTCGACGGCCGCGAACGCGGGATGGCGCAGCATGCCCTCGATCTCATCCACCCAGATCGCCGACTTCCGCGCCTGTCCGACGAGCACGGTATCGATCGCATGCCCCTCGAAGACGTTGCCGAACACCAGCGCTTCCGGAAACGCCTCGAAGAACGTAGCGATCTCCGACTTCACGGCCGCCGGGCTGCTCTCGAACAACTGCACGTAGAGCGTCATGACGCCGCCCGGATTCAGGTGCTGACGAGCCACGTCGAAGAACTCCTTCGTGTAGAGCGTGGCGGCGCCCTTCACCCAGGGGTCGAGCGGATCGGAGGTGATGGCGTCGAACGTTTCAGTGGTCGTCAGCAGGAAGTGCCGGGCATCGTCAGCAATGACGCGCACCTTTGGGTTCTTCAGCACGTCGTGATTCACCGACCCGAGGTAGGTGCGCGCCACTTGCGGCACCAGCGGTTCGATGTCGACAATGGTGACCTGCTCGACCGCGGGGTTCACGCTCACCGCTCCAGCCGTGACGCCGGCACCGCACCCGATCACCAGCACCTTGCGCGGCTTCTCGGGAATCAGCGTGGTGAGATGACCCAGCATGCGCTGGAGCCGCATGTCGGCCGGCTGGCTGGAGGCCTGCACCTTGCCGGCGTTGTGATAGTTCAGGACGCCGTCTTCCGTGCGCGAGATCGCAATCGACGCATGCATCCCTTCGCCGACGTAGATGATCTCGTGCGCGTGGCTCACCCAGTTCGCCGCGTGCCGGCCGTACGCAACGAGCACGCCTGGCAGCGGCGCCACGGCGAAAGCCAGCAGCAGCGTCGTCAGCACGGCCGCCGCGCGTGCCGCCCGCAGGGGCCGATGGCCGACAGCGGTCCACAGCAACAACGCGCCTCCGCAGGTCGCCACCAACGTCATGACCTGCTGCGCATGTTGCGAGCCGAACCATCGCACCAGCACCAGGCTGGTGACGAGCGCACCGGCGATGGCCCCAACCGTGTTCGCAGCGTAGAGACGTCCCACCACATCGCCCTGGTCGGCGGTGTCGTCACCCGACGCAGCCAGCGCCAGCGAGAAGCTGGCTCCCCAGAGAATGGGCGCCGGCAGGATGGCAAAAGCGGCGCGCAGGAAGTCGACGCGGAAGACCGCCCAGATGCTGACCGCGCCCGCATCACTCGGCGGCCAGTACGGCAACACGTTGGCGAGGGCGTACGCCGACCACACCATGCCCACCACCGACGCGAGCTGTGCCCAACCCAGCCAGACCGCGGCACGAGTGGTCCGCCGCGCCAGGGCGGCCGCCGCACTGCTGCCGATCCCGAGACCGATGAGGAACACCGCGAGGACGATGGAGAAGGTGTAGACCGTCGCCCCGAACAGCAGCGCCAGCATGCGCGTCCAGACCACTTCCGCGGCCAGTGCACAAAAACTGGAGCCGGCTATTACCAGATAGAGCCGGCGCCGTGTCGCCACGGTACCCACCGCGACGTCCCGCTTCACCGCGTCCGCTGACGCCAACGTCAACATCGAGGCCGACACCGAAGCCGACACCGAGCCCGCGGCGGACTGGCCGTTGGGCAGCCACACCGCGCGACGGCTCGCCTGCCAGGCGAGCGCCGCCACCACGAGGTTGATGGCCGCGGCCACGTAGGTGGCGACCGCCATGTCGAACACCCGCAGCAGATAGAACCCGGCGAGCAGGCACCCGAACACGGCACCCGCCAGGTTGCCGGCATAGAAGAACCCGAGACGGGCCCGGCCTGCTGCTGTGCCGTCCACCCATCGCGCCATCACCGGCAAGGTGGCGCCCATCGCGAAGGTTGGCGGCACCAGGCAGATGCCGGCCACGAGCGCGCGCATCAGCACCCCGCCGGTGCCAAGGCCGCCGACGCTGATGTAGACGCGCGTCACCAGCGGCATGCCCCATAGCAGGAGCAGACCCATCGCGCCGATCGCCGCCTCGAGCACCGCGTAGGCGACGAGCGGATGCCGGCCGCGCGGCACCAGCCGCGGCGCGAACAAACTGCCCAGACACATGCCGCCCATGTAAGTGCCGAGCAAGACGCCAAGGGAGACCGTGGACGAACCGATCACCAGTTGCAGCAGCTGCTGCCAGACCACTTCGTAGATCAGGGCGGCGGTGCCGCTGCCGACAAACAGCAGGACGAGCGCGAGCGATGAGGTCATCAGGATCGTTGCACCGGGCAAACGGAGACGGTAACGTGCGCTCGTAGATGCGCCCCACACGCCGCAACTTTCTGAGCGCCACGGCCGGACTCGCGGCCGCCGTGATGCAGGCACGGCCATCCGGTGCAGCCCTCGGTCCTGGAACGCATCCGCTCAGCCTCGACCATGAACGCGACGGACTGCTGTATCTGCCGGCCGGCTACACCGTCGGCGTGCCGAGGCCGTTGCTCGTGCTCTTCCACGGCGCCGGCGGCACGGCCCAATCGGTGTACTACGCGTTCCCGATGGCTGATGCGCACGGCGTCATTATCCTCGCGCCGGACTCCCGCGACCAGCGCACGTGGGACCTCGTGCTCGGCGCTTACGGCCCAGACGCCGACTTCCTCGCCACAGCACTCGCCCAGACGTTCGCCCGGTGCTCGGTGGACCGGACCCGACTGGCGGTTGGCGGCCATTCCGACGGCGCGTCCTACGCTCTTTCCTTCGGCATCGGCGCCGGCACCCTGTTCAGCTACATTCTCGCGTTCTCGCCAGGCGTGCTCGCGCCGGTGGACAGGCAGGGCACGCCGCGCATCTTCATCTCGCACGGCACGGAGGACGGCGTGATGCCGATCGACGACACCAGCCGCCGCTTCGTCCCGCGCCTGCGCGGACTGGGCTACGACGTCACCTACCGGGAGTACGCCGGTCGCCACGCTGTGCCAGACGCAGTGGTTGCCGAAGGATTCGCCTGGGCCTACGGTCCGCCAGCGGCGTCGGCGCGCTGACGCGCCGGCCGCGTCCGAAAGCGGCGCCGTGCTGCTTTGAATAGAAAGGACCCTGCGGTGACGATGACGACGAGCAAGACGATAGTGGCGCCGGCCGCCAGCCAGGGGTGCTGCGTTGCAAACCACGTCAGCGCCACGACGAACAGGTCTTCGGCGAGGCTCAGCGTCCAGTTGCTGAATGGCTCCGGCGACGCATTGACCACCGCGCGCGTGCCCGCCTTCGTCAGGTGCGTGGTCAGGGCTACGGACCCACCCACAAGCGCCGCCACCGCCTGCATCCCCGGCGCCGCGTCGCCCAGCGCCACCACCGCCACCATCGCACCGCCCAGCGGCCGGATCACCGTGTGCACCGCATCCCACGCGGTGTCGACCCACGGCACCTTGTCCGCGATGAACTCGACCAGGTACATCGTCAGTGCCACGGCGATGACGAGCCCGTTGCCGAAGATGCGGAACTGCTCGGGAAGCGTCACCAACCCGAGGCGTGCGCAGAGGCCGGCGACCGCAATGGTCGCGTAGAGGTTCACGCCAGACGCGAACGCGAACGGCAGGATCCGCGAGAGGGCGGTCACGATATCCACGGGTGCGATTGTACGGCCGACCGCGGCGCGCGTGCGCGAGCGTGACGCCGCATCCGGTAAGATGGCGCGCATCATGTCGAGCGTGACCCGCAAGGAATTCCTCCGCCTCGCGCTGGCCGCCGTACCCGTGGTCGC
Organism: Vicinamibacterales bacterium; assembly: GCA_046596625.1. Classification (GTDB taxonomy): domain Bacteria; phylum Acidobacteriota; class Vicinamibacteria; order Vicinamibacterales; family CAVVIG01; genus CAVVIG01. Next base: position 576 of record JBKJMH010000110.1, on the reverse strand, counting down.
GCTGCCCAGGCTGGCGTTCGGCCAGATCGACGGCACCGACGCGGTGCGCCGCGAACGGGTCGCCGACGTCTTTCGCATGTATCACCTGATCGGGTCGCACCGTACGGCGACCGACCCCGACAACGCGACGGCAGAATGGCTGGCCGGCGAGGTGTCGAAGCGTGGCGGCGAGTGCACGCCTCGCCAGTTCGCGCTCGACCGCATCGACTTGCACGCCGCCTTTCTCGAAGGCGGGGCGGCGCGCCGCGAGGCGCTGCCATTCTTTGACGGCGGCTTCACCACCGCCGACGGCCTGCGCGGCCGCATCGGCCTTCAGGGTTCAGGCGCGCCGATCGTGCTCGTGACGCTCGACCAGGCGGCCATCAGCCGCGAAGGACGCTCCATCGCGGCACTGCGACGCGACCCGGCCATCCGCGGCATCGTCGCCATCAGCGAAGGCGGCATGCCAGGTCTGTGTCCGTCGAACGCGGTCGACTTCCTGACGCCGTACGGCGTGCCGGTGCTGCAGATGTCGTCCACGGCCAGGGAGTGGCTATCCGGGCTGGCTGCGGCGGGCACCGACGTGCGCCTGGTCGC
>JBKJMH010000262.1:0-2636 GCA_046596625.1 Vicinamibacterales bacterium | reverse complement strand
GCGCACTCAGCCAGCAGCGCCTCGAGCACATCGCGCGATCGGTTCGAGTCGGGAAAGAGCTTGCCGCCCGGCTCTTCGTGGAGCGGCACGCCGAGTTCAGCGAAGAACTGCACCGTCTGCGCCACGGGCAGCGCGCGCAGCACCTGCCTGATGGCCGCGCGCGATCCGCCGTGGAAGTCCTGCTCGGTGACCTCGGCGTTCGTGACGTTGCAGCGGCTGCCGCCGCTGACCAGGATTTTGGCGCCCGGTCGTCGGGCACCCTCGATCAGGCGCACACGGCCAGAGCGATCGTGCCGGCGAATGAAGATGGCGGTGGCCAGGCCGGCGGCTCCGGCGCCGACAATGGCGATGTCGCGTGACACGGAGGGGTCAGCGCTTCCGGCGCGTCAGGTAGGCGAGGACCAGAACTACAGCGCCGATGGCCAGCCAGGTGTTGCGATCGACGCGGAGCAGGCCGTCGATCAGCTTCGTTCCGGCGTCGCCCATCGAATCGGAGATCGACGACGACGTCGATCCGAGGCCGCCATATTCGAGCAGCGATTGCGCCAGCAGCAGCGGGGTCACGTCCGCATAGTGCCCTGACTCTGTCCCGCCGCGCCAGCACTTTCCTCCCGCGGCACGTGCGGGCCCGGCCGGGTGGACGTGCTCGACGCGCTATGATCAGGGCGCGTTGCCTCGGCTCGATTCCTCCTTCTTCATCGCCTGGCTGTTCAGGGCTGCGGCGTGGACGCTTGTGGCCTGGCGGCTTGGCTGGAGTGGTGTGCTGGTCCTGGCGGTCGTGGCCCTGCTCACGCACGCGACAGCGCTCGCCGTTCATCAGCGACGCGCCCACGCCTCGCAATCCACCGCCATCGTCGTCGCCGTGGTGACCGCGCACGTTGCGCTGTTCCTGACGGTACTGCGCCCTGGCATGTGGCCCGTGGCCATGCCGGCCGGACTGGGCGTCGTCCTGTGCCATGCCGTGTCGTATCTCCTCGATGTCCGGCGCGGCATCGTCGACCCGCGCCGCCATGCGGCGGCAATCCTCTACCTCCTCCAGCTTCCGGTCTTCCCCTCGGGTCCGCTGTCACGCTTTCATGACTTCGAGCACCAGCTGGCGCGGACCGACGTCAGCATGGCCGGCTTCTCGTACGGCGTTCGGCGCATCTCGCAGGGGCTGACGAAGGTCTACCTGGTCGCCGGGCCGCTCGGGTCGGTGGCTGGGCGCATCTTCGCGTTGCCGGTCACGAAGCTGTCGACCGACAGCGCCTGGCTCGGTGCGGTCTGCGTCGCGCTCGAGGTCTACTTCTACCTCTCGGGCTTCTCCGACGTCGGCATCGGCCTCGGCAAGATGCTCGGCCTGCGCTACCAGGAGAACTTCAGGCGCCCGTACACCGCCGACTCGATCCGGGAATTCTGGCGGCGCTGGAATATCACGCTCATCACCTGGCTGCGCGACTACGTCTCGTTGCCGATCGCCGGGCACGAGCGCGGCAGCCGGCGCCTGTTCGTCCTCACCATCTGCGGCTTCGTGCTGGTCGGCCTGTGGACCGAAGCGTCGTGGAGCGTGCTGCCGTGGGCGGTGTACTGCGCCAGCTGGCTGGCAATCGAGGCTGCCGGACTTGGCGCCCTGCTGCCGCGCGTGCCGCGCGCGCTGCGGCACGTCTACGTGTTGCTGGTCGTGCTCCTGGGGTGGGTGTTGCTGCGGGCGAGCGGACCGGGCCCGTTGCTCGGCTATCTCGAGGCGATGGTGGGCGCGTCGATCGCGCCGTTCGGCGCGTCCGCGGAGTACTTCACGCTCGGCTTCAGCACGGCGCTCGGCTGTGCGCTCGTCTTCGCCGGGCCCCTGGTCAGTAACCTCAGCCGGTGGCGCGTGTCGGTCGACTCGGCGGTGGCCTCGCTGCTGATGATGTTCGCGGCGACCGGCATCCTGCTCTGGCACGCGGTGAATGGTGTGCGCCGCCTCTACGACCTCGCGGCAGGCACCAGGCCGGGCCGGCCCAGGCCCTGAGTGTCGTCCGCTGGACTCTGCTTGCCGCTGGGGCGTCTAATGAGCGGAGGAGGCCATCGTGCCCATTGCCATCAACCGGGATGACGAGCAGCGCCGAATCACGGTGATCGTGTCAGACCCGTGGAGTGTCGAGGAAATCGCGATTGCGGTCGATCGGCAACTGGCCGAGCAGGTGTGGACCTACGGCACGCTCTACGATCTGCGGGGCAGCACCTGGGTGCCGTCCGAGGCCGACGTGCTCTGGCTCGTCAAGCGCGGCCAGCAGCAGGTGGCGCGGCACGGCGCGCGCGGGCCGATCGCTGTGCTGCTCGACGCCAACAACCAGGTGGCCCTGTTGCGCAAGTACGCCGAGTACGGTGCCGAACACAGCCATCTCACCGTCCGGGTCTTCGACGATCCGGCCGCGGCCGCATCGTGGCTGGCTGCCCACCGTCACGTCTGACGTGCCGGCCGCGTCGATGTCAGTTGAACAGGAACAGCGCGTAGATGACGACGACGATCGCCGCAAATCCCACGTGAATCCACAAAAGTCCGAAGTGATCGTCCATGTCTCTCGTCCGGAAGTATCGAAGAAGCGGTAAGGGGAACATCCCCTGCGAGGAATTGTAACCCGGCGCACGGCGTCTGGGCGCGGCGAGCGGGTGGC
>JBKJMH010000139.1:0-14718 GCA_046596625.1 Vicinamibacterales bacterium | reverse complement strand
GACCGGCTCGACGATCGCCTTGCGGCGGCGATAGACGAGCCGGTCATCGGCTGGATCAAACACGTGCTTGGCTTCCGCCAATTCAGCGTCCGCGGTGAGGCGCAGGCCCGAGGCGAGTGGACGCTGGTGTGTCAGGCCGTCAATCTCAAGCGACTGCACCGCCTGCAGACCGCCTAACGACCCAGCCGCCTGGTCCCTCGCGGCTGCGTCACGCGCGCGCGCCCCGCCGCACCAGGGCTCCAGACCGGTCCTTCGTCCCGATCAGCGAGCTGCCCCTGGTCATCTTCCCACCCCATCGCATCTTGAACCCTGTGGGGCGCGCCGGACTTCTGCCGCGCAGACTCCTAGCGCGTTTGTAGCTGCCGACCTCAGGTCGGCGCGGTCACCGCGCACCTGAAGGTGCGCGGCTACGTACCCTGAAGGTGCGCGGCTACGTACAACGGGATCTAGACGAACGTCAGGGCCATCAGCGAGAAATCGTCGTCGAGGGGACCGGCCTTGGACACACTGCGGATAGCCTGATAGACCCGCTCTGGCTCGGACATGCCCGGCGTGGACGGGGCGGTCAGCAGCGGCAGGAACTCCTCGAAGTCCGTGCGCACCCCCTCCTTCGTGACGATCTCGTAGGCGCCGTCGCTGAACACGAACAGCGTGCTGCCCGTCGGCATCACTTCGTGCGCAACGTCGTAGGTCTGATCCGGCAGCATGCCGATCATCACCGCTGACATACCGAGTGGCGTCGTGCTGCTCTTATCGGCAGGCACGAGAATCGCCGGGCCATGCCCCGCCGTGCCGTACGACAGGGTGCGCGTGGCGGTGTGATAGACGCCATACCACATCGTGAAGTACAGCCCGTTGTGCTCGTCCGTCGGGAAGCGGTCGTTCAGGCTCGCCAGCACCTCGGCCGGGTTCTTGAAGTCGACGTTGGGCAGCGCGCGCTGCCGCAGCACGTTCAGGACGCTGACCGAGTGCATCGCAGAACCGACGCCGTGGCCGGATACATCCACCAGGTACAGCACCAGCGTATTGGGCTCGAGCCAGTAGTAGCCGAAGGCGTCGCCGCCGAGTTGCGCCGACGGCATGTATCGCCACGTCGCCCGCACCGGGCCGGAGGACATCGGCGTTGGCAGCAGCGACATCACGTAGTCGTTCGCCTTCTTGATGTCGCGCTCGAGTTCCTGCGCCTTCTTCACGTCGGCGCGACTGCGACGCTCGTACTTCAGCAACTGCCCGCCGAGCCGGATGCGTGCGCCCTCCTTCAACGGCACTGCGCCGGTGATGCGCTGCTCATCGACGAACGTGCCGTTGGTCGACTGCAGATCCTCGACCGTCACCGCGCCGTTCACGAGCGACACCCGCGCGTGTTGTCGCGAGACGTCACGGTCGTCGCACACCACGGTCTGGGAGGCGCCGCGGCCAATTGACACGGCCGCCGTGTCGATCTCCACGCGCTTCCCGGGAGAGGTCCCTTCGAGCACGACGAGATAGTGGGCAATCGGGTCGGGGGCGGGCATGGCGTCGAACAGCTGCGCCCGGCTGATGAACATCGTGCGTTCGGCGCGATCGTCTTCTTCTGGCGGCGTCACGAATCCTCGTTTGTCGTTGACGGGCACCGCTTCGCGCGGGGCTCCGGGGGGTTGAATCCTGACCGTTCGGCGTGGGCAACGACCGAAGGGTGTCGGAAAGCCCCTCATTTATACATCGTTGTTCCCAGAGATCAACCGCCGCGGCGCCAGCTTCCGGCGGATTCGCCGGCCGCCCATGCAATCGCACGCAAAACCCTGCCGCGGGGCGCCACTGCCTCAGTCGGTCACGACGATGCGGACACGCTCGAAGAGTGGCGCGTCCCTCTCAGGTTCGAGGAACAGCCAGGTGAGGAGATCGCGGTAGAAGCCGAAGAGCGGAATGGACTCCGCCACACGGTTCCGGATGTCCTCGCGGCGCGACTTGAAGCCGGCGTGGCTCTCCCGGGTCAGGCGCTCGCGCTCCCGCAGGTAGTTCGCCAGCGGTTGCACCTGCACCTCGATCATCGTGTCCCACCAGTGGAAGACCGACTTGATGGCCTGCCAGCCCGACGCCTTCATGCCGTCTTCGGCACTGAGGTAGTCCTTCACCTCGAGGCACTCGAGGGCGGCGGTCGAGGGCACGACCGGCACGCCGTGGAGTTCCAACTGTTCGGGCGTCCAACTCATCGTCCGCAGCGACTCCTGCAGCGCGCGGACGGCGGCCTGGTCGCTGACGACGAATTTCACGCCGAAGACATCCTTGACAAATCGGTTCAGGTGGCGAAGTTGCTTGTCCATCTCCACCAGCCGATCCAGTTCGAAGATGGTGTCCACCACCTTGTTCCAGATCTGCTCCTCGGCCTTGATGCGGCTCACCATCTTGTAGATGTGCCAGTCGTTGATCGACTCGGGGTGATACTCGACGACGTTGGCGACCAGCGACGTCGGGCTCCAGCGCTCGCCGTCGAAGTAGCGGAGGCGTGCCACCTGCCGGTTTCCGAGATCGAGGTCGGTGAGCGAGTAGAGGTAATCGGGGGTGATGTCCTTCACCAGGGTGAAGCGCTCCTTTGTCGTGTTCACGCTGCCGACGGCAAGACTCTGGAGCGAATAGCGTCCGCCGAGGAAGGCGTCGCCCGCCAGTTCGCAGAAGCGATGGAGGCGCTCCTCGCCGCGGCGGATCATGCGGGCGAAGGCCGCGCGCACCTGGTGCAGATTGGCCCGGCTGAAGGTGATGCTGTGTTCGGCGTTGGGCGATTCCTCGATCTCGCACCGCATGCGATCGAGATACACCACCAGGTCGTTGACGACGGGTTCGTCGGATACGAGCCAGAGGGGCGAAACCGTTCCTTGTTCACGAGCGGGGAGCGCATCGGTCCATCGCATCGAAACACACGGGTTATCAAGATCCACGCCACGGCTGGCGCATGTCCCCGCTCGAATGGCCGAGATTATTGCCGGGTTCACTTCCGCCTTCACGTCAGCCCGGACGACAGGAATGTTGCGATCGCGAGGAAAGCCGCCAGATGTGTCTCGGGTGACGTCTTCGCCGAGGCCGGTCCTCACTTCCGCCCCCGTGTGATACTTACGGCTCGCAGCCAGACCAGGACATCCAATCCCATGCCGGACGTAATAGCAGACCACCGGCTCCCCCATCCCAGCCGCACATGGCCGTAAGGGCGCGTGCCGCCCGTTCGCGGAAGACCCGGCTGGCCACGCGCCCGCGCCACACGGCCTTCGATGCCGACCTGTTTCTCGACAACCCGGCCCTGTCGAAGCACGTCGTCCACTTTGAGCGCGGCGAGAGCATCTTCACGCAGGGCGATCCGGCCGACAGCGTGTTCTATATCCGGAAGGGTGCGGTGAAACTGTCAGTGGTCTCGAAGCAGGGGCGCGAGGCCGTGATCGCCATCGTCGAGCCTGGCGACTTCTTCGGTGAGGGCTGCCTGGCGGCCCAGCCGCTGCGCCTGAGCAGCGCCACCACCGTGACTGCGGCGAGCGTGCTGAGGCTGGAGAAGGGGCGCATGGTGCGGCTGCTGCGCGGGCGACGCGCGATGTCGGAACGATTCATCACACACCTGCTCACCCGCAACATGCGCATCGAGGAAGACCTCGTCGACCACCTGTTCAACCCGAGCGAGCGACGGCTGGCGCGCGCGCTCCTGCTGCTGGCGCGCTACGGCACACCCGACGATCCGGTGCGAACCGTGCCCAGGGTGTCGCAGGAGGTGCTGGCGCAGATGGTGGGAACCACGCGCTCGCGCGTCAACTTCTTCATGAAGAAGTTCGAGCGCCTCGGGTTCATCGACTACAAGGATGGTCTGACGATTCGCGGCGGACTCCTGACGGTTGTCCTGCACGAGCCCGACTCCGACTGATCGCTGCCTCAGCGGGCTCGCCGGAGCTGTTCGAACGGCCCCTGTGCAAACGAGCACAGCGCCAGCCGTGCGGGTCGAGCCAAGATAGATCACATGATCTGGATCGGCCTGGCCGTCGTGGTTCTCATCGCGGGAGTAATCGGGTTCGCCCGACCGCGCAGCTCGCAGCAAGACCTGGGAAGCGTCAGCTCCACCTGGATCGCCGAGAACCGCTCCGACCCGCGGTGAGCCTGGCGATGGCGCGCGCCGCGCTGCAGTATTGCGAGGGGCGGCTACCGCGAGGGGGCGACGCGCATCAGCGCGATAAGGCGGTCGACCAGCGACATCATCAGATGAGCGATTGGCCCGGTGCGGTCCGGCAGCGGCGGCATGCCTTCGTGGTTGTAGCCGGCAGACGGCATCAGCGGTTCGGTTGGCAGCGCTGACAGCCGCGACTCTCGCGTGCCAGGAACCATGACCGGTTGCCCGCTCCCCGCGGCGTCCTGCAGCATCGTGACGGTGCCAGCCCGGTATTCGGCGCTTGCCTCGGCTCGCCGAACGTCATCGAGGGTGGACGTCATGCCCGGGCACTCGCGGCGCCGAGTGTCGGCACGGCTACGTCCGACGGCCACCAGCGCATCACGCTCGCGACAGGGACAAGTGACAGCGCCACGAGCACGGTGACGGTGGCCACGCTCGGCGCGCCGAATCCCGCGGCGCCGCACCCGCACACGACACACACCGCCATCCAGAGTTCACAGACGCGCCAACGGCTCATGTTCATCACAGCTTCCCTGACTGGCGGCGATGACGCACCGCCAAGATTCATCCCGAGCGTAGCGATTGCCCGGGCCCCTGTCTGTGCAATCGGGCACACGGGTGGGATTGCCCGGAACGGTACAGTAAGCGGTGCGCGAGACACGCCAGTTCGACCGCCGCCACCGCCCTCCGCACAACCGCCGGACGAGCCGCTCTGGTTCCCCGCCGACCGCTCGTTCACCAGCCAGAGCATTTTTGGAGTTCCCGTCATGAAGGTCAGACCTCTCCACGACCGCATCGTCGTCCAGCGCCACGTCGAAGGCGAACAGCAGATCGGCGGGATCATCATCCCGGATTCTGCGAAGGAAAAGCCGCAGCGCGGCACCGTCATCGCCGTCGGCAATGGCCGGATTTCTGACGATGGTCTTCGGATTCCACTCGAGCTGAAGGCCGGCGACACCATCCTCTTCGGCAAGTACTCTGGCAGCGAGATCAAGCTGGAGGGGACTGAATACCTCATCATGAAGGAGGCCGACGTGCTCGCCTCACTCGACGCGGCCGAGGTTGCGGCGCTCCCGACGTCGACCGACGGGAAGGGACGCTGACATGGCGAAACGCATCACCTACGGCGACGACTCGAGACAGGCGATCCTGCGCGGCGTGAACGGCCTGGCGAACGCGGTCAAGGTGACACTCGGCCCGAAGGGGCGCAACGTCATCCTCGGCAAGCCGTACGGCTCCCCCACCATCACCAAGGACGGCGTGTCGGTGGCCAGGGAGATCAACCTGCCCGACCCGCTCGAGAACATGGGCGCACAGATGGTTCGCGAGGTCGCGAGCAAGACGTCCGACGTGGCCGGCGACGGCACGACAACCGCGACGGTACTGGCGCAGGCCATCTACCGTGAAGGGGCGAGGAACGTGACGGCTGGCGCGAACCCGATGGCGCTCAAGCGTGGCATCGCCAAAGCGGTCGAGGCGCTCGTGGCGGCGCTCCACACCCATTCCAAGCCGGTGAGCGGCTCGATGATCGCCCAGGTCGGCACCATCTCGGCGAACCACGACGAGACCATCGGCCGGATCATCGCCGAAGCCATGGAGAAGGTTGGCAAGGACGGCGTCATCACCGTCGAAGAAGCCAAGACGATCGAGACCTCGCTCGAGGTGGTCGAAGGGATGCAGTTCGATCGCGGCTACCTCTCGCCCTACTTCGTCACCGACGCCGAGCGCATGAGCGTGGCGATGGCCGATCCCTACATTTTGATCCACGAGAAGAAGATCGGCGCAATGAAAGACCTGCTGCCGCTGCTCGAGCAAGTCGCGGGTTCGGGCCGTCCGCTGCTGATCGTGGCTGAAGACCTCGAGACCGACGCGCTGGCTACCCTCGTGGTGAACAAGATTCGCGGCACGTTGCAGGTGGCTGCCGTGAAAGCGCCAGGCTTCGGTGACCGCCGCAAGGCGATGCTGGAAGATCTTGCCGTGCTGACAGGCGGCCGGGCCGTGACGGCCGACCTCGGCATCCGGCTCGAGACGGTGACGCTCGCAGACCTCGGACAGGCCAAGCGGGTCGCCATCGACAAGGACAGCACCACCATCATCGAGGGCGGCGGCACGAAGGATGCTATAGCCGGACGCGTGAAGCAACTGCGGACGCAGGTGGAGGACGCCAGCTCCGACTACGACCGCGAGAAGTTGCAGGAGCGGCTCGCCAAGCTCGTCGGCGGCGTTGCGGTCATCAAGGTTGGAGCCGCCACTGAAACCGAGATGAAGGAAAAGAAAGCCCGCGTCGAAGACGCGATGCACGCCACCAAAGCCGCCGTCGAAGAAGGCATCGTCGCGGGCGGCGGCGTGGCGTTGCTGCGTGCGGCTGACGCGCTGAAGACGCTTGACCTCGCCGGCGACGAGCAGCTCGGCGTGCGCATCGTCATGCGCGCGGTGGAAGAGCCGTTGCGGTGGATTGCCACCAATGCCGGTCACGAAGGTGCCATCGTGGTGCAGCGCGTGAAGGCGCTGACGGGCGATCACGGCTTCAATGCCCTGACCGACGAGTATCAGGATCTCGTGCTTGCCGGCGTGATCGACCCGACCAAGGTCGTGCGGTCGGCGCTCCAGAACGCGGCGTCGATCGCGTCACTGCTGCTGACGACCGAAGCGGTCATCTCGCAGGAGCCGAACGAGACCACCTCGGCGGAGGGCGCCTGACACTTCCCGCCTGGCTTCGAGTCCGCCGTTCGGTTCCAACCGAGCGGCCGCTTCGCGACCCGTTGTTGAGCATCGTCGGGCTCGACGAACGGGCGCGGGCGCTCGCGGGCCGTCTCACCATCGACCCCGACCCGCGCCGGCCGGCCCGCGACACGTTCACCCGCTTCAACGACAACGTCCGCGTCCTGAACGCCACCTACCGCACGCTGGCCAGCGACGTACACCGCGGACGCTTCATCGCGCCGGCCGCCGACTGCCTGCTCGACAACTTCCATCTCGTGTCAGGGGAGATTGCGGATATTCGCCGCGATCTCCCACGCACCTACGCCCGCGGCCTGCCGCGGCTAGCGTCGCGCGAACACGGTGGGCGTGCCCGCATCTACGAGATTGCCGTCGAACTGATCAGGCACAGCGACAGCCGGCTCGAGCGGCAGCAGCTGGTGCAGTTCCTGGCCAGCTATCAGCTCGTGGCGCCGCTGACACTGGGCGAGCTCTGGGCGTGGCCCAGCATGCTGAAGCTGGCACTCATCGAGAACCTGCGTCGTCTCTCGGACGAACTGCTCATCGCGCGCGAGGCACGCGGTGCCGCCGATGCCTACATCGACAAGGCGAGCGTCGGCCCGGTCGACGCCTGGTCCACCTCGCCCGAGTCGGCCTTCATCGTGCAGTTGCTGCACCGGGTTCGCGAGTACGGCAGTCGGCTGGCCGAAATCCGCGTGGCGGTCGATCACGATCTGGCTGAGCGCGACACCACCGCCGAAGAGACCATCCGCCGCGAGCACAAGCACCAGAGCGTGGCGCAGGCATCGATGGCGAGCGCAGTCTCGAGTCTTCGCTTGTGCACCACACTCGACTGGCAACAGTACGTCGAGACCGTGAGCCTGGTCGACCAGGTGCTGCGGCGCGATCCAGCTGGCGCCTATGCGCAGATGGACTTCCTGAGCCGCGACGCCCTGCGGCATGCGGTCGAGGACCTGGCTCCGGTCAGCGGCGAAGGCCAGGTCCGGGTGGCGTTGAAGGCCATCGAGTCGGCACGCCCGATCCAGGCGGACGACCCAACCGCTGCCGGGGCACACGTCGGCTATCACCTCATCGACGACGGACGGCCCGACCTCGAGGCCGACCTCGCTTTTCGTCCGTCCCTGAACAGCCGGGTGCGGCGCGCACTGGCTCGCCATCCGTCGCTGATCTACTTCGGGGCGATCGCGCTCGGCGTGACCGCGTTGCTGTACGGCGTCGATCGCTACGCGACCCACGCGGGCGCCTCACTCGGCCTGCGGTGGATCGTCGGCTTCCTCGCACTGCTGCCCGTCGTCGACGTGGCCATTGCGGCGGTGCAGCATCTGGTGACGCGCATCCTCAGCCCACGCCGGCTCCAGCGCCTCGACCTCAGCGCCGGCGTTCCGACGACGGCGCGGACGATGGTCGTGGTTCCCACCATGCTCACGAGCGTGCCCGGGGTCGACGCCCTGCTCGAACACCTGGAAGTGCTGGCGCTCGGCAACATGGACCCGTGCGTGCACTTCGCCATTCTCAGCGACTTCGCCGACGCCGGCGCCGCATCCGATCCGCATGACGAGACGCTGATTGGCCGCGCCCGTGACGGCATCGAGGCGCTGAACGAGAAGCTTGGCGGCGACGCGCGCAACCTGTTCTATCTCTTTCACCGTGCCCGGCAGTGGAACGCCAGCGAGTCGGCGTGGATCGGGTGGGAGCGAAAGCGCGGCAAGCTCGAGGAGTTCAACCGGCTGCTGCGCGGCGCGCTCGACACGAGCTTCACGACCCAGGTCGGGGTGCTCGAGCTGCTGCCCTCAGTCCGCTACTGCATCACGCTCGACTCCGATACGCGGCTGCCGCGGGACGCAGCGAAGCGGCTGATCAGCGTCGCCGCCCACCCTCTGAATCGGGCGCGCATCGATCCGACGCTCCGGCGCGTCACCTCGGGCTACGGCATCCTGCAGCCACGCGTCAGCGTCACGAGCGCGAGCGCCGCTGGTTCACTCTTCGCGCGCACCTATGCCGGCCACACCGGCGTCGACCCGTACACCACCGCGGTGTCCGACGTCTACCAGGATCTCTTCGACGAGGGGACCTTCACCGGCAAGGGGCTGTACGACGTCGACGCCTTCACGGCCGTCCTCGATGGACGCGTGCCGGAGAACACGCTGCTGTCGCACGACCTGTTCGAGGGGCTCTTTGCGCGCACGGCGCTGGTGACCGACGTGGAGGTCGTGGACGACTATCCGTCGACGGTGCTGGCGCACACCAGGCGTCAGCACCGGTGGGTGCGCGGCGACTGGCAGATTCTGTGGTGGCTCTTCCCGTTCGTGCCCTCGCGTGACGGCGTCGTCCGGAATCGCCTGCCACTCCTGGCCCGCTGGAAGATCCTGGACAACCTGCGGCGCAGCCTCATGGCGCCCGCGACGCTCCTGCTCCTGCTCACCGGGTGGGTGGCGCTGCCGGGGCGGCCGCTGGTGTGGACACTCATCGCGCTCGCGCCGGTGCTATTCGGGCTGCTCCTGCTCAGGCGCCCGACTTGGGACGACCTGCGCATGACGGCGGCGCGCGCGCTGCTGCAGGTGACGTTCCTGGCGCACGACGCGACGACGCATCTGAACGCCATCGTCACTACCCTCACCCGCCTCGTCCTGACGCGGCGCCACCTTCTCGAATGGGAGACGGCCGCAGCCAGTTCGGCGCGGGGCAGCGCCGTGCGGTTTGCCCGCTTCGCTCGTCGCATGTGGATGAGCCCGCTGGTTGCGGCGCTGGCCGCCTTCCTTGCGCTCGCGCGTCACCCGGCCGCGCTCGCGGTCGCGATGCCGCTGGTGGCACTCTGGGCGATCGCGCCCGGTGTGGCCTTCGCACTGAGTCGCCCGACGCGCGTCCGCGAAACCCGGTTGTCGGACGCGGACGCAGCCTACCTCCGTGAGGTCGCACGTAACACCTGGGCCTACTTCGACACCTTCGTCAGCGCCGACGACAACTTTCTGCCTCCGGACAACGTGCAGTTCGCCGCGGGCCCGACGGTTGCCCACCGGACGTCGCCGACGAACATCGGTCTCAGCCTGCTGGCAACGCTCGCGGCGCGCGACCTCGACTTCATCGACGACGACGACCTTGTGCGCCGGATTGGCCAGACGCTGACCACGGTCGAACAGCTGGAGCGCTACGAGGGGCACCTGCTCAACTGGTACGACTCGCGGACCCTGGCGCCTCTGCTTCCTGCCTACATCTCAACGGTCGACAGCGGCAACCTCGCCGGAGCACTGCTCACCCTCGCGGTCGGCCTCCGCACTCTCTCGCCCGATCTGTCCGCGCGCGCGGCCGCGCTGTTCGACAGCATGGACTTCGGGTTTCTGTTCGACCCGGTTCGCCAGTTGTTTGCCATCGGCTTCCGGCTGCCTGACGGCGAGGGCGCGGGCCGTCTCGATGCGTCGCACTACGACCTGCTTGCATCCGAGGCGCGCCTGGCCAGCTTCCTCGCCATCGCGCGCGGCGACGTCCCGGAACGGCACTGGTTCCGGCTCGGGCGTCCGGTTACCAGCGTGCGCGGGGCGCCGGTCCTGCTGTCGTGGAGCGCCACGCTGTTCGAGTACCTGATGCCGCTGCTGCTGATGCGGTCCTACCCGAAGACGCTGCTCGACGACTCCTGCCGGCTCGTCATCCGTCGTCAACGCGATTACGCCTCTAGCTGCAACGTACCGTGGGGCATCTCCGAGTCGGCCTACAACCTGATCGACCGACACGGCACCTATCAATACAAGGCCTTCGGCGTCCCCGGCCTCGGGATGAAGCGGGGCCTCGGCGATGAACTTGTCGTTGCGCCGTACGCGACCGCCCTGGCCGTGATGCTCGACCCCGTCGAAGCCACCGCGAATCTTCGCCGTCTCGCCAGTGCCGGGTTGTCTGGCACCTACGGCATGTTCGAAGCGATCGACTTCACGCGGCGCGGGGCTGATGCCATCGAGGCGAGCGAAACCGGTGCGGTGTCCGGCCCGCCAGACGGCGTGGTGGTGACCAGTCACTTCGCCCATCACCAGGGGATGACGCTCGTGGCGCTGGCCAACGCGCTCACAGCCAACCGGATGGTGGAGCGCTTCCATGCTGAACCACGCGTGCAGGCGACGGAACTACTGCTGCAGGAACGCATTCCGCGCCGCCAGGCCACCATCGAACCACGCCCGTCCGGCGCCATGCGCGCGGTCGTGCCGATCGGCAGCATCCCGGCGCGTCGATTCCGGTCGCCGCACACGATGGTGCCACATACGCAGTTCCTCTCGAACGGGCGCTATGTCACGTCAGTCACCAACGCGGGCGGCGGCGCCAGTGTCTGGCGCGGCCTGCCGGTCACCCGCTGGAGGCGTGACGGCACGCGCGACGCCCACGGCCAATTCGTCTACCTGCGCGACGTCCGCTCGGGCGAGGTGTGGTCGGCGACGTTCCAGCCGACGCTGAAGGAGCCGAACGACTACGCCGCCACATTCTTTGCGCACCTCGCGACGGTGCGCCGCCGCGACGACGACATCTCGACGCAGCTCGAGATCGCGGTGTCCGCCGAAGACGATGTCGAAGTGCGGCGGGTGACCGTTCGCAATCACGGCTCACGCATCCGCGAACTCGAGGTGACGAGCTACGCCGAAGTCGTGCTGGCTGGGGCCATGCAGGACGTGGCGCATCCGGCGTTCGGCAAGCTGTTCGTCGAGACTGAATACCTCTCGGGCACGAGTGCGCTGCTCTGCCATCGCCGTCCGCGCGACCCGGCGGACCAAGCCGCCTGGGCGTTTCATACGGTGGCGCTCGAGGGACGACCGCAGGGCCCACTCGAGTGGGAAACCGACCGCGCCCGCTTTGTCGGCCGCGGACGCACGACCGCCAACCCCCACGCACTCGACGGGCGAGCGCTGTCGGGCACGACCGGCATCGTGCTCGATCCGATCGTGAGCCTGCGGCACCGGATCCGCCTTGCGCCAGGCGCCACCATCCGGCTCAGTTTCGCCACCGGCATGGCCAGCGACCGTGAAACGGTCGAGGCCCTGGCGCGCAAGTACCACGACGCCGGCGCCGCCGCGCGCACCTTCGTGCTGGCCGCCACCCACGCCGACAGCCGGTTGCTCCATCTCGGCATGTCGGCCGACGAGGCGGTGCTGTTCGAGCGACTGGCGTCGCGCGTTCACGGCACCGACGGCTCGTTGCGGGCGCCGGCCGACACGCTGGCCGCGAACGAACTTGGACAATCGGCACTGTGGGCGCACGCCATCTCCGGCGACTTGCCGATCGTGCTCGTGCGGGTCGAAGCCGGCGAACACATCGCGCTGGTGCGGACACTGCTCCAGGCACAGGAATACTGGCGGCTGAAGGGGCTCAGTGCCGATCTCGTCATCCTCAACGATCATCCGGTCGGTTACCTCGATGAGACGCAGGCCGAACTCGCGGCGCTGCTGGCGTATGGGCCGTGGAGCGAGTGGCAGCAGCGGCCGGGCGGCGCCTTCCTGCTTCGCGCCGATCGGCTCGGCAAGGCCGAACGGGTACTGCTCGAATCCGTGGCGCGCGTGATACTCCGCGGCAGCGACGGCGACCTCGGCGTGCAGCTCGATCGGCCCGACGTCTCCTCACCGCGGACGCCGCGCCTGCGGCCCTCTGCCCCCAAGCGCGGCGTCGGCGTCGTGGACGACGAACCGCGGCCGCCGCTGACGATGGACAACGGCTTCGGCGGCTTCACCGACGACGGCCGCACCTACGCCGTCACGCTGCAGGGGCTCGAGGAAACGCCGCTGCCGTGGGTGAACGTCATCGCGAACCCGCATTTCGGCACCGTCGTCACGGCCTCAGGCTCGGCGCATACCTGGTGCGGCAACAGCCGCGAGAACCGGCTGACCGCCTTTGCCAACGACCCGGTGAGCGATCCGACATCGGAGGCAATCTACGTGCGCGACGACGAGACAGGCGAGTTCTGGTCGCCGTCGCCAGGGCCGGTGGCCCGTGTGCCAGAGGACGCGCCGTGCGTCGTGCGGCATACCGCCGGCCTGACCCACTTCGCACGTACCACGCACGGGATTACTCACGAACTCGACGTGTTCGTCGACGAGCGCGATCCCGTGAAGTTCTCGCTGCTGACATTGGGCAACCCGGGACGAACGGAACGGCGGCTCAGCCTTATCAGCTACAACGAGTGGGTGCTCGGCCCGCCCCGGGACGGCGAGCAATTGCACGTGGTGACCGAGGTTGAACGCACATCCGGCGCCTTGCTCGCGCGAAACCCATACAACCAGGAGTTCGCGTCCGGCACGGCATTCTCCTGGATGTCGGGGCAGGTCCGATCGGGTACGGCTGACCGCACCTCGTTCATCGGACGCAACCGCGACGTCGCGTCTCCGGCCGCCATGACGCAGGCGGATTTGTCGGGACACATCGGCGCCGGCCTCGACCCGTGTGCCGCGCTGCACTCATTGCTGGTCCTCGCACCCGGCGAACGGCGGACGATACTGCTGCTGCTCGGCCAGGGCTCGGACCGTGCGCACGCGGATGCCCTCCTCGCCAAGTACGGCAGCGTCGAGGCCGCACGCGACGCCAAGCAGCGCGTCCTGACGTCATGGAATGAGACACTCGACGCGATCCAGGTGCGGACCCCGGACGATTCCTTCGACGTGCTCATGAATCGATGGTTGCTGTACCAGGCGATTGGCTGCCGACTCTGGACACGCGGCGCCTACTACCAGCCGGGTGGCGCCTTCGGCTTCCGCGATCAACTCCAGGATGTGATGGCGCTGACCTTCGCGCGCCCGGACCTGGCTCGCGAACAACTGCTGCGTGCCGCGTCGCGCCAGTTCGTCGAGGGCGACGTCCAGCACTGGTGGCACGAACCGAGCGGTCGTGGCCTCCGGACGCGCTGTTCAGATGATCTGCTCTGGCTGCCCTATGTCGTGGCCGAGTACGTGCGCACCAGCGGTGACACCGGAGTGCTCGACGTCAGCGTGCCGTTCCTGCAGGGGCCAGCGCTGACGCACGAACAGGACGAAGCGTACGGCGTGCCCACGTTGGCTGGTGAGGAGGCGACGCTGTTCGAGCACTGCGTCCGCGCCATCGAGCGTGGCCTTACCACCGGGGCGCACGGGCTGCCGCTCTTTGGCAGTTGCGACTGGAACGACGGCATGAACCGCGTCGGGCGCGAGGGTCGCGGCGAGAGCACGTGGCTCGGCTTTTTCCTGCACACCGTGCTGCTCGACTTCGCCACGCTCGCCGACAGGCGCGACGACGGGCCGCGCGCGCAGCGCTATCGCGCGGAAGCGGCCTGCTACGCGTCGCGCCTCGAACAGGCCTGGGACGGCGAGTGGTACCGGCGTGGCTACTACGACAGTGGTGAACCGCTTGGTTCGGCCCAGAGTGATGAATGCCGCATCGACTCCATTGCGCAGTCGTGGGCGGTGCTCTCGGGTGTGGCGCCGCGGCGCTTCGCCGAGCGGGCGATGGACTCGGTGCGCACCATGCTGGTGTCGCGCGGCGCCGGACTGATCGCGTTGCTGGACCCGCCTTTCGACGTCTCGCACCAGGACCCCGGCTACATCAAGGGCTATCCGCCCGGCGTTCGCGAGAACGGCGGACAGTACACCCATGCGGCCATCTGGGTCGTGATGGCCCTGGCGCGCCTCGGCTACGGCGACGAAGTCGGGGACCTGTTCCACATGCTCAACCCGGTCAATCATGGGCGCACACGCGCCGACGCCGAACGCTACAAGGCCGAGCCTTACGTCGTTGCGGGCGATGTCTACGTCCGGTCGCCGCACGCTGGCCGGGCAGGCTGGAGTTGGTACACCGGCTCCGCCGCCTGGATGTATCGCGCCGGGCTGGAGAGCATGCTCGGACTCCGCCGGCGCGGCGCCACCTTCAGCATCGCGCCGTGC
>JBKJMH010000093.1:0-6101 GCA_046596625.1 Vicinamibacterales bacterium | reverse complement strand
CGGGTGCGCCAGGACACGGATCCCCCCGCCTTGTGCGTGTTAGTTGGCCGCGCGCGTCGCGGTCCAGTCGGCCTCGCCCATGCCGGCGATGGTCGCCTTGCCGGTCACCGACGTGGCACCGATGTCACCGGTCATCGTCACTGGCAGCTTGCCCTGTGGCGTGTCGGCTTCGAAGTCGATCTTCACAACCTTGCCGACAACGGAGCCCGCGATGACCATCTCGCCCGCCGGGCCACTGATGCTGCCGCTGAGCCTTTCGCCGTCCTGCTTCATCACGGCAACGGCCGGCATTTCGCCCATGCCGGCGATGACGATCTTGATGTCCCACTTGCCGTTCAGGTCGGTGATGGCGGCTGCGGCGGTCGTGGCAGCCGGTGCGGCGGCCAGAGCCGCGGCTGCGACGGTGCGCGTACCGGTGAAGGGAAATTCGCCGAAGTCGCCGACCTTGACGGTGCCGGCCATGGTGTTACCGTCCACCTTGCCACCGATGACAAAGGTGAGCGCCATCCCCTGTACGGAGATGTCGGCGGTGAGGTTGACGTCGTTGCCGGCCGCGGTGCCGGCCACCGCCACCGGGCCCATCGGGCTGTTCATTTCGCCCGTCACCTTGTCGCCGGCCACCTTCAGCGAGAGCGCCACGTTCGTGGTGCCCTGCGGCGTGGCCATCGCCAGCGTCCAGTCTCCGGCGGGACCGGACTGGGCCAGGGCCGATGTCGAGACGAACGCGAGCATGGCGGAGGCCGCCAGAACACCAAAGAACTTCTTCATGAAATTACGCTCCTGCAGGTTGAGGACCGAGAATATCACGGTGATAATACCTCGATGAGATCTTTACATGTCGCTGTTGCCGTGGCCTGCCTGGCCGTTGCCCAGCTCGGCGCGGCGGCCCTGCAGCAGGCCGCTCCGGCCCTCCAGGAACGCGACTTCCTGTCGCGCACCCGCCGCATCACGGTCGACGGCCGGCGCTCGGGCGAAGGCTACTACTCGGCAGACGGCCGACGCATGGTGTTCCAGAGCGAGCGCGATCCGTTGAACCCGTGGTACCAGATCTTCACGCTCGACCTGACGTCTGGCGACGTCAAGAAGATTTCTCCCGGCATCGGCAAGACCACCTGTGCGTTCTTCCGGCCGAACAGCGATGAGGTGCTCTTCTCCTCGACGCATCTCGACCCGAAGTCGAAGCAATACCAGGATGAGGAGCTCGCCTTCCGCGCATCGGGCAAGCAGCGGCGCTATTCGTGGGACTACGACCCGGAGATGGACATCTTCGTCCTCAACGAGAAGACAGGCGCGCTGAAGCAGTTGACGACCGCGAAGGGCTATGACGCCGAGTCGGCCTATTCGCCCGACGGTCAGTGGATCGTCTTCACATCGATGCGCGACGCCTACAGCCGTCCGTTGAACCAGACGGAGAAGAACGCGCTGGAAAAGGATCCCAGCCTCTTCGCGGACATCTACATCATGAAAGCCGACGGCACCGGTCAGCGCCGGCTCACCACCGAACTCGGCTACGACGGCGGCCCGTTCTTCAGCCAGGACAGCCAGCGCATTGTCTGGCGTCACTTCGACGAGTCGGGCTTGCTCGCCGACCTCTGGACGATGACGCTGGACGGGAAGGACCTGCGGCAGGTGACCACGTTCGGCTCCATGAGCTGGTCGCCTTATCAGCACCCGTCAGGCGAGTATTTCATCTTCTCGTCGAACAAACTCGGCTTCGAGAACTTCGAGCTGTTCATCGTCGACACAGCGGGCCGGAAGGAACCGGTCCGTGTCACCTACACCGACAAATTCGACAGCCTGCCGGTGTTCTCGCCAGACGGCACGCAGCTGTCGTGGACGTCGACGCGGGGCGGCGGCGAGGAAGGACAGATCTTCCTGGCGCAGTGGAATCACCAGAAGGCATTGGAGGCGTTGAAGAATGCGCCGCCACGCGTGCTGAACACACGGTAGAGAGGCACAGATGAAGCGCGCACTCCTCGTCGCCGGTTTCGTCGCATACGCCGCCGCGCTCGGCGCGCAGGCGCCCGCCGCCGTCGCGTCGCACACGAAGGCGCACGTCACCATGCTCGCGTCGGACCAGCTCGAAGGGCGGCTGTCCGGGTCGGCCGGCGAACAGCGCGCCAGCGCCTACATCGTCGCCGAGTTGCAGCGCATCGGCGCGAAGCCGCTGCCGGGGCAGACCGGTTACACCGTGCCGTTCGAATTCACCGCCGGCAGCAAGGACGGCGGCTCGTGGGTGGCCCTTGGCGGCAAGGCGACCGAGCGCTTCGACCAGCGGAAGGATGTGCAGGCGCTCTCGTTCTCGGACAACGGCGAGGTGACCGACACGCCCGTCGTCTTTGCCGGCTACGGCATCGTCGTGCCAGACTCGCAGGGGTTCCCCTACGACAGCTACGCCACCCTCGACGTGAAGGATAAGGTCGTCCTCGTGCTGCGCTACTTCCCGGAAGATGCCGAGCCGAAGACAAAGGGGATCCTCTCCCGCTATTCGGACCTGCGCTACAAGGCCATGGCCGCGCGGCAGCACGGCGCGAAGGCGATTCTCATCGTCGGCGGACCGAACTCGCCGAACGCCGGCGAGATCATCCCGATGTCGTTCGACACCGCGCTCGCGGGGTCTGGCATTGTCGCGGCCAGCGTGAGCGGCACCGTGGCCGACGCGATGTTGAAGACGCTTGGCGACCCGGCGAAGACGCTGAAAGCGGCGCAGACCGCGCTGGACGATGCGAACCCGCACGCAGCAGGATTCGCGCTGCCGAACGTGACGGTCACCCTGCACACCGACGTCGTGCGCGAGAAGCGCACCGGCCACAACGTGCTCGCCTACCTCCCCGCCACCGGCGGCAGCGCGAGCGTGCAGAAGCCGTGGGTCGGCATCGGTGCGCACTACGACCACCTCGGTCATGGCGAAAGCGGCAGTTCGCTCGCGGAGAAGAGCGATGCCGGCAAGGTGCATCACGGCGCCGACGACAACGCGTCGGGCACAGCGGCGGTGCTCGCCGTGGGTGAGCTCATGGCGACGCAGCCGCGCACCCGCAATGTGATGCTGCAGTTCTGGTCCGGCGAGGAGCTGGGCCTGATCGGCTCCACCGCATACGTGAACGCGCCGGCCGTGCCGCTCGAGCAGATGGCCGCCTACGTGAACTTCGACATGGTGGGGCGCATGGTCGACAACAAGCTGTCGGTGCAGGCCACCGGCAGCAGTCCGGTGTGGGCGCGGCTCGTCGAACAGGCCAACATCGCCGCCGGCTTCGACCTGCAGATTCAGCAGGACCCCTACCAGCCGACCGATGTCTCAGCCTTCAACCAGGCCGGCGTGCCGTGCATCAACTTCTTCACCGGCACGCACGTCGACTATCACAAGCCGACCGACACCGCCGACAAGATCAACTACGACGACCTCGACCGCGTCGTCACGTTCGCGGCGGCCATCGCGCGCCGCCTCGGCGACACCGTCGACGCGCCGCAGTTCACCAAGGTGGAACAGAAGACCGACACCGCCAGCCGCGCCGGCGTCCGCCTCTTCACCGGCACGATTCCGGACTACTCCACTGAGGTGAAGGGGCTGCTGCTGAGCGGGGTGATCGGCGGAGGACCGGCGGAGCAGGCCGGTCTGGCCAAGGGTGACGTCATCATCGAGATCGCTGGCCAGACGATCGCCAACATCTACGACTACACGTACGCGCTGGAAGTCTTGAAGATCGGGCAACCCGCGAAGGTGATTTACATGCGGGGAACGGCGCGGAAGGAAACGACGCTGACGCCGGCAGCGCGAAAGTAGGAGGGAAGGGCGCTCTCGAAAGCCGCCGGGCAGCCAGTCTTCGCGAGGGCGACGGCTGCTGCGACCGGCGACTGTCGATTCGTGTGACTTACTCGGCTCTTACGTTTCCAGCGCGGGGGCCTTTCGGCGACTGTTCCTCGTCGAAGCTGACGCGCTCGCCCTCGGACAACGAGTCGAAACTCCCCTGAACCGCGCTGCGGTGGAAGAAGTATTCCTGTCCGCTCGTGTCGCGAATGAAACCGAAGCCCTTGTCGCGCTGAATCCGCTTAATCGTACCGCTCGCCATCCGAGACTCCTTCCCGTCGCGTCCGCTCGTGTGCGGACCGCGTGTCCAGAGGTTGGACAGAAATACTATACAACGCCACTGCCGGATATCCGGCGGAAGTTGCGTTAGCTCTGCCACAGCCCCCGACAGGCACCTGCCTTGACGGTTTTGACGCGTCGGAGCGCATTTGGTTCCCCTGGGCTGGTGGGGCTGGCCGCGCGGCATGTCCAGACGTAGCCGCGCTCTACTGGGCCGGACGTAGCCGCGCACCTTCAGGTGCGCTGAATACTGGCAGCTACGTTCCCCCTGCGGCGTTCCGCTCCCTGTAGAACACGATGAGGTCGACGCTCCGCGCCGGCGCCGCGCCCAACTGGCGCAGCATGGTCTGGACCTGTCCGCGGTGATAGGTGCCGTGGTTCACCACGTGGTGGAACATCTCCCACAGTGCTGACTGATGCACCTGTCCCTGGAGTGCCCGGTACTCGATCACCTGCCGCACGCCCGCATCGTCGAGTGACGCCAGATACGTCCGCATCAGGCCCTCGTGCCCGGTCCACTCCGTCAGCAGCCGCTCTACGTCCGGATAGTCGAGCGGGTCGAGCATCGCCGACGGCGACGTGCCGTGCCAGCGCCGGTACCAGGCCCACTCCGACGAGTAGATGTGCACCAGCGTGTCGCGGATTGACGGGAAGCTGCTTCCGAGGTGGCGCGTGAACTGCTCCGGCGTGAGTGCCGCCGCCGCGGCCAGCACACGGTCTCGGGCCCAGTAGTGGAAGTCGAGCAGGGTGGTGAGGTCCTGGTGCGTCATCAATCCAGACTACGCCACGTAGTCGTTAGTCGTTAGTCGTTGGTGCTCGTCATTGGTCATTGATCGTTCGCATACTGGCGACACCCGACCAATGACCAATGACCAACGACCAACGTCTATTGCGGCCGCACGGTCACGAACAGGTCGCGACCTTCACCATCCGCCGAGCGGCGCACCAGCAGCAACGTGGGCTTCTCGGCCGCCTTTCGGACCGCTGACCGCAGTTCGTCGACCGACTGCACCGGCTGACGATTCACCTCCAGGATGATGTCGCCCGCCGCTATGCCGGCGTCGGCCGCACGCCCGTCGGGGTCGACCTCCTGCACGATGACGCCGTGGCCGTTCTTGCCAAGCCCGGCGCGTGCCGCCAGATCGGGCGACAGCGGCGACACCGCCACGCCGAGCGCGGCCTTGTCGTCCGAGTTATCCGCGGCCCGCTCGCGAGCCTCGCGCGACACCTGCGCTTCGTCCAGCTTCACCGTCAGCGTCTTCTCCGCACCGTCGCGCACCACCACCACCGAGGCACTCGAGCCTGGCGTGGCGTCCGCCACGCGGTTGCGCAGGGCGTTGAAGTCGTGAATCGGCTGGCCGTTAAACGACCGGATGACGTCACCGCGCTTGACGCCGGCGCGCTCAGCCGCGCTGTCGTCCGCCACCGACGACACGATGGCGCCTCCCACGTCCTTGAGGCCAAGGCTCTCGGCCATCTCGGACGTCACCGGCTGCACCGTAACACCGAGCTGCGACCGGCGTACGCGGCCGTCGCTCTTCAGCTGGTCCATCACATGGCGCGCCATGTTCGCCGGAATCGCGAAGCCGATGCCGATGTTGCCGTCACCGGGAGAGAGGATCTGCGAGTTGATGCCGACCAGTTCACCGCGGGTGCTGACGAGCGCGCCGCCCGAGTTGCCGTGGTTAATCGGCGCATCGGTCTGCAGGAAGTCCTCGTAGCTGCCGTCGCCGTTGCCGGTGGAGCGCCCCTTCGCGCTGACAATGCCCATGGTGACGGTCTGGCCGATGCCGAGCGGGTTACCGACCGCCAGCACGACGTCGCCAACCTGCACCGCGTCCGAGTTGCCCAGCGGCAGTGTGGCGAGCCCGGCCTGCTCCACCTTGAGCAGCGCGAGATCGCTCGGCTTGTCGGCACCGATCAGCTTTGCCCTGGCCGTGCGGCCGTCGGTGAACTCAACCTGGATGTCGTCGGCCGAGTCGATGACATGGTTGTTCGTCAGGATATAGCCGTCGGA
>JBKJMH010000079.1:0-5266 GCA_046596625.1 Vicinamibacterales bacterium | reverse complement strand
CCCGAACCGGCGCCAACCGACTGACATCACCAGAGGATTCTCCATGGACAGCACCACCCTCATCGCCGTCGTCTCGATCATCGGCGCAGGCCTCACCACCGCCGTCGGATGCATGATTCCGGCGCTCAGCGAAGGCCGGGCGGTGGCCGCCGCGCTGACCGCACTGGCCCAGCAACCGGACGCCTCGGCCACCATTACCAGGACGCTGTTCGTCGGTCTGGCGATGATCGAATCGACGGCCATCTACTGCTTTGTGGTCTCGATGATTCTCATCTTCGCCAACCCGTTCTGGAACCACATCATCGCCAGCGCCGCGGGACAGTAGGCCGATGCTAATCGACTGGTTCACCGTCGGTGCGCAGGCGCTCAACTTCGTCGTCCTGGTGTGGCTGCTGAAGCGTTTCCTTTACAAGCCCGTGCTCCGGGCGATTGACGCGCGCGAAGCGCGGGTCGCCGCAGAACGCGCGGACGCGGCCGCGAAGCAGGCGGACGCAAAGAAGGAACGCGACGAGTTCCAGCGCAAGAACCAGGAGTTCGACCAGCAGCGTGCGGCACGCCTGAGCACGGCCGTGGCGGAGGTGGACGCCGAACGCCAGCGGCTGCTCGACGAGGCGCGGCAGGCGGCCGATGCGTTGAGCGCCAGGCGACAGGGCGCGCTGACGGCCGCCGCGCGGCACCTCGACGCGGCCATCACGCGACGGGCGCAGCAGGAAGTCTTCGCCATTGCGCGCAAGACCCTGTCGGACCTCGCCACGACGGGTCTCGAAGAGCGGATGGGCGACGTCTTCACGCGCCGCCTGCGCGAGGTGGACGGCGACGCGAGGGAGGGCCTTGGGCGCGCACTGACCACGGCGTCTGCGCCAGCAGTCGTGCGCAGCGCATTCGAGATGCCGGCCGAGCAGCGCGCCACGGTGCAGAACGCACTCAACGAGACGTTCTCGGCCGACGTGCACCTGCGGTTCGAGACCGCGCCGGAGCTCGTCGCCGGCATCGAGCTCAGCGTCAGCGGGCACAAGGTGAGCTGGAACATCGCCGACTATCTGGCAACCCTCGAACAGGGTGTGGTGGAACTCCTGAACCCGCCGGCGGCGCCGGAGCCAGAGGCTGGCGCGACAGGCAGCGAACACCGTGGCTGACGGCCTGCAGCAGGTCTTCGAGCGGGCCTTCGAGGGCATCCGTCGAACGCGCGAGGCGTTCGTGCCGACGCTGGCGCTGCGTGAGGTGGGCACGATCACCACGGTGTCCACCGGCATTGCCACGGTCTCCGGCCTTCCCCATGTCGGCTTCGAGGAGTTGGTCACCTTTGCTGCCGGTGTCTCCGGGATCGCGTTCAACGTCGATGAAGACGAGATCGGAGTGGTGCTGCTCGGCGACTACTGGGACCTGCACGCTGGCGATGAGGTGACACGCACCGGCCGCGTGATGGACGTGGCGGTGGGCGATGGCCTGCTGGGACGCGTCATCGATCCGCTTGGCCGGCCACTGGATGGCCAGGGACCGGTGGCATCGGAGGCCCGCCTGCCCTGCGAGCGCCCGGCGCCGCCGATCATGGACCGGGCGCCGGTCACCGTGCCGCTCCAGACCGGCCTCAAGGTGGTCGATGCGCTCATTCCCATCGGCCGCGGCCAGCGCGAGCTGATTCTCGGCGACCGGCAGACCGGGAAGAGCGCCATCGCCGTGGACACCATCCTCAACCAGCGCGGTCAGAACGTCCTTTGCGTCTACTGCGCCATTGGCCAGCGCGCATCGGCGGTGGCGAAGGTCGTGGCGACACTACGGGAGAACGGCGCGCTCGACTACACCGTGGTTGTGGTGACCGAGGGCAACGACCCGCCCGGGCTCGCCTATCTGGCGCCCTACGCCGCCACCAGCATCGCGGAGCACTTCATGGAAGCTGGCCGCGACGTGCTGATCGTCTACGACGATCTGACCCATCACGCGAGGGCCTATCGGGAACTCTCCCTGCTGCTGCGGCGGCCACCGGGTCGCGAGGCATTTCCTGGAGACATCTTCTACATTCATTCGCGCCTGCTCGAGCGCGCGACCCACTTGAGCGACGAACGTGGCGGCGGATCGCTCACGGCCCTGCCCATCATCGAGACCGAAGCGCAGGATATCTCCGCCTACATTCCCACCAACCTGATCTCGATCACCGACGGCCAGGTCTACGTGTCGCCCTCGCTCTTCGAACTGGGCGTGCTGCCGGCGGTTGACGTCGGGAAGTCTGTGTCGCGCGTCGGCGGACGAGCGCAGCGAGCGGCTTACCGTGCGGTGGCCGGCGACCTGAAACTTGCCTACGCCCAGTTCGAGGAACTCGAGACCTTCGCGCGGTTCGGTGCCCGCCTGGACGACGATACCCGCCAGACCATCGAACATGGACGTCGCATTCGCGCCTGCCTCAAGCAGTCGCAGTCCGCGCCGGTGTCGGTGCCGGCGCAGATTGCCGTGCTGCTCGCGCTGACCGGGAAGCTGTTCGACCGCGTGCCCGTCGACCGCATGACGGACGCGGAGCGCGCGGTGCGCGAGGCCGCGACCCGCATTCCGGCCGAGGTGCGCGGGCGCTTCGACACCGCTGAAAGCCTGAGCGACGAGGACCGCACGGCGATCATGGACATCGCCAGGCACGCCCTGGCGTCCTTCCAGCCAGCTCCGGATGCGGCCCCCAACGCCACCGCCGATCCGCAGGCCGCACCGATGGAGACGCCGTGAGCGACACGACCGCCGCCCTCCGGCGTCAGATCGACAGCGCGGCGGACCTGCAGTCGGTCGTCCGCACGATGAAGACACTGGCAGCCTCGAGCATCGGCCAGTACGAGTCGTCGGTGCGCGCCCTGGCGGACTACTTCCGCACGGTGGAACTCGGACTCGGCGCGTCCCTCCGTGCGAGCGCACCAGCCGTTGCTGTCGAGACCGACACGGCCCGCCTGCCGGTCGGCGTGCGGAGTGCCGTGGTGTTCGGTTCCGACCAGGGTTTGGTGGGCCAGTTCAACGAACGCGTGGCCGACCATGCGGTCGCGACGCTGGCGGCGCTGCCTGGGGAGACACACGTCTGGGCGGTCGGGGAGCGGGTCCAGGCGCGGCTCGCGGACGCGCACATGGCACTGGCGGGTGTCTTTCAGGTACCGAGTTCGGTCAAGGCCATCGCGCCCATGGTCGGGCAGATTCTGGTGGCGAGCGAATCGCGCCACAGCCTCGACCAGGACTCCGAGCTCTACCTGCTCTACAACCGGCCGCAGTCCGGCTCGGTGTATGTGCCGGTGAGTCAGCGCCTGCTGCCGCTGGACGCGCAGTGGCGGCGCGACCTCGCCGCGAGGCCATGGCCAACCAGATGCGTGCCCGAGGTGATGGGCAGCAGCACGGCCATGCTGCGGGCGCTCGTTCACGAGTACCTGTTCGTCTCGCTCTTCCGCGCGTGCGCCGACTCGCTCGCCAGCGAGAACGCGAGCCGGCTTGCTGCGATGCAGCGCGCCGACAAGAATATCGACGAACTGCTCGAGAAGCTCAATACTGCGTTCCAGCGCGTGCGCCAGAGCGGCATCGACGAGGAACTGTTCGACGTGGTGGCCGGCTTCGAGGCGCTGACAGGGGGAGAGCATAGCCATGAAGATCAAGACCGCTGACTACCGCGCACTACCGGGGCACGCCGTGGACCTCGCCACCTGGCTCACCCGTGTGCCACCGCCGTACACGTCGAAGAAGCACTACCGCCGCCGCCTGGAGTCGCAGGTGAAGGCACTTAGCGCACTGCAGCGTCTGCACTATGCGTCTGACCGCTACGCGGTGCTGCTGATCTTCCAGGCGATGGACGCCGCCGGCAAGGACGGCGCGATCCGGCACGTGATGTCCGGCGTGAATCCTCAGGGCTGCCAGGTCTTCAGCTTCACCCACCCGAGTGCCACGGAACTGGACCATGACTTTCTGTGGCGCACGACCAGAGCGCTGCCCGAGCGCGGCCGCATCGGCATCTTCAACCGCTCGTACTACGAGGAGGTGCTGATCGTGCGCGTCCACCCCGAGATCCTGCGTACGCAGGGACTGCCGGACTCGCTCCTCGACGAGGGCACGGTCTGGCACGACCGCTACCGCTCGATTGTGGACCTCGAGCAGCATCTGTCACGCAACGGCACGCGCATCCTCAAGTTCTTTCTCCACCTGTCGGAAGAGGAACAGCGAAAGCGCCTCCTCGATCGTGTCGATGATCCGGCCAAGAACTGGAAGATCACGCAGGCGGACGTCGACGAGCGCGCGTTCTGGAACGACTATATGAAGGCCTACGAGGCGTGTATCGGCGCCACGACCACCGAGGAGTCCCCGTGGTACATCGTGCCGGCCGACGACAAGCAGACGACGCGCTTGATCGTGTCCGAGGTCATCCTCGAACTGTTCAACGGACTGGACATGTCGTACCCGGAGCCGGGCGCAGCGCGGCAACGGGAACTGCGGGGCATGCGTCGCAAGTTGGAGAAGTGACCGGCGCGAGCCACGGCCACTCCTCGCGCTCGAGTGCACGCTCCTGTCGCCACACATAGTCCCACGCCGGCGGCGCGTTCTGGTTGCGGATGAAGACCGACAGACGCCGGTGCACAGACGCCAGGTAGCGATGACCGAGGTCGTCATTGGCATCCGTGATGCCACGGTGATACGCACGCACCGCCACATCCAGATCGCCGCCGGCTTCGTCAAGCATCAGCGACATCCACAGCGCGACGAAGCGAGTGGCGACCCAGGGGTTGGCGTACCTATCGTCGTCCGGCCCAACATCCACGCGTCCTTGTGCATGCAGCTCGCGGAGTCGCCGCCGCGCATACGCCGAGGCGCCACCGAGACCGATGTCGTGCGTGCCGTCACGATTCGGCCCGACGGCCCGATGGTCGAACCATGATTCGCTCATCACGATCGCGGATAGTGTGTTGGCAACCAGGCGAGGCGGGAGACCATAGGCACGGCCCACGCCGTAAAAGCCCGACCAGTAAGCCGTCATCTGCCGGTAGGCGAGGGTCCGCATCGGCTGCGGCACGTCGTCCCAGTCAGGCGCCGTCATCGCGTCCCACCTGTCGGGACTCCACAAGGTCGACCGATACCGTGCGAGCATGGTGTCGAGCCCCTGGCGCCGCAGCGGGTCTGGAATCTGGTTCCATTCGGCCAGATGGAGGTGGCGCCAGAGCGTCAGATTGCCTCTGACGTCATCGGCCGTCGTGTGCCACTCGAGCACGTGGCCGTGGATGGTGTAGGCGATCGTGACCGGCGTCCGATCGAAGAAGAGCGC
>JBKJMH010000307.1:0-36323 GCA_046596625.1 Vicinamibacterales bacterium | reverse complement strand
CCGGCCGGCCGTTCACGAACCATTGCAGCGCGAGCGGATCGGTGGGAGTGATGTCCAGTTCGCTCGCCGCCGCCAGCGTGCGGATGGAACCGGCGGCGATGGCGATGGTGGTGCTGGGTCCGCCGTCCAGCGCGACGGTCACCGTCGTGGCGCGAAGCGCCTGCAGGGCAATCTCGAGCGTCGGCGCGGGGACGTCCGTATTGGCGCGCGCCGGCGCGGCGGCCGTCACGGTCTGCACAGGCACCGGCACGGGCGCGGCCTGTCGGCCCGCCACGGCCACGTAGACGGCCAGGGCCACGACCGGCAGCGCCACGAGCGCGGCCTTGGTCATCGGCGACCATCCGGTGCGGCGCGCGTCGGCCTCGAGTTCATCGACGATGGCGCGGGTGCGGGGGTGCCCCTGCGTCACGGTCTCGACGGGGAACCGCGTGATGAACTCGGCAATGGTCTGTTCGGGATCGAGGCCGACCTCGCTCGCGTAGGCACGGACGAACCCACGGCTGAAGATCCCGCCTGGCAACCGGGAGATGTCGTTCTTCTCGAGAGCCTCCAGCGCACGCACCGAAACCTTCGTGGCATCGGCGATGACGCGCAGCGACAGGCCTCGCCGCTCGCGGGCCTCGCGAAGCCTTGCCCCGAAATCTCCGGTTTGTCGTTCAGCGGCCATCAACGGGGTGGGAGTCGACATTCATGTTAGCAAGGTCGCGCCCGCCACGGAACCTTCGTGCCACCGCGCGCAGCGCGGTCGCGCGACATCCGGTCCCGTCAGCCATCCATGCGCCGATGGCGGCAAGCCCCGCCGCACCGGTGCCCGCCAGGGCCTCGAGTCGGCTCGCGTCGATGCCGCCGATGGCCAGCACAGGGACGCTCGCGGCCGCGACAACCTGGCGCAGCCCGCCGCTACCGAGCAGCGGATGCCCCTCCTCCTTCGACACGGTGGGCCACACCGTGCCGGCAATCAGATAGTCGACCGGCCCCGCCGCACGCGCCTCGTCGGCTGATCGCACCGACCGGCCGATGAGGAAGCCTGGCCCTGCGAGGGCGCGCACGCGCGCCGCCTCGAACGACTGCCCGCGCAGGTGCATGCCGTCCGCGCCGCACGCCAACGCGACGTCGAGCCGATCGTTGACGACGAGCCGCGTCGGCGTCCCGCGCGTCACGGCCAGCAACTGCGACACGACCGCCGCGAGCGCGCGCCCCGACAGGTCGTGCTCTCGCACCTGGACGATGTCGAGGCCAGCCTCGACCGCGTGACGAACCTGAGCGAGCAGACACCGGACGCCGTCTTCGTCACTCGCGCCCGGCGCGATCCGCCGGCGATCGGTGATGAGGTGGAGGATCACGAACGGGGTCCGAAGACGGCGCTCATCTCGTTAAAGCCGGCCACGAGGTTGAGGAGGCCGATGCCAGTGACCGCGCCCCGCACATACGCGCTGAGGAACAGCGGCTCGAGGACCGGCAGCGCAGAGATGAAGTAGTTACGCTCCCAGAATCCCGACCACGGCAGGACGATGAGTAACAACCCGACTTCGATGAAGAAGACCACGAGCAGCAGGCGCGCCAGCAGGTTTCTACCCTCCCGCCTGAGCGCGCGACAGCCGCGCGATCCGCACGGACAGATCCTTGTAGTTGCCGGCGTCGGCGTGAAGTTCCAGGCAAACCGCCAGTGCGCTGGCCGGCTCGCCCGTCTGTTCGAGCAGGTCGGCCATGCGCAGCAGTGTGGCGAACCGGTCGCTGTCGGCCAGCCCCGGCGCATCCACGGCGTGTCCGAGCCACTCGATCGCCTCGTCCCAGCGCTGCTGCCGTTCGAACACCTGCGCGAGCAGCGAGGCGGCCGCAAATCGGCGGCGTGGCGACCGGGCGGCCAAACGAAGCGGCTCGATGCACTGCTCGAGTTCACCAGCCTCCACCATCACGGCCCCGCGCGCGAACGCCACATCAGTCCCCTCGTCGAGCGGACGATGCAGCGCTTCGTCTCGCATCGAGGCGAACACCGAATCAAGGTCGGCCGGCTCGGCGGGCTGGTCGGGAGCCGGTGCGGGCGATGACGACGGGGGCTGCGGCGGACCGAGCACCAGGTCGAGATCAATCGCGTGCGGGTTCCGCCGGTCGCTCGCCGTTGCGGGTGGCAGTGCGGCCGGCGCAGCACCGGGTGCCGTGTCGACCACCGTTGGCATGAGCCACTGCATGCTCGGATCGAAGGTCAGCACGGCGTCCGGTTCGGGATCTGGCTCTGGCACCGGAGGGGTCGCCGCGATCTGCACTGCCGCAACCGGCGTCTCGGCCAGCCAGTCGGCGAGCGCACGGTCGGGATCGGCCTTGCCTTCGGCCTTCAGGGCGGCCCGCATGCGGGCGTGGTGCGCACGGTCCCATGGCTGACGGGTCAGCAGGTCTTCGGCGACATACCTGGCGTCTCCGGCGGCGCCGGCGACCAGGTAGGCGTCGGCAAGCAGCGCCTGCGCGGTGAGCACCTCGCCGTCCTGGCCGCCATCCACGCAGACGTCGAGCAGGCGTGTCAGCGCCGGCACGTGGTGGGGAACGCGGGCGATGAATCGCCGCAGTGCGGCGGCCGCTCCCGTCCAGTCCGCGCGCTCCGCGCTGGCCCCGACGAGTCGCTCGGTCAGCAGCCACGCACTCTCGGGACGCGCGGCAGCCAGCGACTCGATCATCTCGGCTACCACCACGGGCGCCTCATCGTCGCCGATGAGGAGGCGGTCGACCAGTTCGAGTCCGGCGGCCATGTCGCCCTGTTCGAGCCGGCGCTGCGCGATGAGTCGGATCAGGATGGGATCGGCACCGATGTTCGCGGGCGTCAGGTACGGCGCAGCCTCGTCGAAGCGCCCGGCCGACACGAGAATGCGGGCGAGGTCGCGGGCAGCGGCCGCGCTGCCAGGATCGAGGTCGAGCACGGCGCGCAGGGGGATGACAGCGTCGAACTCGCGCGCCTGTTCCGTGAGCCACGCGGCCAGGGCCGTGTACTCGTGCAGTGCCCCTGGCGTATCGCCCAGTTCGACGCGCGCCTGCGCCGCGGCGATCCGCGCCGGGACATCCGCCGGATCGAGCTCGCCGAGCCTGACGGTGATGTCGAGCGCGCCGCGCGCGTCGCCGCGATTGTGGCGGACCGTGGCGGCAGTCGCGAAGAAGGCGCGTGCATCGGCCAACAGACCCTGCTGCGCCGCAAGTTCCCCGGCCCGGAGCAGGGCGTGGTCGGAGTCCGGCTGGAGTTTCAGGATCTTCTTGTAGAGGGCTGAGGCCCTGGGGAGGAAACCTTCGTGGTACAGGCTTTCGCCCATGCGCGCAAAGTGTGCGACCGCGTGGTCCACCTGTCCGGCGCGCACGTAGAGATCGCCGAGCAGGTTCGCCGTGGTCCAGTCACGCGGCTGGTCTTCCACGAGGCGCAGGTACTCTGCGATCGCCTGGTCCAGTTTTCCCTGGCGCAGCAGCTTCTCCGCCTGACGGACGGCGGCGTCGCGATCGATGGACACGGTTCAGGTGAGCGTATCAAACAGGCTGGCGGGCTTGAACGATCGTCGATGGGCGTCGGAGTAGCCGTGCCGGGCCATGGCCGCAAGGTGCTCGGCGGTGGCGTAACCCTTGTGACGATCGAACCCGTAGCGTGGATCGGCCTGGTGGAGCGCGGTCATCTCGCGATCGCGGGTGACCTTGGCCACGATCGAGGCGGCGGCGATGGCGGCACAGCGGCGGTCGCCCTTGCGGATGCCGCGCTGCTCCATCGGAATGTCGGGAATGCGGAATGCGTCGACAAGCACGACATCCGGAAGCGGGCTGAGCACGATCACCGCCCTGCGCATGGCATCGAGCGAGGCCTGATGGATATTGAGACGGTCGATGTCGAGGGGTTCGGTGGCGGCAACCGCCCAGGCGAGGGCGTGACGAACGATCTCGTCGTACAGCTCGGCGCGTTCGTCAGGAGGCACCACCTTGGAGTCGGCGAGGCCGGGGATGTGACGGTCGGGGTCGAGGATGACCGCGCCCGCCATGACCGGCCCGGCGAGACAGCCGCGTCCCACTTCGTCGACCCCCGCCACGTAGCGGAAGCCGGCTCGCCGCAGCGCGTTCTCGAGCGTGCGCGTCGCGGAGACACGGAACATCGGAGCACCTACCGCACCGCACGAACGACGGGCGCAGGCGTGCGGAACGACATCAGACGTTCCTGCATGCCTACACTCCGGCATTCATGGGCTGCTGAGGGACAACCCTACTTCGGTCGGGCCGCGTCCTTCATGCGGGCGGCCTTGCCCTTGAGCGCGCGCAGGTAGTACAGCTTCGCGCGCCGCACCTTGGCGGACCGCATCACTTCGACTTTCTGGACCGTAGGCGAATGCAGCGGGAAGATACGCTCGACACCCTGGCCGAACGACACCTTGCGCACCGTGAAGGACGCGCGCGTGCCGCCGCGGTGCTGACCAATGATCACACCCTCGAACACCTGGATGCGTTCCTTGTCGCCTTCACGAACCTTGACGTGCACCTTGACGGTGTCGCCCGACTTCATGGCCGGCTTCTCCGTCAGCTGCGCCTTCTCTACCAGTTCCATCGCGCCCATGTTTTGCTCCTTCGCCGTCTTGCGAGGCGGCTTCGTCGCCCGCCTCCGTCGTTCACTCTGGTGAATCCTGCCGCGCGTTCAGTTCCCGCAGCAGTTTCCGTTCGTCGTCGTCGAGTTCCGCGGTCGCCAGCAGTTCCGGTCGCCTTGCGAGCGTTCTCGCCAGCGCTTCCCGTTTCCGCCAACGCCGGATCTCGGCGTGATTCCCTGACATCAGCACGTCCGGCACCCTGAGGGTCTGGCCCTGGGTTCCGGCCGCGATTTCCGCCGGCCGCGTGTAGTGCGGGAAGTCGAGCAGCCCGCGACCAAATGAATCCTCGGCCACCGACTGTTCATCGCCCACGACCCCAGGCACCATCCGGGCCACCGCGTCGATGATAACCAGCGCTGGCAGCTCGCCGCCGCTCAGCACGTAGTCTCCGATCGAGATTTCCTCGTCGACCCGCGAGCGGACCCGCTCGTCGACCCCTTCGTACCGCCCACACAACAGCACCAGCCGCTGGTGCTGGCCAAGCCGCTCCACCACCCGCTGCGTGAGCAGCGTCCCCTGCGGAGAGGTGAGGAGCACGGTCGGCCTCCCCTCTTCGAGGCGCTCGATGGCGTCGAGCGCGCGAAAGAGTGGCTCTGGCTTCAGCACCATGCCCGGACCGCCGCCATACGGCAGGTCGTCCACGACCCGGTGCTTGTCGGTGGTGAAGTCCCGAAGGTCGTGCACCACCACGTTCAGCGTCTTGCGCTCGATGGCGCGACCCACGATGCCCGCGCCGAGCGCCTGCTGGATCATCGCCGGGAAGATGGTCACGACATCGAAACGCATGACTACTTCTGGCGCTGGTTCAGCTCGAGCAACCCCTCGGGCGGCGCAATGACGATGCGCCTGGCCTTCGGATCGATCTCAGTACAGATCGGCAGCACCAGCGGAATGAGCACGTCGCCCTCGTCCGCCTGCACCACCAGCCTCGTGTTGGCCGCGTCCCCTTCGACGGCGGAGACCGTGCCCACCGCGAGTCCGGCGGTCGTGACCACCTGACACCCGACGAGATCGTGGTGATAGAACATCCCGTCCGGCAGCGTGACGAGCGACTCGACCGGGACCCTGAACTCGAGTCCAGTCAGTTCCGCCGCCGCGTCCATGTCGGTGACCCCGTCGAGCCCGATGACCGGCCGTGCCTGCTGCATGCGGAACGTCGTGACCGTGACCGGCTCGACCCGTCCGCTTCGCATCAAGTACAGCGTCGCCCCTGGTCCGAACCGTTGTTCCGGAAAGTCGGTGTCAGGGTTGACGAAGACCTGGCCGCGGATGCCGTGCGGCCGGCCAATCACGCCGACCACCGCCATCGCGTCCCAGTTCACGGTCTGCCGTCGCGAATCTCGAGGGTAACCGTCTTGCCTTCCTTCTCGCCGGCCACGGCGGCCAGCGTGCGAAGGGCGGCGGCAGTCCGGCCCTGCTTCCCGATGACGCGCCCCATCTCGCCGGGCGCAACATACAGTTCAACGAGTATCGTCTCGCGGTGCTGCGATTCCACCACCTGCACCTGGTCGGGCGTGTCGGTCAAGGCCCGAGCCAGCACCTCGACGACGCTGCGAACCGCGCTCACTTCGCGTCGGCCGCCGCTGCATCCACCGCCACCGGCTTGGCCGGCGTCAGGTGACGGGCGATCAGCGTCCGCACGGAGTCGGAGGGTTGCGCACCCTTGCTCATCCAGTACTGAACCCGTTCGAGGTTGACAGTCACCAGCGCCGGCTTGGTGCGCGGGTTGTAGTGACCGAGAATTTCAACGAAGCTGCTGTCGCGGGCGGCGCGCGAGTCAGTGACGACCACGCGGAAGAACGGACGCTTCTTGGACCCTGCGCGACGCAGACGAATGGCTACCATGCTGACTTGCTCCTGATACTGTCCTGAACTTCGCGGTCCGGACGGTTACATCGCTGCGCTCGTAGTCACACGTTGCGACTATCTGCGAAGTCCCGACGCGACTAGCGTCGGTTGCGCAGCATCTCCATTGCTTTACGGCGGGCGTTCTTGCCGCCACCGCCCAGCCCGGCCATGCCGCCGAGCTGCTTCATCATCTTCTGCATCTGCACGAACTGCTTCAGCAGCCGGTTGACTTCCTCGACCGACGTGCCGCTGCCTTTCGCGATGCGCTTGCGCCGACTGCCGTTGATGATGTGCTGCTTGCGCCGCTCGTCCGGCGTCATCGACCCGATGATCGCCTCGATGCGGCCCAGCTGCTTCTCGTCCGGCTTGTTCTCGGCCAGCGCCTTGATGTTGCCCATCCCGGGCAGCATCCCCATGATCTGCTCGAGCGGCCCCATCTTGCGGATGGTCCTGAGCTGATCGCGGAAATCCTCGAGCGTGAACTCGTTCGAACGGATCTTCTGTTCGAGCTTTGCCGCGTCTTCCTGGGTAATCGCCTGTTCCGCGCGTTCGATGAGCGACAGCACGTCGCCCATACCCAGCACGCGGGACACCACCCGGTCGGGGTGGAACGGCTCCAGGTCTTCCAGCCGTTCACCGCTGCCGACGAACGCGATCGGCACACCGACCACCGACACCACGGAGAGCGCCGCGCCGCCGCGCGCATCGCCGTCCATCTTCGTCAGCACGACGCCGGTGACACCCACGCGGCTGTTGAACTCGCCGGCGCTCTTGATCGCGTCCTGTCCGGTCATCGCATCGGCGACGTAGAGCAGGTCCGACGGATCGGTGACGCCCTTGATCGCCTCGAGCTCGGTCATGAGCTCGTCGTCGATGTGCAGTCGCCCGGCGGAGTCGACGATGACGACGTCGAACCCCTTCGTGGCGGCCTGGGCCATCGCCCCCTTCGCACGCGACACCGGGTCGAGGTCGCCGGCAGGGTCGAACACCTGCACGCCGGCCTTTCCGGCCACCACATTCAGCTGCGCAATTGCCGCAGGACGCTTGACGTCGGTCGAGACAAGCAGCGGATGCCGCCCCTGCTTCGACAACCACAGCGCCAGCTTGCCGGCCGTCGTGGTCTTGCCCGCACCCTGCAACCCGAGCAGCAGGACGACCCGCGGCCGTTTGCTGCTCTCGGTGAGCCCGCCCTTCGTATCACCGAAGAGACCGAGCATTTCGTCACGGACAATCTTGACGATCTGCTGTGACGGCGACAGGCTCTCGAGGACCGCAGCCTCCATGGCCTGATCGCGCACGCGATCGACGAACGCCTTGACGACCTTGAAATTGACGTCGGCTTCGAGCAACGCGAGACGAATCTCGCGAAGGGCGGCTTCGATGTTCTCGGGCGTCAGCCGCCCCTGCCCCCGCAGTGACTTGAAGACGTCCTGCAGGCGTGTGCTCAGTGAATCGAACATCGCGTCAGTAAACCGCTACCCCGAAGTCAGCGCTAACGTGCTCTAGCGCAAACCCTTATCGTAGAGGAGGAGCCGGAGCGAGTCAACGAAAAGGCTGCGGACCATGGGCGTGCTCACACGCCGGACAGCCTGTGCCCCATCTTGTCCTTCTTGGTCTTGAGATAGCGGCGCGTCGAGTCCGAGGCGGGCATCTCGAGCGGCAGCCACTCGGTCACCGACAGGCCGTACCCTTCGAGGCCAACCAGCTTGCGCGGGTTGTTGCTCAGCAGCCGCATGGTCTTGACGCCGAGGTCCAGCAGCATCTGGACCCCCATCCCGTAGTCGCGCTGGTCGGCCTTGAAGCCGAGCCGCTCATTGGCTTCGACGGTG
This sequence comes from Vicinamibacterales bacterium, assembly GCA_046596625.1. Taxonomy (GTDB): domain Bacteria; phylum Acidobacteriota; class Vicinamibacteria; order Vicinamibacterales; family CAVVIG01; genus CAVVIG01. Next base: position 28,051 of record JBKJMH010000307.1, on the reverse strand, counting down.
TCGAACCCTTCGTCCTGGAGTTCGTAGGCCCGGATCTTGTTCGCGAGTCCAATGCCCCTCCCCTCCTGGTTCAGGTAGATGAGGATGCCGCGACCTTCGGCGGCAATCAGCTTCATCGCCGCATCGCGCTGTTCGCCGCAGTCGCAGCGGACCGAGTGCAGCACGTCGCCGGTGAGGCACGACGAATGGACGCGCACCAGCACATCCTTCCCCGACGAGGTGTCGCCGCACACGAGCGCAACGTGCTCCTTCTTGTCGAGTTGATTCACGAAGACGTGAACGACCCAGTTCTCGCCATATTCGGTCGGCAGCTTCGCAGACGCCACCCTCTTCACCAGCTTCTCGTTGGCAATGCGGTACTTGATGAGGTCGGCGATGGTGATGATGAGCAGATGGTGCTTCTTGGCGAACTTCACGAGGTCGGGCATGCGCGACATGGTGCCGTCTTCGTTCATGATTTCGCAGATGACACCGGCCGGATAGAGCCCGGCGATGCGCGCAAGATCGACCGCCGCCTCGGTCTGGCCCGCCCGCTCGATGACGCCGCCGCTGCGCGCTCGCAGCGGGAACATGTGACCGGGACGCAGCAGGTCGTACGGCTTGGTGGCCGGGTCGATGGCCACCTGCACGGTGGCCGACCGGTCCTGCGCCGAGATGCCGGTGGTGGTCCTCCCCCTGGCCTCGATCGGGATGCAGAACGCCGTCTCGAAGCGGGTGGTGTTCTGCGACACCATGAGCGGAATCTCGAGTTCGTCGAGCCGCTCGGGCGTCATCGACAGGCAGACGAGGCCGCGCCCGTGCGTTGCCATGAAGTTGATGGCCTCGGGTGTGATCTTCTCGGCGGCAATCGTCAGATCGCCCTCGTTCTCCCGGTCTTCATCGTCGACGACGATGATCATTCTTCCCTCGCGGAAAGCGTCGAGGGCATCTTCGATCCGGGCGATGGGGCTGTTCTGCTTGCGCGCCCCTTTGGCGATCTTCATATGGGTCTTCATGTTCCTGCTGCCTGGCCGACGCATCGGCCTGCTATGACGCGGTACGTGTCGCCAGTTCGGCGGTCCGCGCGACGTACTTCCCCACCATGTCGAACTCGAGGTTGACGGGGGTGCCGACGGCCGCGTGCCGCAGGTTCGTGTGCGTCATGGTGAAGGGAATGATCATCAGGTCGAACGCCTCGTCGCGCAGGCCAGCCACCGTAAGGCTGATACCGTCGACGGCAATCGATCCGCGGTGAATCAGGTTGGCAGCGAACCGGGGCGGATAGCCCACGGTCACCGTATGGAACTCCGCGTCCGGGGTGACCGCGACCACGTGGCCGACAGCGTCGACATGCCCCTGGACGAAGTGGCCGCCGAAGCGGCTGTCCGCGCGCATCGACCGTTCGAGGTTCACCAGACGTCCGCGTTCCAGGCCGCCAAGGGTCGTCACCTTCAACGTCTCAGGTCCGATGTCGGCATGCACGGCGTCGGTGTCGTGAGCGACGACAGTCAGGCAGACGCCGTTCACCATCAGGCTCTCGCCAAGCGTCAACTCTGGCGCCAGGGATGTGGCGATGCGCACGCGGACGCCCGCGCCGGTCGGCACCGACTCGACGATCTCGCCCACCGATTCAACCAGGCCCGTGAACATATCCCTCGATCACCACATCCGGTCCGAGCGGCACCACCCGCCGCTCCGCTAGCATGGCGGGAGGAAGGCGCCGCCCTGGCAGGAACCTGACCCCCGATGGGCCGAATACATGAGGCGTCACATAGAGCCGGACGAAATCGACGACCCCTTCGTCCCAGGCCGCCGCGTGCAGCGCGGCGCCGCCTTCGAGCAACACCGACGTGATCCCGCGTGCCGACAGCGCCTCGAGTCCCGCCCGAACGGTTCCGTCGGCAGTCACGATGTGGGCGCCGCGACCCTCGAGTGGTTCCCGAACGGCCGCCTGCGCTGCTGCGTCAGCGGTAGTGACGATGATGACAGGGCCAGCGTCCTGTGTCGAGAGCACCTGAGCCATGGCCGGTGTCCGCAGCCGGCGATCGAAGATGACCCGCGTGAGCGGCCGCTCCCGGAACACGCCACGGGGCGTCAGGTGCGGGTCATCCACCAGGATGGTGCCAACGCCGACGGCAAGGGCATCGACCTCGGCCCGCACACGGTGCGCGTGGCGGTTGGCGGGTGGCGACGTCAGCTGCGTCCGGGCCCCGGGCGCCTCGGCCATGCAGCCGTCAACGCTGATGGCGGCTTTGAGGATGACGAACGGACGTCCCTCGCGAATGGTGGTGAAGAACGGCTGGTTGAGCTGCGCGGCTGGTCTGTCGCCGAGCCCGACGTCGACCGCGATGCCGCGCGAACGCAGGTAGTCGAACCCGCGCCCGCTCACGAGTGGGTTGGGGTCCTGCACGGCCGCCACCAGTCGGGCGATGCCGGCGTCGGCAATCCGTGCCACGCACGGGCCTGTTCTTCCAGTGTGGCTGCACGGCTCGAGCGTGCAATACAACGTGCCGTTCCGCGCCGCCGCTCCGGCCATCGCGAGCGCGTGCACTTCGGCATGCGGCTCACCCGCCCGCGCGTGGTATCCCTGCCCCACCACCACGCCGTCGGCCGACACCACGACGGCACCGACGACCGGGTTCGGGCTGGTCCGTCCGCGGCCTCTGGCGGCGTGAAACAGCGCACGCGCCATGTAGTCCGCGTCGGTCAGTGTCACCACTTCTCCGAGAAGAGGCCGTCCACGTACTCCTTCGCATCGAACTGCACCAGGTCGTCGATCCCCTCGCCGACGCCGACGTAGCGAATCGGCAGCTTCAGGTCGTGCGCAATCGCCACGGCTACGCCGCCCTTCGCCGTGCCATCGAGCTTGGTGAGGACAATGCCGTTCACGCCGGCGACGGTGGTGAATTCCCTTGCCTGCGCAAGTCCGTTCTGGCCGACCGTCGCGTCAAGCACGAGCAACACCTCCTGCGGGGCACCTGGCACCTCGCGGGCGGCGATGCGCTTGATCTTGTCGAGCTCGTTCATCAGGTTGACCTTGGTGTGCAGCCGGCCAGCGGTGTCCACGAGGATGGGGTCGCGCCCCTTCGCCTTCGCCGAGCTGATAGCGTCGAACACGACGGCTGCGGGATCGGAGCCCTCGCGTGCCCGAACGATATCGACGCCGGCGCGCGTTGCCCAGATCTCGAGCTGCTCCACCGCCGCGGCGCGGAAGGTGTCGGCCGCACAGATCAGCGGCTGTTTGCCTTCGTGCCGCAGGGCACTCGCGAGCTTGCCAACAGTGGTCGTCTTGCCGGTGCCGTTGACGCCAACGATGAGGGTGACGCGAGGCGGGGTCGCCACGATGATCGGCGTATCGACAGCCGCGAAGATGGCGAGCAGTTCGCGCTTCACCAGGTCGCGCAGCCCCTCGCCGGCCTGCGACCGCTTCTGCACGGCGGCAATGATGCGGTCGGTGGCAGCCACGCCGATATCGGCCGAGATCAGGAGCTCTTCGAGCGCCTCGATCGTATCGACGTCCACCGGACGGCTGCGCCGCTCGGGTTCGTCCGCGCGTCGAACGATGTCGTCGAAGCGGTCGACGATCTGCTGCGTGGTTTTGGTGAGACTTTCACGAATCCGGCCGAAGAAACCCATCCGCTGGATTTTATGCGGTTTCGTGCTCCGTCCGCTGCCGCCGCAGCATGAGCGCCTCGAGGCCGGTGCGCAGGTCGATGCGCCCGTCGAGCAGTTCGGCCATCTGCGTGACAATCGGCAGTTCGACGCCGTGACGTTCGGCGAGCGCAAGCGCGGCGGAGGTGGTGCGCACGCCTTCGGCGACCATCTTCATGCTGGCCACAATCTCGGACAGCTGACGCCCGCGCGCCAGCTCGATGCCGACATGCCGGTTGCGGCTCAGTGAGCCGGTGCAGGTGAGCACCAGGTCGCCCAGGCCGCTGAGGCCAGCCGGCGTATCACGACGTCCGCCGGCGGCGACAGCGAGCCGCGAGATCTCCGCGAGGCCGCGGGTGATGAGCGCCGCGAGCGCGTTGTGGCCGAGCCCCGAGCCTTCGACGACGCCGGCGGCAATCGCGATGACGTTCTTCAGCGCGCCACACAGTTCGACGCCCGCCACATCATCCGAACCGTAGAGCCGAAAGTAGCCGCTGCGGAACTCCGCCTGGACACGCGCGGTCGCCGTCGCGTCGTGCGAGGCGACGAGGATGGCGGTCGGCTTCTGCTGTGCGACTTCGAGCGCGAAGGACGGCCCCGACAGCACGGCCACCGGGTGCCCAACACCCGCCACCTGCGCAATCACCTCGGACATGCGCAGCATCGTGTCGGTCTCGAGCCCCTTGGTGGCGCTGACGAGGATGGCGCCCGGCGCCAGATGCGGCGCCGCGGCATGCATCACGACGCGGCAGCCATGGGACGGAATCGCGCAGACGACGAGGGCCGTGTCGCGCAGTGCCTCGGGCAACGACTCGACCGGGCTCACGCCGTCAGGCAGGTGGATGTCCGGCAGGTAGACGACATTGGCGCGACGCTGGCGGAGGTCGCGCACGATCAGCGGGTCGCGCGCCCACAGCTGCACGTCGTGCCCGACGCGCGCCAGATGGACGGCCAGCGCGGTACCCCAGCTTCCCGCCCCAAGTACGGCCACCCGACTGATCACGCTCGCGCTCCAACCCGGCGTTCCGTTCCGACGCGCACCCGCATCAGGTTGCTGCGGTGCCTGAAGACAATGAGCGTGGCCGACGCGCACGCCGACGCGACCACCGCGCCGGTCGACCCTGTCACATACGCCACCGGCGGCAACACCAGCGATGCCATCACCGAGCCAAGCGAGATATAACGCGTCGCCCATGTGGCAACGACAAACGCCAGGACGGCCGCCGGTATTGAGAGCGGCGCGAGCACGGTGAACACGCCGAACGCCGTGGCGACGCCCTTGCCTCCCCGGAATTTCAACCAGACCGGATAGATGTGCCCGGCGATGGCGGCCAGACCTGCGAGGGCGCCCGCGTGATCGGCCCCGGCGATACGCCCGGCGAGCAGCACACCGGCCGCTCCCTTGGCGATGTCGAGCATGGCCACCACGACACCCGCGCGCACACCGGACACGCGCAGCACATTGGCCGCGCCGATGTTGCCGCTGCCGATACGGTGGAGATCGTGTCCGCCCCATCGCCGCGCCAGCAGAAGCGCGAACGGGATCGACCCGATGAGATACGCGGCACACACCGCGAGCACCAGCATGAGGCCCACAGTTTATGGCACCGGCCAGCGTTCAATCGCGGTAAACCGGCGGGCCTGCAGCCAGCAGGAGCCGGAGCATGTTCATCGCTGCCTGCGCCGACTGGAATTTCACCATATCGCGCGGTCCGAGAAACTGGAAGGTGCGAACGTCCTGCTGCGACGGTGTCACCACGGCGATGCAGACCATGCCGACCGGCTTCTCGTCGGTGCCGCCGCCGGGGCCGGCGATGCCCGTGATGCCGACGCCGACGCCGGAGCGGGCCCGAAGCCGCACACCGTCGGCCATCGCACGGGCCACCGTCTCGCTCACCGCGCCGTGGGCCGCCAGCAGTTCCGCCGACACATCGAGCCATTCGGTCTTCGCGTCGTTGCTGTAGCACACGACGCCGCGGTCGAAATACTCCGAACTGCCGGCCACGTCAGTGAGCCGCGAGGCCAGCAACCCGCCAGTGCACGACTCGGCGACGGCGATCGACAGGCCGCGCTCGCGCAACAGGTCGCCGACCACCTCCTCCAGCCCGCGACCATCGGTGCTGTAGACCGACCCTTCGAGCACGTCCAGGAGTTGCCGCACCGCCGCAGCTAGTGCCACGTGCGCATCGGCCTCGTTCGGGGCATCGGCCGTCAGGTGCAGTTCAATCTGTCCCATCTTGGCCAGGATGGTCGTGGCGATCGGAATGGGCGCCGACAGCCATTGGCCGTAGACCGGCTGGGCGATGGCGTCCACCTCGGACTCGGGCCGGCCGGTGAGTTTCAGCACGCGCCTGAACAGGCCGCGGGTGCCCGCCCGCGGCTTGAGCCGCTCGTCGACGACACGCTCGAGAATCGGCTGCATCTCGCGCGGCGGACCAGGCAGCAGGAGAATGGACGTGCCGTCGCGCTCGAGCCACAGCCCCGGCGCCGTGCCGCGCGCGTTGTCGAGCACGACCGCGCCGCGGGGCACCTGCGCCTGTCGCCGGTTGATGTCGCGCATCACCAGGCCGCGCTGCTCGAAGCGCTGTCGGATTGAGTCGAGCACCCGTTCGTCGGTATCGCACACCAGGTTCAAGGCGCGGGCGAGGGCGTCGCGGGTGATGTCGTCTTCGGTCGGCCCGAGGCCGCCGGTGCAGACGATGAGGTCGACCAGGCCGACGCCGCGCTGGAACAGTGAGGCCAGTTCCTCGACGTCGTCACCCACAACCGCCTTGAGGCGGACGTCGCACCCGATGGCGTTCAGCCGCTCGGTGATGCTCAGCGAGTTGGTGTCCACGCGGAACGGCGTCAGCATTTCGCTGCCGACCGCAACGATCCAGGCTTTCATAGCGTCCAGTGCAGGGCGGCCGCGCCCATCAGCACGAGCCGAAGCGCAATGTTCGAGTACACCGCGGCCATCGCATCGTCGGCCATGATGCCGAACCCGCCGTGCAGCGCCTCGAGCTTGTTCGCCGGATAGGGCTTGATGATGTCGGCCACACGAAACAGGAGGAAGCCGATCAACGCCCCCACCCAGCCAACCGGATTGAGGAGCAGCGTGATCTGCATGCCCAGCACTTCGTCGAGGACGACGTGTCCGGGGTCGGTGCGCTTGAAGTGGCGTTCGGCCACCGAGCCGCTCCATGTCCCGAGCGCGAACACGACGATGATGGCGGCAAGTTGTACGGCGGTCGATTGCGGGAGCAGCCACCAGAGCATAAGGCCGACGGCGGAACCGACTGTGCCGGGCGCGATGGGCGCGTAGCCGGCACCAAGCGCTGTGGCCAGCGCGATGGCGAGGACATTCATCAGCTGCGAGCGTACTCGATTGTGCCCGACTCAGGCACCCGCCCTGACGACGCGGGTTCCGGCAAAGCGATCGTGAAGGCCGCGTCCGTCGCGGCTGAAGGTGGCCGAAAGCAAGCCGAGGCCGGCCGGCAACGCCAGCGCAGTCCACAGTGCCGCCCGCAGGGCCGACCGGCCGAGGTCCGGCGCATGGTCGCTGTCGTCGGCCAGCACGCGTACACCGGTCATCATCTTTCCAAACGTCTGCCCGGTTGCGGTGAACGCAATGAAGTAGCCACCGTTCTGCAGTGCGAGGAACGTGATGAGCGGCGCCTTCGGCAACAGGGCGAGCTCGGCGAAGGACAGCCGGCAGATCTTCATCGTGAGATACACGACGACCACGTCGACCGCGATGAGCAGCGCCAGATCGATCAGCGTGGCCACCGCGCGCGGCGCCAGACCCGCCGGTTCCGCGGCGTCGAGGCCACCAGCATGCGGCCTGTCCAGTGGCTCGGGCCGCGGCGTTTGACGGCGCTCGAAGCCCGACGGGCGCGACGGCGGTGTGTGCGGCGCCGGGTCGGACCACTCGAGCAGCGGCGCGCGAGCCTCGACACGCGGTTCGCTGCGAAGCTTCGGCACGTCCGGCGTCGAGCGCCTGACCGACAGCGGCGTACGAGGCCTCGCTGCCTTGACCAAGGGCACGTCGTCGGTGATCGGCGCGCCAAACAACGGCAATTCGGCCAGGCCGTTCCGTGCCGGCCAGGAGTCCGCCTCAGCCAGCGCGTCAGAAAACCGATCGGCGGGCGGCGGCGCCGTCGCCGCGTCGATCAAATCCAGATCGTCGAGTGGCTGCGGCATCTCGCTGTTGTTGCGGAGCCGCAGGTCGGGCGTCGGCGCCGACGCCGACGAGCCGAGCGCGAACTCGTAGCCGCAATGACGGCAGCGATCGACGCGTTCATATCCGAGGTACCCGCACTTCGGGCACTTCATGGCAGGAGCCCTTCCGCTGCCGGCGGCACGACGCGCGCGGCGGGAAGCGAGCCGAGGGCGATGAGCTGTCGTTGAATGTCGGCGCGCAGGCGGTCAGCGTCCGGACGTTCGGGATCGGTGCTTCGGATCGACTCGAGCAGCGGCAATGCGTCGCGAAGCCGTCCGCTTGTCATCAAGGCGCGGGCGCGGGCCAGTGAGGTCTCGGCACGGCGGGGCACCGGCAACCCTGCCACGTCGCGCGACGCGGGTGCCGCGGCAGCAGTGCGGTCGGTGCGGGTCAACGAACGCTCGACCAGTGGTCCCCACTCAGGACGGGTGGCACTGGCGGCAAACAAGCCGGCGGCAATGATCACCAGCGCGAGCACGCCGAGCGTCGCCCAGGCCGCCTGCGACCGTCGCGGCACCGGCACGTCGTCGAGCACCAACCGCGGTGTGGCAAGTTCGTCCGGGTCGTCGGCAACGACCGGAGCGATGTGCTCGAGACGCTCGACACGATCGAGAAGCGCCAGCACCTCATCGGAAGCGCCACCCTGCGACATAGCCGCATCGAGCAGGCGGCGCGCTTCCCCGCTATCGCCTCGGCGCACCGCGGCCGCGCCGTCGTGCAGCAGGGCTTCGGATTCACGCTGGCGCTCGGCCTGCGCACTGCGGGCGCGGTCGATATAGGCGCGAGCGCGCGCGTGACTGCGATCGAGGAAGAGCGCGCGGGTCCAGACGTTGATCGCTTGATCGTACTGGCCGGCAAAGTAGTGATCGAGTCCGGCGAGCAGCAATTGCTCGATCTTCGCCTCGCGTTCCGCTCTGGACGCAGGATCTGAAGTGCGAGACGTCTCGGTACGAAGCGGATCGGACATGGATCAGTGGGTGTGACCAGCGGATTATACGCCACCGAATTCAGGCGTACAAGCGCGATGCGAATGGCGGAGCCCTTGCGGCGCACGTGCTCCGCAACCTGAGCCGCGCACTACAATTCCCGCAGGGCCTCGCACATCCATGAACCGGGGAGCGAACCGATGATCGAGAGCGTACCGAACATCAGTGAAGGCTGCGACGCCGGCGTCGTCACGGCCCTGGCGGCGGCGGTCCGCAGTGGCGGGTCGCTGCTGCTCGACTACTCGGCCGACCCCTCGCACAACCGCTCGGTGTACACCATGGCCGGCGACGCCGATGCCATCGAGCGCTCACTGCTGGCGCTTGTCCGCACGGCCGTGGCGCACGTCGACCTCCGCACCCAACGCGGCGTCCATCCCCGGATCGGTGCGGTCGACGTCGTCCCCCTCATCCCGCTGGCCGGGTCGACGATGAGCGCCTGCATCGACTTGTCGTACCGTGTCGGCCGAGCCATCGCCGACACGTTCGGCATCCCCGTCTACCTCTACGAGCACTCGGCCAGGCGGCCCGAGCGCCGGCGCCTCGAACAGATTCGCCGAGGCAACTTCGAGGGGCTTGCCACGAAGATGGCCGAGCCCGACTGGGCACCGGACTACGGACCGTCGGTGCCACACCCAACGGCGGGCGCGACGGTCGTCGGCGCCCGCATGCCGCTGGTCGCCTTCAACGTGAACCTCGACTCGGCCGATGTGACCGTAGCCAGGGCCATCGCCGCGACCGTGCGCGAGAGCAGCGGCGGACTCCCCTGCGTCAAGGCGCTCGGCCTGCCACTGCACCACCGCAACATCGCCCAGGTGTCGATGAACCTGACCGACGTCTCCCGCACGACGGTGCAGGCGGCCTTCGACGCGGTGGAGCGCGAAGCCAGCGCCCGTGGCGTGCGCGTGCTCGAGTCGGAGTTGGTTGGCTTGATTCCGGCGGCGGCGCTGGAGGGCACGTCGACCGAGCGGCTGAAGCTGACCGCCTTCACCCGCTCGCAGGTGCTCGAGGAGCGAATCGCCGAACGGCTGGCTGGCCGCTAGGCCGGCTCTTCGTCCACTTCCGCGCGGCGCGCCGGTGCGATACCGAACCCGCGCATCTTGCGATAGAGATTGCTGCGCTCGACACCCAGCACTTCGGCCGTGCGTGACATGTTGCCCTGCTGTTCGGCGAGTGTGCGCAGGATCAGGTCGCGCTCGAACCGCTCGCGCGCCTCCAGCAGCGTCTGCCGGCCACTCGTGGCGACCTCGACCGGCGGCGTCGGCTCGACGCCGTGCCCGAGAAAGCCCATGTCGTTCGACGTGATGGTGTCGCCAGGCACCATGATGACGAGGCGCTCGATGACGTTGCGTAGTTCGCGCACGTTGCCCGGCCACGGATAGTGCTGCAGCATGGACAGCGCACCAGGGTCGAATTTCTTCGGGCGCCGCCCGTACTCCCGCGCGAATTCGACCATGAAGTGGTCGCCCAGCAGCGGAATGTCCTCGTGCCGCTCGCGTAGCGGCGGCACGAACACCGGGATGACATTGAGGCGAAAGTACAGGTCCTCGCGGAAGTTGCCGGCTCGAATTTCGGTCTGGAGGTCCTTATTGGTGGCGGCCAGCACACGGGCATCCACCTTGATGCGCTGCGTGCCTCCCACCTGCTCCATCGTCTGCTCCTGGAGCACGCGGAGCACCTTGGCCTGCGTCTTCAGGCTCATGTCCGCGATCTCGTCGAGGAAGATGGTGCCACCGTCGGCCATCTCGAACTTGCCGCGACGGTCGGCGACCGCGCCCGTGAACGCACCGCGCACGTGCCCGAACAGCTCGCTCTCGATGAGTTCTTCGGGGATCGCCGCACAGTTCACCTCGACGAACGGCCCATTGCGACGGCGGCTCAACGAGTGCACGGTGCGCGCCACGAGTTCCTTGCCGGTGCCGTTCTCGCCGTAGATCAGCACACGCCCGTTGCTCGGCGCCGCCATCGCCACCTGCTCGCGGAGTTGGCGCATGCCGTGGCTCTCGCCGACCATCATTCGCGTCCGATCGACGCGCGCGCGCAGGGCGCGGTTCTCGTCCTCGAGCACACGCTGACGCAGCGCATTGCGGACGACCAGCAGCGTCTTGTCCAGCGACAGCGGTTTCTCGACGAAGTCGAACGCACCGAGCTTGATGGCCTTCACCGCCGACTCGATGCTGCCGTGCCCGGAAATGAGCACGACCTGTGTGTCCACCTGGCGCTCGCGCAGCTTGGCCAGCGTGGCCAGTCCGTCCATGCCGGGCATCCAGACGTCGAGCACGATGAGGTCGACCGGGCTGCGGGTGACGCGGTCAAGGCACGCCTCGCCTGTCGAGACGGCCTCGACGGTGTAGCCTTCGTCGCGCAACACGCCGCTCAGTGAGCTGCGCACGCCGGGTTCATCGTCGACGATAAGAATCGTGGGCTTCACACAGGTAACTCGATCGTAAAGCGCGTGCCGGCCGGTTCGTTGTCGCTCGCGTCGATGGTGCCGCCGTGCTCCGCGATGATGCGACGAACGATGGCGAGTCCGAGGCCGCTGCCGCGCCGCTTGGTGGAATAGTACGGCAGAAACAGCTTCTCGCGCTCTTCCGGCGGGATGCCTGGGCCGTTGTCCGAGACGACAACCCGCACCAGGTGATTGGGCTCATCGTGCGCCGTGTCGATGACGATGCGCCCCTTACGGTCCATCGCTTCGATCGCGTTGTCGACCACGTTGATGATGACGCGCCGCAACTGCTCAGGGTCGAGACGCACGAGCGGCAGGTCGTCGCTGAACTGCCGGACGAACTCGACGTCGGCGAAGATGCCGTCATAGAGCGACAGCGCACCCGTGATGAGGGCATGCACGTCGGTGGGCTCGGTCCTCGGCGTCGGCATACGCGCGAACTGCGAGAACTCGTCCACGAGTCCCTTCAGCGATTCGACCTCGCCGACGATGGTCGTGGTGCATTCGTCGACGAGGGCCCGCGCTCCCGACGGTGCATCCGCGAAGTGGCGCTTCAAGCGCTCGGCCGACAGCTGGATCGGCGTGAGCGGATTCTTGATCTCGTGCGCCAGTCGACGAGCTACTTCGCGCCAGGCCGCCACCTTCTGGGCCCGGATCAGCGGCGTCACGTCGTCGAGCACCAGAATCTGTCCTTCTGGTACGCCACCGTCGCCGATGAGCGGCGTGGCCACTACCGTCAGGTGGGCTTCGTGCCCTTCGCGCGCCACGGTCACTTCGCGCTCGAGCGCGGCCGACTTGCTGCTGCTGCCGCTGCCGAGGATGGTGGCGAACGGCTCCAGATCCTGTCGCGCGAACACCACCGGTGCCGACTGCCCGACCACCGACCTCGGCACCCCCAGCAACCGCGCCGCGGCGCTGTTGATCGTCGTGACCACGCCGGACGAGTTGATGGAGACGACGCCGGTCGTGATGCGTTCGAGGATTGTCTCGACGTATCGGCGGCGCTGTTCCAGCGCCTGCGTGGTCTGCTCAATCTTGAGGCGGCTCGCGGCGAGTTCCGCCGCCATGGTGTTGAAGGCTTCGGTGAGCGAGCCGAACTCGTCGTCGCTCTGCGGTTCGATACGCTGATCGAGATGCCCGGCGCCGATCTCGCGTGCGGCATTGGCCAGCATCTGGACGGGGCGCGTGATGCGCTTGGCGACGTAGAGGCCCATCCAGGTGGCGCCGACGAGAATCATCAGCGTCACCATCAGGAAAAACAGCAGGTAGACGCCTGTCAATGGCCGGCTGAAGATCCGAAGCTGGTTGTAGTTCTCGAACTCCTGCGTCATCCGTCGCGAGCGCGCGGCGACACTTCCCGCGAGGTGATCCGTGGCGACGACGACGCCGGCCGGCACGCCATCGGGCCCGCGAATGACCGCGGCGGCGTGCAGCAAGTCGCCCGCGGCTCCGAACGTGTCGGCACGCTGAGTGACGTCCGATGCAGTCAACGCGACAACCGCAAGCCGGTCCGCTGCCTCACGCGCGTATTGGGCCGGTCGCTCGGCTGCGGTCAGATCGAACAGCGGGATCACCGCCGGACCATCGACTCCGGATCCGACGCGATACACCTGGATCACCTGCACTCGCGCGGGGCTCACCTCCGGCGCGGCGAGGGCACGGAGCGGTTCGATGTCATCGCTGGTGAAATCGGCGGCCGACAGCAGGCGCGCCACGCGTGCGGCGTGATCTGCCACCAGCGCCTGTCGCTCCTGGTAGTAGTCGCCAGCGATGGCGTTGGCCGACGACAGAATCTCGTCCATCGGCACGTTGAACCACCGTCCGACGCTGGTACGGATCAGTTCACTGCCGACGGCGAGCACCAGCATCGCTGGCACCAGCGTCATGCCGATCAGCAGGGCCACGAGCTTCGAGCGGAAACGCGCGAACGGTCCACCCCGCCGCCGCTCCACCACGAGCTTCACGATGTTGCGAGCCAGCACGAAGACCAGCGCGACCACCATCGTCAGGTCGGCCGCGATGAGCGCGTAGAGGACGAATTCGGCGAGGTAGTCGGGCGTCAGCCCTGGAGAGCGATTCGCGTACGCGAGGATGGCAATGAGGAGGACGACGAGGACGCCGATGCCCGCCAGGATCAGGCGCGGGTTATCCCGAAACGGCGGCCGCGCATCCTGCGGGCGGCCACCGCGGTCGTCCTCGGTTGCAATCGACGTGAGGCTCCCCGCCACGGCCTATTGCTTCTCGACCAGGCCCTTGATTTCGTCCATGAACTCCCCGATGTCGCGGAAGTGTCGATAGACGGAAGCGAAGCGCACGTAGGCCACCTTGTCCAGCTTCTTCAGTTCTTCCATGGCATAGGTGCCGACCTCGACGGTGCCGATCTCACGCTCGGCACGTTCCTGCAGCATCGTCTCGATGCGGTCGGCGATGGCCTCGACCGACTTCAGGCTGACGGGACGCTTCTCGCAGGCCTTAAGCAGGCCGTTCACCAGCTTCTGGCGATCGAAGCGTTCGCGGGTGCCGTCCTTCTTCACGACCATGTAAGGGATCTCGTCGATCCGCTCGTAGCTCGTGAAGCGCTTGCCGCACTCGAGGCATTCGCGGCGACGGCGAATGACTTCGCCTTCCTTGCTCTCTCGTGAATCGACGACCTTGTCGCCGAGCGTTCCGCAGTACGGACACTTCATGATGGGGCTGTCCCTTTCCTGTCGGCTTCGTCCGCGAGGGTGCGCATTCTCGTCAAATTCAGACCCTCCTGTCCGGCGAACAACAGGCCGAGCAGCAGGGTGGGACCGACCGTGAACAGATGGAGCACGATGGCCGCGCCGACCGCCGCATCGTCCGGTGCGCCAAAGAACGTCGTTGCCGCAAAGCGGAAGGCAGCGTGGAAGCCGCCGACCGCGCCGGGTGTCGGGACGGCAACGCCGACGACCAGCAGCGAGATGACCAGGAAGGAACCGGTGAACGGCACGTCAAGGTGGAAGGCTTGCGCCGCTCCCCAGATGCCGGCAGCAATCGACAGCCAGAGTGGGAATGAGAGCACGAGGGACACAGCGAGCCGGCCAGGCTTGCGGATGGCGCCGAGGCCGATGGCAAACTTCTCGGCCACCTTCGAGAGAAGCCCGGCGAGCCGTGACGGGAGCAGGGCCTCGACTCGCTCCAGGCTCTGTGCCAGACGCGCCGGATTGCCGGCGAGCAGGAACAGCACCACGAGTGCGCCGACGGCGCCGGCGGCGGCGGTGAAGCCGGCCCACTTCACCGTCTCGAACGCCACCGACGTGGCGTCGATGGTCGATGGGGCAAACACGAGGACGTAGAGCGCCAGCAGGCTCACCACCGTCACCATGTCGAGCACGCGCTCGAGGATGATCGTGGCAAAGGCCCCCGTGGCGCTCATCTTCTCCTGTCGCGACAGGAAGTAGGGCCGGATGACCTCGCCGGCGCGGGCCGGAAGCACCGCACTGGCGGCGAACCCGACCGCGGTGGCGCGGAACGAACTCCAGAAGGCCGGCCGGCCGAGCGGCTCGAGCAGGTACTGCCAGCGCCAGGCGCGGATCGCGAGGTTCACGAGCATCGTGAGCAGCGAGAACGCCAGCCACCACAGGTTGGCGTGCACGATCTGGCTGGCTACACCACGCAGGTCTACGTTGTAGAGAAAGAAGACCAGAAGCGCGGCGCCAAGCGCCAGGACGATGACTGCTCGCAGGTGCGATCGCATGAAAGACCGAAAACGTCCCTACTATACCTTTCTAGCGGCATGGCCGATCCGGGACGCCACATGTTGTTGTTGAAGCCGCGACGACGTGCCGTTAACATCCCTATTTATTCGGCACGAGGTTCCCTTGCCGCTCGCCTCCCCTATTCTTCAGACCGCCATCGCCCGCCGCGCCCCTGATCGTCAGGGCAAAGTTCGCGACATCTACGAATTCGGCGACCGGCTGCTGATCGTCGCCACCGATCGCATCTCGGCGTTCGACTACGTGCTCGGCTCGGGCATTCCCGACAAAGGCAAAGTCCTGACGCAGATCTCGAAGTTCTGGTTCGAACGCACGAAGGGGATCGTCGAGAACCACATCCTCTCGTTCAACGTGACGGACTATCCGAAGGAGACGCGCACGGAACTGGGCGTGCTGAACGGACGGTCGATGCTGGTGCGGCGCACCGAGCCGCTGGCGATCGAGTGCGTGGCACGGGGCTACCTGTCCGGCTCCGGGTGGAAGGACTATCAGGCCACCAGCGCGGTGTGCGGCATTGCACTCCCCGCTGGCCTGCGCGAATCGGATCGCCTGCCCGAGCCCATATTCACACCGGCCACGAAAGCGCAGAGCGGTCACGACATCAATATCAGCGAAGCCGAGGCGGCCACCCTGGTCGATCCGGCCGTGCTCGCGCGCGCCAGATCGCTCACGCTGCAGCTTTACGCTGAGGGCGCCGCACACGCCGAGTCGTGCGGCATCATCGTGGCCGACACCAAGTTCGAATTCGGCCTGCTTCCCGACGATGGCCGGCCGGCCGTCGAGCGGCTGATCCTGATCGACGAGATGCTCACGCCCGACTCGTCGCGCTTCTGGCCCCGCGACAGCTACGCCCCGGGCGGGCCGCAGCCCAGTTTCGACAAGCAGTTCGTCCGCGACTACCTCGAAGCGATCAAGTGGAACAAGCAGCCGCCGGTGCCTGCGCTTCCCGAAGACGTCGTCGTGAAAACCCGCGAGAAGTATGTCGAGGCCTACCGGCGCCTCACGGGCCAGGAACTCGCGTGATTTCTGAACGGCTCGACAAACTTGTCGAAGAAATGGTGGACAAGGGCGTTCAGTTCGAGGACGCCGTCCACGAGTTCGAGAAGCGATTTATCGCCCGGGTACTCGGTCACTGCGACGGCTCCCTCACCAAAACCGCCGAGACGCTCGGCGTGCACCGCAATACCCTGACCCGGAAGATGGTCGAGTACAAACTGCGAAAACGGGCCTGAATCAGGCCTGTTCGGCCACCGAAGCCCGGTGGTTCCTGCCGAGTCGACGCCACAAATTAGCAGTCTCGCCTTGACAGTGCCAATCGGCGCTCGCTACATTAGCAGTCGGCTGGAGCGAGTGCCAGCGCGGGCTTCCCCGCCGCGCTCGCCGCCACAGACTCAACCCGGGGCGAACGGCCCCTCACCCATACGACGGAGCACACAAGCATGAAACCGTTGCACGACCGCATCATTGTTCGACGCATCGAAGAAGGCGAACAGAAGATTGGCGGGATCATCATCCCGGATAGCGCCAAGGAAAAGCCCCAGCAGGGCAAGGTCATCGCTGTCGGCGCCGGCAAGATCAAGGACGACGGCAAGCGCATTCCGCTGGACGTGAAGGAAGGGGACACCATCCTCTTCGGCAAGTATTCCGGCCAGGAAATCAAGATCAGCGGCGAAGAGCACCTGATCATGCGCGAGGACGAAGTCCTTGCCATCGTCGACTAACAGGCGCGGCACATCCGCATCCGCTTGAAACGGCGGACCTGACGGTCCGCACTGCAGGAGACTCGAGAACATGGCAAAGCAGATTGTGTACGGCGAGCAGTCGCGGCAGGCGATCCTCCGCGGCGTGAACCAGCTCGCCGACGCGGTGAAGGTCACCCTCGGCCCGAAGGGCCGCAACGTCGTCCTCGACAAGAAGTTCGGCTCCCCGACGATCACCAAGGACGGCGTCACCGTCGCCAAGGAAATCGACCTGAAGGATCCGCTCGAGAACATGGGCGCCCAGATGGTGCGCGAAGTCGCAAGCAAGACCTCGGACACGGCTGGTGACGGCACCACGACGGCCACCGTGCTGGCGCAGGCCATCTACCGCGAAGGCGCGAAGAACGTTGTCGCCGGCGCGAACCCGATGGAAATCAAGCGCGGCATCGAGAAGGCGGTCGAAGCCATCGTCGCCGAGCTGAAGAAGATGGCCAAGCCGGTCAGCGGCAACATGGTGGCCCAGGTCGGCACCATCTCGGCCAACAACGACCCGGAAATCGGTCAGATCATCGCCAACGCGATGGACAAGGTCGGCAAGGACGGCGTCATTACCGTCGAAGAAGCCAAGACGCTCGAAACCTCGCTCGAAGTGGTCGAAGGCATGCAGTTCGACCGTGGCTACCTCTCGCCCTACTTCGTGACGGACCCGGAGCGGATGGAAGTCTCACTCGAGAACGCCGTCATCCTGATCCACGAGAAGAAGATCAGCTCGATGAAGGACCTCCTGCCCGTCCTCGAGCAGGTTGCACGCGTCGGTCGTCCGCTGCTGATCATCGCGGAAGACATCGAAGGTGAAGCACTGGCGACGCTCGTCGTCAACAAGCTGCGCGGCACGCTGCACGTCGCGGCAGTCAAGGCCCCTGGCTTCGGTGACCGCCGCAAGGCGATGCTCGAGGACATCGCTGTCCTCACCGGTGGTCGCGCGATCACGGAAGACCTCGGCCTCAAGCTCGAGAACCTCAAGATCGAGGATCTCGGCAGCGCCAAGAAAATCACGATCGACAAGGACACCACCACGATCGTCGAGGGCGCCGGCGCGTCCAAGGACATCGAGGGTCGCGTTCGCCAGATCCGCGCCCAAGTCGAAGACACCACGTCGGACTACGACCGCGAGAAGCTCCAGGAACGCCTGGCCAAGCTCGTGGGCGGCGTCGCCGTCATCAAGGTCGGTGCGGCTACCGAAACCGAGATGAAGGAAAAGAAGGCTCGCGTCGAAGACGCGATGCACGCCACCAAGGCCGCTGTCGAAGAGGGCATCGTCCCCGGCGGCGGCGTGGCCCTCATCCGCGCTTCGCGCGCGCTGACCGGCCTCAAGCTGCAAGGCGACCAGCAAATCGGCGTCAACATCATCGCCCGCGCCATCGAGGAACCGATGCGCTGGATCGCGACCAACGCCGGCCAGGAAGGCTCGATCATCGTGCAGAAGGTTCGCGAGATGAAGGATGAGGAAGGCTTCAACGCCCTCACCGACACCTACGAGAACCTGGTCCAGGCAGGCGTCATCGACCCGGCCAAGGTCGTCCGCAACGCCCTGCAGAACTCGTCCTCCATTGCGTCGCTCCTTCTCACTACGGAAGCGCTCATCTGCGAGATTCCGGAAGACAAGAAGGACGCGCCGGCCATGCCGGGCGGCGGCGGTATGGGCGGAATGTACTAGGGAAGTCAGAACTCAGAGTTCAGAAGTCAGAACTGAGTTCGCTAACGGAAAAAGGCGCGTGGGCCCTGAGGCTCACGCGCCTTTTCTGTTTCCGTGGACAGCCCTGCCAGCCCTGCGAGCCCCGCCCGGCCCGCCTGACTTTGCCGCCCGTCCAGGCTTTCCTGCCCGACCCGCCTGACCTGCCCCTGACTCAGCGCAAGGTGAAGGTGAGTTCAATCGTGATCTGCACCGGCACCGCCTGCCCCATGCGTGTGCCCGGTGCGAATCGCCACTGGCGCGCGGCCTTCATCGCCTCCTGGTCGAGGCCAAAGACCGAATCGAGCGAGCGCAGCACCTGAATGTCGGTTACCGAACCGTCGGGCCTGACCACGCACTGCAGCAGCACCGTGCCCTGCACCTTGGCGCGCATGGCGTCTGAGGTGTAGGCCGGCTTTACCTCGCGGAGAATACGCGGCAAGGTGACACCGTTGCCCGGCTGATAGACCCCGCCGCCCGTGCCGCCCCCGGTGCCCGCACCCAGTCCAGAGCCGGCCCCGGAGCCGATTCCTGAACCGGTACCCGTGCCCGCACCACCGCCGCTGCCGGTACCGAGCGACGGCGTAGGCGGACCCGGCGGCGCTTCGATCGCCCCGGCCAGCACTTCAGCTCCTGACGACAGGGTGAGCGCCGGAATGTTCAGTGGCTCAACCACCGGCGCCGGTTCGACCTTGGTCAGCTTCGGCGGCTCGATCGACGGCGGCTTCTCGACCGGAACGGTAATCTTGTCCTTGCCCGGCAGTTCCGCCGCGCGCGGCGGCTCTTTCATCTGGTTGCCACCCCCGCCGCCACCACCACCGGGACCCGGCTGGCTGAGCCACACGATCTGGTCGCTGATATCGTCCGGCATGACTGCCGGAGTGAGCTGAATGGCGGGGACAAAGCGGGCGAGCAGGACCAGCAGCATGACGACCGCCACCTGGAGCAGCAACGCCGCCCCAAGCGACGGAAGCAAACGCTCCGACTGTCGCTCGAATGAGAAGGTGATGTCGGGCGGATGCGCGCCTTCGACACGGACCGAAAGGTGCCCGGCCGACACGTTGACGTGCGGTTCTACCGACGACGTGCGCTCTGCCATGGGCAACGGAATCTGACTCGTAGAGGTATTGTGGCGCACGGGTTAAATGGCTGCAACTGCAAAAC
The DNA here is from genome assembly GCA_046596625.1 of Vicinamibacterales bacterium. Taxonomy (GTDB): domain Bacteria; phylum Acidobacteriota; class Vicinamibacteria; order Vicinamibacterales; family CAVVIG01; genus CAVVIG01. The sequence continues at coordinate 8,455 of JBKJMH010000307.1, read as the reverse complement.
AGGTGCCCTGCAGTAACCTCCCATTCATTTGGACGTGTGCCACAGCAGTACGGCCGTGTCCCCTTTTCGTATGTGTATACGTATGGCGCACACCACGGCGACTGTTCGTGAGACGCGCAGCTAGAGCCGGCCGGTCCACGCCCCGATCGCCGCGTTGCCGCCGCCGAAGGCATGCAGCACCGCGAGCGCATCGGCAGCGCGCGGCTCGCTGTGAATGGCGACGAGGACACCCCCCCGTGCCGTCAGCGCCTCGAAGATGCGCGCGTCGTGCGGCAGGAAGCCGATGCGGCGCATCGTGCCTGCGAACCCCTGCGTGTCGAGGTCGTTCGCCGAGCCCTGCAACGCGTGCACCACGGGTCCTTTCGCGAGCACGTCGCCAACCCCGGCCACGCGCAGCGTTTCGGGCGCGCTGTTCAACGTCTGCTGGATCAGCACGGCGGCCTCGGGCGAGACGAGCGCCACGATACTGAGCGATTCAGGCAGGAGACCAGCTCGGGCCAATGCCGCCAGTCCCTTCCCTGCCCACGACACGTCCGGGAAGACACCGACAGTGAATCGGCCCGGATCCGTATCGGTCATGGGCGTAATGTAGCATGCGAGTCGTGCAGTGTGATGTCGCGGTCGTTGGCGGTGGCCCGTCGGGAAGTGTCGTCGCCGCGACGCTGGCATCGAGAGGCGCGCGGGTTGTGCTGCTCGACGGTTCTCACCCCCGAGAAAAACCGTGCGGCGGCGGTTTCACCGGGCGCGCGCTCGCACTCGTCCGCAACCTGCTGCCCCACATCGATCTGCCCGGCGTGCGCGTCAACCGCGCCCGTTTCACAGACAGCCGACGCGGGCACGAAGCGGTCGTGCCGCTGCCGGACGCCGGCACCCTCGTCGTCGCGAGCCGGCTCGACGCAGACAGCCTGCTGTTCTCGGCCGCAGAGGAGCGCGGTGCCTCGATCGTTCGCGCGCGTGTCGTGGCCATCGAACCTGGACGGCCGCACACGCTCGTCACATCGGACGGACAACGCCTCACTGCACGCTGGGTTGTGGGCGCGGATGGGACGAACAGTTTCGTGCGCCGCCGATTCACGGCGCCGTTCACGCGCGCGCAACTATCGATTGCCACCGGCGTCTACGCCCACGGCGTGTCGAGCCGGGAGATTGTCCTGGAACTGGTGGAGCGGCCCGCCGGCTACATCTGGTCCTTTCCTCGAGCCGACCATCTCGCGATCGGCATCTGCGCGCAGGCGACCGGCACCACCGTCGGCGCAGTCCGCGAGGTCCTGGCGCAGTGGCTCACCGACAGTCGCATCGCGGACGGTGCGCGTCTGGAACCGTACTCGTGGCCGATTCCGTCCTTGTCCGCGGCCGACTTCAAGCGCCTCCCCGTTGCGGGCAACGGCTGGCTCACGGTTGGCGACGCGGCTGGCCTCGTCGATCCGATCACGCGCGAGGGGATCTACTTCGCCCTGCAATCAGCCCTCATGGCCGCTGACGCGTTGAGCCACGATGACACCGCACACATCCGGTACACGGAGCGGGTGCGCGAGGAGATCGGCGCCGACCTCGCCGCGGCGGCCGCGCTGAAGGCCGGCTTTTTCCAACCCCGCTTCACGCGCCTCCTGCTCGACGCACTCAACTCGAGCACGGCCGTGCAGTCGGTGATGGCCGACCTTGTGAGCGGCACACAGCCCTACCGCACCATCAAGCGGCGGCTGCTCGGCACGTTAGAGTTCGGCCTCGCCTGGAAGTGGCTGCGCAACGCCTATCTCCCGGCGTAGTAGCCATCGCGGGCACGCACACGCAGGCCAGGCTTGATCACGCGCACCGAGATCGAGCGCCACGCCCCAGCGCTCGTCGGTGCGCCGGCCGCAGCGGGCACGTAGCCGAGCAGGTACTGCCGCCGCAACTCACCGGCGATCGCTGACAGGGCCGCAGGCAGCGACTCGAGCCGCGGCACAGCCGTGGCTCGCGCGCCGGTGACGTCCGCCAGTTCGACGAGCACCGGCGATAACGTCCGCCGCAGGCTGACCGGATACACCAGCACGTCGTGGCGGCGGGCGTTGGCCACCATCTCGGCAGCCGTCGATGCGCTGTAGCGATCATCGCCGTCGGTCACCAGGATCAGGGCGCGGCGACCGGACGCATCCTGCACGCGCTCGATGGCCTGCGTCGTGGCGTCGAACAGCGGCGTCGTGCCCCACGGGGTCAACCCGCTGAGTGCGTCGTACGCCGCACGATGGTCCGCCGACAGCGGCGTCAATACGTCGACCTCGCTGCCGATGGCCAGCAGCGTCACCCGGTCCTCGTCGCGCAACTCGCCGAGCAGCCGCTGCACCGCGTAGACCACCTGCGTCAGGCGCGCCTGCGAGAGGCTGAAGCTGCGGTCCACGGCAATCGCGAGCGACAGCGGGAAGTCCGACGCGGCGAACGTCTGCACCTGCTGGCGTCGCCCGTCCTCCTCGATGATGAAGTCGTCAGAAGTGAGGCCGACCACCGGCTCGCCGCGCGCATCGAGCACGCTGGCGTACACCTCGACCAGGCTGACGCCCGACGCGAACTGCCCCGCTGCCCGCGGTTCGATGGCGGTGAAGGCCAGGCATATACACAAAACGAACGTCCCGGGGCCAAAGCGGAGTGGTAAGATCACGACGGTTCCCCGGCTCGACACGCGCCACCAGTCACAGGCACGCTGAAACACATCGGGGAGGAGTCTGAACATGGGCAGCATCGGAGTGCCGGAACTTCTCATCATTCTGGCGATCATCATCGTGATCTTCGGCGCCAACCGCCTCCCTGGACTTGGCAAGGGCATCGGCAGCGCGATCCGCAATTTCAAGGACGGCATCAAGGACGAGACGGCCGACCACAAGAGTTAGCGCCGCTTTCCTTTTCGCTGCTCACGTTCGTTCCGCCCGGGCCGGGAGTTCTTCCTGGATCCCGGGCGTCCTGCTGTATGGCCCTTCGCCTTCGCCCGCTCCGCCTTCGGCCGGGCAGACGAACGGCGCGTGCCGCGCTCGCCGTCCCGCACCCGCTCGAGAATATCCACCAGCCCCAGTTCGATCTGCCTCGCGTCCATGTTGACGCGCAGCACCCGCACCTTGACCTTGTCGCCCAGCCTGTACGACGTCTGCGTGTTCTCACCCCGCAGCATGTGTGCCGTCTCGACGAACCGGTAGTAGTCGTCGGCCATGGTCGAGATGTGGACGAGCCCCTCGACGTAGTGCTCCACGAGCTCGGCGAACAAGCCGAAGGCAGCGACGCCCGTGACGTAGCCCTCGAATTCATCACCGACCTTGTCGGCCATGAACTTCACTTTCTTCCACTGCAACAGTTCGCGCTCAGCGTCGCTGGCGCGCCGTTCCATCTCGGAGGTGTGACGAGCCACCTCCGGCAGGTCCTCGCGCGCCGACTCGATCTGCTCCGCCGACAGCGCCCGGTGGCGAGAGGCCCGCAGCGCACGATGCACCACCAGATCCGGGTAGCGCCGAATCGGCGACGTGAAGTGCGTGTAGCTGTGCGCAGCCAGGCCGAAGTGCCCGCTGTTCTCCGGCGAGTACCGCGCCTTCTGCATCGTCCGCAACATGAGGTAGGCGATCGGCTTCTCCTCGGGACGGCCGGCAATGCGCTCGATCAGCTTCTGGAAGTGCCGCGGTCGCAGCCCGGTGAGCGGCGCACCAAGGCTGAGGTCGAACGACGAGACGAACTCCTCGAACTTCGCCACCTTGATCGGATCGGGTTCTTCGTGGATGCGGAACAGCCCCGGCGCCTCGTGGGCCTCGAGGTAGGTGGCCACTGTCTCGTTCGCCAGGAGCATGAACTCTTCGATGAGCCGGTGGGCGATGTTGCGTTCCAGCGCCACGATGGCCTCGACCATCCCACCCGAGTCCATGATCAGCTGCGTTTCGTTGAGGTCGAAGTCGATCGAGCCGCGGCGATGGCGTGCGGCGTTGAGGATGACGAACAGGTCTCCCATCAACGCGAACATCGGTACCAGCGGCTCGTAGCGCTGCAGCAGCGCCGGGTCGCGGTCGGTCAGGATCCCGTTCACCGCGGTGTAGGTCATGCGCTCGTCGCTGTTGATGACCCCGTCGTGGAACTCGGACCGAACCACCTCGCCGCCGTTCGTCACCTCCATGAAGCAGGTCTGCACGAGGCGATCGACATGCGGATTGAGGCTGCAGAGTCCGGTCGACAGTTCCGACGGAAACATGTGCACTGCACGCTCGGGGAAGTAGACCGACGTCCCGCGCTGGTATGACTCGCGATCGAGGGCGCTGCCCTCCTGCACGTAGTGCGAGACGTCGGCAATATGCACGCCGAGCCAGTAGTTCCCGTTCGCCAGTTTCTCGATCGTGATGGCGTCGTCGAAGTCGCGGGCGTGCTCGCCGTCGATGGTCACCGTGGGCAGCGCACGGAAGTCGGTGCGGCCGCGGATGTCTGCGGCCTTCACGGCGGCGCCGAGGCGGATGGCTTCGGTGATCGACTCGTCCGAGTGCGCGTCGGGGATGTTGAACTTCCGGATGATGATTTCGGTATCGACGCCAGGCGCATCGATATCGCCGAGCACCTCGCGCACGCGGCCGATGGCGCCGCGGTTGCCCGTGGGCCACTGCGTCAACTCCACGACCACCATCTGCCCGGGTTCGGCGCCGTGCTCCTGCCCGGACGGAATGAAGATGTCCATCAGCACGCGCTGGTCGAACGGCACAACCATGCCGACACCGTGCGCCGCCTGGTCGAAGCGGCCCACCAGTGAGCTGTTGGCACGCTCGAGCACACGGATGACCCGCCCCTCGACACGGCCATCGTCTTTCACCTTCTCGATTCGCACGACCACCCGGTCGCGGTTCATCGCCTCGGCGAGCTGGTGCGCCGGAATGAAGATGTCGCCGCCGTGGTCCATCGCGCGTTCTGGCGACACGAAGCCGTAGCCGCTCGGGTGCGTCTGCAGGCGGCCAACGTGGAGGTCCATCTTCTCGGGCAAGCCGAAACGATTGCCCCGAATCTGGATGAGCTCGCCGTCGGCGACCAGGCTCTTGAGGTGGCGGCGGAAGGTGGCGCGCTCGTCGCGGTCGACGTCGAGCAGTTGAAAGAGTTCGCGCGTGCCTGCGGGATGGTGCACCCGCTCACGCATGCGCGCGAGGATCTCGTCGCGGGACTTCATGGCGTCAGGCTAACAGAAAGACCTGCAGGTCTCCGACGTTGGTGCCGCTCGGTCCGGTGCGGACGAGGTCACCGATCGCATCGAAGAGTGCATACGAGTTGTTGTTGGCGAGGATCGCGGCCGGGGACAGCCCGGCCCGCATGGCTCGGGTGATGGTGGTGGCATCGACAATGGCACCGGCCGCGTCGGTGGGGCCGTCAATCCCGTCGGTGCCGAGGCTGGCCGCCACTGCTGGCGTCGTCAGTTCGGCCAGCACCTCGGCGGCCGCAAGCGCCAGTTCCTGGTTGCGCCCGCCACGGCCGCGCCCGAGCACGCGGACGGTGCTTTCACCGCTGGCAATCAGGCACAGGGGCCCATTGGTGACCCGACGCTGGGCGATGGCCCGGCGCGCCAGTGCCGCACCGGCCAGGCGAGCCTCGCCGACAATCGGCTCGTCGAGCATCACCACCGTATAGCCGCAGGCCGCGGCGTCTGCCGCGGCGCCGCGCATGGCGTCGTGCCTGCCGCCGACGAGTTCGGTTCGTGCGTGCGCAAGGCGTGGGTCGCCTGGCTTCGGCGACTCCGGCCGTTCACCACGTGCCCCTGCCAGCAGGTGTTCGATGACCGGCGGGGGGAAGGCCGCGCGGCCGCCGAACCGGTCGATGACGAACAGCGCATCACCGTAGGTCGTCGGGTCGGGAACGGTTGGGCCGGAGGCGATGAAGCTGAGGTCGTCTCCCACAACGTCGGACAGCACGAAGGTGTGGCTGGCGACCGGGCAGGCGGCGGCCAGTCGTCCGCCCTTGATTGCGGACATGTGCTTGCGCACGGTGTTCAGCGCGTAGATATCGGCCCCCGAGCGCAGCAGCACACCTGTGGCCTCGCGCTTGTCATCGAGACGCAGCCCCGCGGCCGGCACCGCCATCAGTGACGACGCCCCGCCGGAGACGAGCACGAACAGTTCGGCATCGGCCGGCATCGCGGCCACCATCGCGAGCGCACGGCGCCCGCCGTCCTCGCTGCCTGGCCCGGGTTGCGGATGCTGGCCGACCACGCCCTCGAGCAACGCGGGCAGTTCGTCGAGGGCTGGCGCCACGACCAGTCCGCCCTGCACGCGGCCGCCGAGCGCCGCCACTGCAGCGCGCGCCATGGGGATGGCCGCCTTCCCTGCCGCAATGAGCCACACGGCGCGATCGCCTGGTGTGCGCCTGGCGAAGCCCGAACGGACGAGCCGTCCGGGTTCAACCGCGCGAATGCCTGCCTGCGCGATACGCAGGAGATCTGTTCTCAGGGCGTCTGAGGGTGCGTTCAGTGATTGCGTCTGGAATCTGAGGAGGAAGAAAGGCCGGTGACGGTGTCGATCTGCTTGAGGAGGCCGCTCACCACTTCGGGTGCGTCGGCCTTGGCGCACAACTGGTCGAGGTCACTCATGATGCGGCTGAGGGCCGTCTCGACGTCGGTGATGGCACTATCGGAAAAATACGACCGCTGCTGCTGGAGGCAGCGGTGGTGTCGGGCGAATTCCTGACGGTAGAACTCGCTGATCGGGTGCAGCGCGCTGATCGGCCTGTCGGTCACGAAGCGTGGCATGCAGTTCCTCAGGGTGAACGGTTCCGGGATGAGGCCAGTGTAGAAGTACGCCGAAACGCGTGTCAAGATTCTGTAACACGCCTCACGCCCGGCGGCTTGCCACCCACCCCGCCAGGCAGCCGACCGCGAGCCCGCCCCCGATGATCAGCATCACCAGCAGCGGCGAGAGGAAGCTCACCGACGACAGGTTCAACGCCGACGCGAGCGGCGTCAGGACGCGCGCGCGAGCCGAGATGAACACCGCGGTTAAGACCAGCAGCGCCACGAGGGCGCCGACCCCGCCGTGCAGCGCCCCCTCCATCACGAACGGCCCGCGGACGTAGGCGGGCGGCGCGCCCACGAGGTGCATGATGTCCAGTTCGTCGTGCCGCGCGGTCAGCGCCAGCCGCACCACATTGGTGATGGTGAGCGCCGCGGCCAGCAGCAGGGCGCCGCCCAGGGCGAAGCCAACCGCGCGCAGCACGCGCACACCGCGCAACAGGCGGTCGAGCCAATCCTTGTCATAGCGGACGTCGGCCACACCGGCCGTCGTGCGCATCCGCGTCACGAGCGCATCGATTGGTCCGGACGCCGCTGACGTGGAGCGCAACCGCACGTCCAGCGACGCCGGCAGCGGGTTCGTCTCCATGCCGCCCAGCGTCTGGGCGAGGTCGGGGAACGTCTGGCGGAAGCGCGCCAGCGCAATCTCCTTGGAGATGAACTCGACGCTGGTGACACTCGGGTCGCCGCTCAGGTCGCGTTCGAGTGCCGCGCGCTCCGGACCGCCCAGGCCGTCGGTCAGGTAGACCGACATCTCCGCAGCGCCGCTCCATTCCTCTGCCATCCGCTCGAGGTTCGACGTGACGATGAGGAACGCCCCGGTGACGAACAGGGCGATGGCGATGGTCGCCGTCGACAGCAGGCTCGAACGACGTCCGCGCCACAGGCTGGCTGCGGCTTCGTCGAAGGCGTAGCGCAGCAGTCGCACTTCAGGGCACCTCGACGACGCGGCCGTGTTCGAGGCCGACGACGCGGCGGCCGACGCGGCGAATCATCCACAGGTCGTGCGTGGCCACGAGCACGGTGGTGCCGCGCGAGTTCGCCTCGCGGAACAGGTTCATGATCTCCAGCGAAAGGTCGGGGTCGAGATTACCGGTCGGTTCGTCGGCGAGCACGATCTGCGGATCGTTGACGAGCGCGCGCGCCACGGCGACACGCTGTTGTTCGCCGCCCGACAGTTCCTCCGGGTAGGCATTCATCCGATGCTGCAGCCCCACCCACTTCAACACCTGGAACGTCTTGCGCTGCTGGGTGGCGAGGTCGACGCCGAGCACGCGCATCACGAACGCGACGTTCTGGAACACGGTGAAGCGGGGGACGAGCCTGAAGTCCTGGAACACGAAGCCCACGGAGCGGCGGTGGGCCTGGACTTCGGCAGGCGAGAGGTCGCCCAGCACGCGGCCGCCCACCTTGAGCGTGCCTTCGGTCGGCTGCTCGGCGCAGAGCAACAGGCGCAGCAGCGTCGACTTACCCGCGCCGCTCGCGCCCGTCAGGAAGAGGAACTCCCCCTTGTCGATGGACAACGTCACGTCGCGCAGCGCATAGACGCCGCGGCTGTAGACCTTCGACAGGTGGTAGGTTTCGATCACGCGGTTAGGTCGTTTCGAGCGCGCGTTTGAGCAGGTCGTGGACGCGCTTCGGGTTCGCCTTGCCTGCTGCGGCCTTCATCACTTGTCCGACCAGGAAGCCAAAGGT
>JBKJMH010000303.1:0-5819 GCA_046596625.1 Vicinamibacterales bacterium | reverse complement strand
TCTTCCACGGGTCATCCAGTCGTTTGCCGATGCAGCGACGGCGTCTGCTGCGAAGACTACCACTGAGAGCGTCCCGCGCGACCCCTCCCAGCCCGGCCCGGCGATCCACCCGGGCGAGATTCTGCTCGAGGAGTTGCTCGAGCCGCTTGGGATGACGCAAGCGGCAGCTGCCAGAGCTCTCGGGATGTCTACGGTAAGGCTGAACGAGCTCGTACGTGGGAAGCGCGGTGTCACGGCAGACACGGCGCTTCGGCTGGCGCAGCACTTCAAGACCACACCCCAATTCTGGATGCACATGCAGGCGAACTTCGATTTGAGGGTGGCGTTGGCGCGCCGGCGAGCGATGAAGGTGGCCAAGCGTCCTTGATGCCAGACACGTCAGTGGCTACGAGACGAGGTGTCAGATGAACAGCTCAGAACGCATCATCCAGGGCAGACAAGGACTCAACGGGGCGCAGATCATCGTGAATCGTACCGGCTTTCTCGGAGGGCCTATTCCTTGAGAGGATGGGTTCCATGGGACGACCGAGTCGGTATTCACCGGAGGTACGGGAGCGGTTCATTCGGATGGTGGCGGACCAGACCAAAGAGCACGGGTCGCAGTGGGCGGCCATTGCCGCCATCGCCTCGAAGGCCGGCTGCACCAGCGAGACGCTGCGGCGCTGGGTGCGCCAAGCCGAGCGCGATACGGGCCAGCGTGCGGGGCTCACGACGGACGAGCGTCAACGCCTGAAGGATTTAGAGCGCGAGGTCCACGAGCTGAAGCGCGTGAATGAGATCTTGCGCAAGGCGTCGGCGTATTTTGCCCAGGCGGAGCTCGACCGCCGCGGGAAGTGATGGTTCGGTTCATCGACGATCACCGAGACGCCTACGGCGTCGAGTCGATCTGCACCCTGGTGCCGATCGCTCCGTCGACGTACTACCTGCACAAAGCGCGGGAAACCGACCCTACACAGCGGAGCGCCCGCGCGCAGCAGGATGCCCAGTGGCGCACCGAGATTCAGCGAGTCTTCGACGCCAATCATCAGGTCTACGGCCCGCGCAAGGTCTGGCGACAACTGCGCCGCGAGGGCCATGATGTCGCGCGCTGCACCGTCGAGCGGCTGATGCGGGCCATGGGCCTGCGCGGCGTCATGCGCGGCCGCGCGTGGATCACCACCACCGAGGCCGCGGACGACACGACGCGGGTGCCGGACCTCGTCGAGCGCGTCTTCACAGCCACACAGCCCAACCAGCTGTGGGTCTCCGACTTCACCTACGTGGCGACCTGGCGTGGGTTCGTCTTCGTGGCCTTCGTCATCGACGTCTTCTCGCGGCGCATCGTCGGCTGGCGGGCCGCGGCCTCGATGCGCACCGACCTGGCCCTCGATGCGTTAGAGCACGCCATCTACGACCGCTGTGACCGCGACACCGGCGATCTGGTGCACCACTCGGATCGCGGGTCGCAGCTTGGGTTCAAGAGGTCGTCGCAACGCGTGTTCGCTTCACTGAGCTTACGTGACTTCGAAGTGCCTCGGCTGGGGTCTGCCAACCGAGTGTCTTCCGTGGCCGGCTGTTGAGGGCCGCAGCGACCGCCTCGAGTTCGTCAGTGGAGTACCGGGATAGGTCGGTGCCCTTGGGGAAATACTGACGCAAGAGACCATTGGTGTTCTCATTGGTCCCCCGTTGCCACGGACTGTGTGGATCGCAGAAGTAAATGGGCAAGCCCGTTGTGACGCGGAGTTGGGTGTGCTGAGCCATCTCGGCCCCCTGGTCCCAGGTCAGCGATCGACGCAGTTGCATCGGCAGCGTGACGATCGCTGAGGCAATGGCGTCGCGGACCGCCGCCGCGCCGTGGCCGGCGAGCGCCGGGCCATTCTTCACCCGGGGCTGCCCAAAGGCCGTCATGCGTGGCAGATGCAAGAGCATCGTGAACCGGGTGGTGCGCTCGACCAGGGTGCCGATCGCGGAGCTGTCGAGCCCGAGAATCAGATCGCCCTCCCAGTGACCTGGCACCGCGCGATCGTTCGCATCAGGGGGTCGCGCCGCGATCATGACCTCGGGGCTGACAAATGCCTTGCCTCGAGAGGTACGCGCTCTCGGCACCCTCAGCGCCCGCCCTGTTCGTAAGCACGTCACCAGTTCCCGACGGAGCGCACCGCGGCCCTGCACGTACAGCGCTTGGTAAATGGCTTCGTGGGAGACCCGCATCGACGCATCATCCGGGAAGTCACGCTTCAGCCGTGCAGCAATCTGTTCAGGGCTCCACGACGTCGCCCAGCGCCGATCTTGGCGAGGACCATGCCGACGACCACTCCAAGGCACAGCGGGGCCGACCGTTGCACCCGCGCCGACGGCGATCGTGCCGGCCAGCCGCTCCTGCACGTACTGCCGCAACGCCGCGTTCGCGGCGAGCTTCGCGACCTTGGGACGCTTGGCTTTTCGCTCGGCGTGCCACTGTGCCGTTGACGCGCGATACTCGAAGCCCCCACTGCGCGTCGCCGCATTGCGTCGCAGTTCGCGCGAAATCGTCGAGGGAGCACGTTCGATGCGCCGAGCGATCTCACGGACGCCGATCTTCTGGGCGCGCAGGAGCGCAATCTCTTCGCGGTCGGCAAAGGACAGATAGCGCCCCGAAAGCGGCGTGAGATTCGTCGGCGGCATTCCGCCATTCTCGCGGAACCACCGAGTGCCGACCGGTTGCGAGACGCCGGCGTCGCGTGCGGCCTCCCAACTCGACCTCCCACGTGCGATCGCCTTCCAGAACCGCTGTCGATGTTCACGCCGTCCCGCCGTCGGACGACCTGGTGAACGGATGGGACCGCGTCCTGCGCGATCAGACCGGCGTCGTTTCGAAGCACCCATTGCAACTGCTCCTTGGAAAGCTGTTGCAACGACCGATTGAATTCACCCAGTACCTGTCCATTCGCTACACCGAGCGACTCGCAGACGCCGGCATCGAGTGCTCGGTCGGCAGCCGTGGCGACGCCTACGACAATGCGCTCGCTGAGACCGTGATCGGACTATTCAAGACGGAGGTGATTCGCCGACGGGGACCGTGGCGCAGCTTGGAGGCGGTGGAGTTTGCGACGCTCGAGTGGGTCGACTGGTTTAATCACCGCCGCTTGCTGGAGCCGATCGGTTACCTGCCCCCAGCAGAATTCGAGGCGCGCTACTATGAGCAGGCCGCGGTGGCCTGAGTCAACAAACCAGCCCTCCGAGATTCCCGGTACGATTCATCGCGACTCTCGCCCGGTCCTGTGGTTGATAAGCGGAGCCTGCACGGGCGCTCGTCGCGGTTGTCGTACCACAGGGCCGCGTGATTCTTGCGGACGTGTTCCACGAGCACCTCGCTGTGCCAGTTGACCAGCACCGTGGTGCCCACGGCCATGGCCTCGAGCGCCACCACCTGGTCACTCGCCTGACGTCCGAGGGCTTGCCTCGAGGCGACACGCGATGTGCGTGAGGTGTACAACCTCGCGGCGGACATGGCCGGCATCGGCTACGCGCACATGATCCGCGCCGTTCACGCGAACGCGGTCAGCAGGATCCTCTACTCTTCCTCGGCCTGCGTCTCTGCGGCCGACAGGCAGCGAGAAGCCGATGGAGGAAAGAGAAGTCTCCCGCAGCGATTTGCCGCAAGGTGGCGACGGCGTCAGGCTTCGGCGAGACCGCGGCGTTGTGACCCAACCGCCGGCATCTCCGTTCGAGCGTTTGCGCATAGTATCGTTGAACTGTTGATGTCTTCGGTGCCCCTGCTTACCTTGGCGCCTCGTTCACACAAGCTGGCGCACGCGGCGATTTCGCGAATCACAGCGAGTCGTGTCGGCGGCGAACTGTGAGACGCCAGTCGAAGAATCCGGGAACGGCAGGAATGCCGTCACGCACCAGCGCCAGCACGGCCGCTGTGCCCGACGCGCCACCGGTCAATCAGCCAGCACCAGGAGCCGTGTCGGCCGCACCACGCTGGCTGACGGCCCCGCACTTGATGCCGTTTCTGATCTTTCTTCTGGTGCTTGGCATTCAGTTGTACGTAGGTGCGTTTCGCAGCGAGCGCGGTAGCTACTCGGACGAAGCCTCCCATCTGATGAACGGCCTCGTCCTGCGCGACTACCTGAGAGAAGGAATTGGGCAGAGTCCGCTGTCATTCGCGCGTGACTACTACAGCCACTATCCCAAAATAGCGCCGCTGATGTGGCCACCGCTCTTTCACATCGTGCTTGCCTGCTTTCTGCTACCGGGATGGAACGTAACAGTCACCGCGTTGTTGGTTCTCTGTGGATTCACGGCATGGACAGCGTGGCGGCTTTACGCTGTCGTCCTCCACTTCTCATCGGTTCCGGTGGCGCTGGGAACCGTCGCGCTATTCGTCGCCACCCCGGCCGTGATTGCGCTGACCAGTTCAGTCATGGTCGACATCGTCGTCGCCGCCTTCGCCATGGAAGCGGCCTACTGGCTGGGGCGATTCGCGCATTCAGGTCGTACGCACGATGGGGCGCTCTTCGGACTGATGACCGCGTTCGCATGCCTATCCAAGGGTAACGGCCTCTCCGCTGTCGTTGCGGCATTGTTGCTGCCGCTCAGCGGGTATTTTGGCTTGCTGAAACGACCTGGCTTGTACGTGGCAGCGACGATCGTCGTGGTGCTTGCCGCACCGCCGCTCGCCATTGCGTATCGGCTGGACGCCCAACTCGGCGACTTCGGACCTTTGAGCTGGGCACTGATCATCGAACGCTGTGTGTTTTTCAGCAAGCAGACGGCGGCACAGATCGGGATCGCTCCAATTGCGCTCGCATTTGTCGGCGGGGCATTTGCGGTGGCCAGCAAGTTGGGTCGGCAATCAGCCACCGCCGGTGTTGGTACCGGACTCGCCGCGATGGTCGCCGGCGCGTTTCTATTCCACATGCTGAGCCCACATCGGACCTCGGACCCCCGCTATATTACGCTGGCCTTCGCGCCGATTCTGGGTCTGACGGCGCTTGGAGTGACGGCTATCACTCGAGTGATCCGATCGCGACAGCTGCGGTGGTCGGTGCAGCTCGGGGTGTTTCTTGTGCTCTGGATCATTCACGCGATCTCCTATCCACTCGTCCGCGCGCAGGCGCCGTTGGGGTATCGAGATCTCATGGGCTCTCTGGCCGAACACGATGCCTTGGCGGGACGCCAGATCCTGGTGGTCAGCAACGAGACTGGCGAAGGTTCAGCCGTCGTCGAGGCCGCGGTGCTACACCTGACACCGAAGCCCACGATCGTTCGCGGTTCAAAGACGATGGCGTCAGACGACTGGATGGGCGCGCATTTCTCGCTGCGCTACGCCGATGCGGGCAGCGTCATCAGCGACCTCGAGGCAATGCACATCGATTACGTGCTGCTGGATCGATCCGCCGAGGCGCAGACGATGAGGTACTGGAAGCTGGTCGATGACGTAACGAGACAGTACGTCGACAGGCTTGAACTCGTTTGGGACCAGCCGGCGGACCCCACTCAGCGCCGACTCCGAAGACTGTCACTCTACCGGCTGAGGTTTAGAGCTCCAGGAGCGCCCAAACCCGTCCCATTGTCGACCATCAACCCGATGCTCGCGCAGTAGCTGCACGGCTGCGCGTTGCTGGCGGAACCGTCGGGGAGCCGCGCACCGATCCTGATCAGGCGCGCCGATTCAGCCGCCGGCCCGATGAATTCCATTCCGTGTCTCACGCCGTGCATTTGAGACGCCACGGTCATGGCGCTCCACTCGCCCTACGCGACGGTGATCTGGAACCACATCAACCGCGGCATTCCCCTCGGGCGCGAGGGCTCGCTCAAGCCCGATGAGGTCTACGCGCTGACCGCGTTCCTGC
>JBKJMH010000296.1:0-5677 GCA_046596625.1 Vicinamibacterales bacterium | reverse complement strand
CTCCTGCCCGGTGCAGACGACGAAGACCTCGAGCGATTCGCGGACTAGCCGTGCACCACGTTCGCGCGGCACTGAAGGCGATTGCGGCCAATCGCCTCAACCTCCTCCTCGTGTTTGCGCCGATCTCCTGGGCGCTCAGCAGGGCGCTGCCGGGATCGCCGTGGGTCTTCCTCACGGCGTCGGTCTCGCTCATCCCGCTGGCCGGCGTCATCGGACTCGGCACCGAGGAACTTGCTGATCGGTCGGGTCCGGCGCTGGGCGGATTCCTGAATGCGACGTTCGGCAACGCAGCGGAGCTGATCATCGCGGTCGTCGCGCTCAACCAGGGACACGTGGAACTGGTGAAAGCGTCGATTGCCGGCAGCATCATCGGCAATCTGCTGCTGGTGCTCGGCTTGTCGTTCTTCGTCGGCGGGCTGGGCCGGCGCTCTCAGACATTCAACCGGACGGCGGCCACCAACACCTCGTCGATGCTCTTCCTCGCCGTCGTGGCGCTGGTGATGCCAGCCGTGTTCGACCTGACGCTCTACGGCACGCTGAAGGCGCGGCCCCCGGCCATCGACCGACTGAGCCTCGGCACGGCGATCGTGCTGATCGTGGCGTACGCCGGCAGCCTCGTCTACGCGTTCACGTCGGACCGCGATCTCTTCCGGCCGACGCAGCCGCCCCATCACTCGCGCGGCGGGCACGGGCACGGCGGGCACTCGCGCGGCGGGCTCAGCGTTGCGGCCGCCGTCATGCTGCTGGCCGCCGGCACGCTGCTCACCACGATTCAGGCGGAACTGCTGGTGGGCGCACTCGAACCGGCGCTGAAACAGTTCGGCTTCACCGAGCTGTTCGTCGGTGTCATCCTGGTGGCAATCATCGGCAATGCCGCGGAGCACTACTCGGCCATCGCCGCCGCGCGCCGCGACCAGATGACGTTGGCCGTCGAGATCGCCGTCGGCAGCAGTGCGCAGATTGCGCTGCTGGTGGCGCCGGCCGTCATCCTCTACTCGTTCGCCATCGGCCGCCCGATGTCGCTCATCTTCAACCCGTTCGAGATCACAGCCGTCGCGCTCTCCGTCTTCGCCACGTCGATGGTGGTCAGCGACGGCGAGAGCAACTGGGTGGAAGGGCTCCAGCTACTCTCGGTCTACGTGATTATCGCGCTCGCGTTCTACTTCATCCCATAGCTCGGCCGCTGGCATACCGTCGCTTTTCGTGTGCGAAGGCTTTCCGGCCGAGCTCACCTTCCTTGTCATAATCGCGACATGGGTGAGTTGAGCGAGCGTCTGATTACGGAACTGGTCGATGCGGTGCGCACGCAGCTGCGCCGCGAGCAGAGCGAGCGGCTGCGAGAGGTGTACCTCATCGGCGACATCGAAAAAGACACCGCCCGCGCCACCATCGAGCGCCTCCGCGAACTCGCCGCCGACAATACGAAGCCGGTCACGCTCTACATCAACAGTGCCGGCGGCAACGTCACAGACGGACTCGCCCTCCACGACGTTATTCGCCACATCGTCTCGCGCGGCGTCGAGGTGACGATCGTCGTGCAGGGCATGGCGTATTCAATGGGGTCGATCGTGCTCCAGGCCGCAAGCCCGGGGCGGCGGCTCGCCTTCCCCCACTCGTGGATCATGATTCACGAGCCGGCGAAGTGGGCCGGGTGGCAGTCGACGACGGCCGCAGCGCAGCATCTCGAGCGGCTCAAGCAGATGCAGGACCAGATCTACCGCATCCTCTCCGCCCGTTCGGGGAAGCCGCTGCGTCAGATCATCAGGGACACGAAGCGCACCGACTTCTATCTCGACGCCCAGAAGGCGCTCGAGTACGGCGTGATCGATGCGGTGATGGCTGGAGAATTGGACCTGCCGAAGGATCCTGGCTAGGCGCGCGCGGCGCGCCACTCTTCCAGCAGCCGCGCCGTGTTGCCCGCGACGGAATGCAGGCTGGGGTTCCAGCCGATCGCACGCGACCGCGTGCTGCGCACGATCTGGTCGAGCGCCATGGCGTCGGCGAGTGGCCCCATCTTCGAGCGGGCCTCTTCGATCGGGACGTAGCGCACGTCAGGCTTGTGCGGAAGGTAGGGCGAGATCGCTGCGACGATGTCGTTCACGCTCTCATCGCCTTCGTCGTTGGCATTGAACACGCCCGAGGCCTCGTCGCTGCCCGCGATGCGGACATAGAGGTCGGCAAGGTCGCGGTCGTAGACCGTCGGCCAGTGGTTGTTGCCGTCGCCGACGACGCGCACCAGGCCGTTGGTGGCCATCTTGAAGAGATCGCCGATCAATCCCTTGCTACCACCGTAGACCACGCCCGGACGGACGACAGCGGTACGCAGCTGCGGCGTGTTCGCGGCGAGCACCATCGCGTCGTGTTCGACGCGCCACTCGGCCAGCGCAATCGGATTGAGCTCCGCGCTTTCATCGGTCGGCTCGGAGGATCGTCCAACCACCCAGACACCAGAGGTGTAGATGAAGAAGCGCGGGGCGGCCGTGAGCGACCCGCTCGTGCGCGGACGCCGCGCTGCAGCGACCAACGACTCGATCGTGGTGCGATCGAGTGGCACACCGACGCCCGAATCGTCGAACGCGGTATGCACGTAGCCATCCTGCGCGTCGGCAGTGGGACGGTACGATTCCGGGTCGGCCAGCGAACCCACGACCGGGTAGGCCCCCTTGGCCAACACGCGCGCGGCCCTTTCGTTGTCGCGCACGAGCGCCGTGACCTGGTGTCCGGCCTTGAGGAAGGCGTCGAGTACGGCGCTACCGATGTAGCCGGTGGCTCCGGTGAGGAATATCCGCATGAAGGATGATCAGATTACGTCAACGGGGAGATGCCGCGCCAGTCCGTGATGCGTCATGCTGTGTTTCACCGTGCTTCCATCATAATTCACCCGTGCGCCGAGACACGCTCATCGACGTCTTCGACGACCTCGCGTCGTCCGAAGGTCCGTTCATCGTGCACGACGACTCGTTTCGCAGCCGCACGTTCAGCTACGCCGACGTCGGGCGCGCCTCGCGCGGGTTTGCCGCACGCCTGAGCGCGGCGGGTATTGCCAAGGGCGACAAGGTCGTGATCTTCAGCGAGAACCGGCCCGAGTGGCTGGTGGCCTTCTGGGGATGCCTGCTGTGCGGCGTCGTGCTCGTCCCTATCGACTACCGTTCGTCTCCCGATTTTCTCGTGCGCGTCGCACGCCTCGTGGACGCCCGCGTCGTGCTTCTCGGCCAGGACGTGCCTCCCGTGCGCGGTCTTGGGCAGACGCCCACGTGGTTGCTGCACGACCTCGACTGGTCGGCCACGGGCGTGCCGCCCGTCGTCGCCATCACCCGCGATGATGTGGCCGAGATCATCTTCACGTCAGGCGCTACGGCCGAGCCGAAGGGCGTCGTGATCACGCACCGCAACGTGCTGGCGAACATCGTCCCCGTGGAAGGCGAGGTGCTCAAGTACCGGAAGTACGCGAAGCCGTTCAGCCCCATCCGTTTCCTGAACCTTCTGCCGCTCAGTCATATGTTCGGGCAGGCCATGGCCACCTTCATCCCGCCCATGCTGTCCGGTACGGTCGTCTTCATGCGTGGCTACAACCCGGGCGACATCGCCGACCAGGTGAAGCGCCGCAGAATTTCGGTGCTCGTCTGCGTCCCGAAGATCCTCGACGTGCTCCGCGAACACGTGCTTCGCAGCGCACCATCGGCAAAAGCGGCCGGCCAGGTGAAGACGCCGGGCCTGCAGGGGAGCGGCGCCGTTCGCGCCGTGACACGCATCGCCGGGCGCTGGTGGCATCACCGTGACGCGCATCGCCTGTTCGGCGCGAAGTTCTGGGCGTTCATCGTCGGCGCCGCACCGCTCGATGGCGAACTCGAGAAGTGGTGGGGTGACCTGGGCTTCGCGGTTATCCAGGGTTACGGGCTCACTGAGACCGCCCCGATCGTCACCCTGAATCATCCGTTCGGCACGAAGCGCGGCTCGGTCGGCAAGGCGATTGCCGGTGTCGAGATGAAGGTCGCCGACGATGGCGAGATCCTGGTGCGGGGCGAGAACGTCACACAGGGCTACTTCAACGCGGCGGCAGAAACCGCGCAGGCGTTCGACGATGGCTGGTTCCACACCGGCGACATCGGCGAGATCGCCGCCGACGGCCAGGTGTTCATCCGCGGGCGCAAGAAAGAGATGATCGTCACGCCCGAAGGGTTGAACGTCTTCCCTGAGGATGTGGAAAAAGTGCTGAACCAGGTGCCTGGCGTGCGCGACTCGGCCGTCGTCGGCCTGCGCCGCGGAGGCGGCAGCGACGAACGCGTGCACGCGGTGCTGGTCGTCGATCCCGGCACCGACATCGATGCCGTGGTGCGAACGGCTAACGCGCGGCTCGACGACCACCAGCGGGTCAGGCGTGCGCTGGTGTGGCCCGAGCCCGAACTGCCGCGTACCGAGGGCACGCGCAAACTGAAACGCGCTGCCGTTCGCGACTGGGCCAACGCCGGCGGCACGCCGCGGCTCGTCGTGGCCGGCACCGATGCGCTGGCCGCCCTCGTAGCGAAGTATGCGGGGCGCGACGAGGTGGCGCCTGGTGCGACGCTCGAGGAACTGGGGCTCAGCTCACTGGAACGTGTCGAGTTGATGGTTGCGCTCGAAGACAGGTTCGGCGCGCGCATCGACGAAGGGGCATTCGCCAGTGCACGAAGCGTCGCCGACCTGAAAACGCTCGTCGAGCACGGGGCCGAGGCCGGATCTGCCGCACCAAGCGAGGTCGTGGAGTTTCCGGGCTGGAATCGCTCGCACCTCGCCTGGTTCATCCGTCGCATCAGCCTGCCGACCTGGATCCTGCCGCTCGCCCGCCTGTTCGTACGCCTGCGCGTCGAGGGGCTCGAGCACCTATCGGGTCTCGACCGTCCCGTGGTCTACGCGGTGAATCACCAGAGCCACCTCGACGTGCCGGTCGTCCTGATGGCGCTTCCCTCTGCCCGGCGCTACCGCGTGGCGCCGGCGATGGCCAAGGAGTTCTTCAAGGCGCACTTCTTCCCGGAGCAGTTCGGCCGGAAGGCCCGGTTCACCAACAGCCTGAACTACTACCTCGCGGCCCTGTTCTTCAATGCGTTCCCGCTGCCGCAGCGCGAGGCCGGCACCCGCCAGACGGTTCGCTACATCGGCGATGTCCTGCAGGACGGCTACTCGGTGCTCATCTTCCCCGAGGGTAAGCGCACCGACAACGGCGAGCTCAACCCGTTCAAGCCGGGGATCGGCATGATCGGCGCGAAGCTCGACGTCACGGTGGTGCCGGTCCGCATCGATGGCCTCGACAAGGTATTGCACCACAGCTGGAAATGGCCGAGACCGGGCGCCGTGCGGGTGGCCTTCGGTGCGCCGCTTGTGCTTGCCGGCGACGACTACGAAGAGAACGCCCGCCTGGTGGAGACGGCGGTGCGGGAGCTGTAGACCAGGCTCTGGGCTTCGGGCTCCCGGCTACGGGCAGCGTCGGCCTCCGGCCGGTCTGGCCCGAAGTCGACGAACGCTGAAGCCCCGAAGCCTGGAGCCTGAAGCCCGAAGCGTCGGCGCTGATTAGCCGATTCCGCTGTCCCTGTGGCACAATGCTTGACGTTACGGAAGATAAACCTACGGAAAGGATTGCTGGCGTTTGAGCAAGGACGATCTCATCGACATGCAGGGCACCGTGGTGGCGGTTCACAGTGGC
>JBKJMH010000074.1:0-5758 GCA_046596625.1 Vicinamibacterales bacterium | reverse complement strand
ATACGCCAGGCCCGACATGTAGAACAGCTGCAGCGCCGCGTACTTCACGCTGCCCGTTTCCTTCCGCGTGACCGTCAGCGTCGGCAGGCACTGCATGGCAAGGACAAAGAACACCAGCGCCGACGCGGCCGTCGACGGCGTGAAGACCAGCGTCCCATCGTCGCGTGTCATCGACCCGATGCGGGCAATGACCCCCGCATCGACATCGCCGTTGTCGCGCGCCCCGGCGAGCACCGTCATCGTCGAGACGAAGACTTCGCGCGCGAGGAAACTGGTGAGCACGCCGACCGTGAGCTGCCAGTCGAACCCGAGCGGCGTGAAGGCCGGCGCCAGGCCGCGGCCGATGCGTCCCGCGAAGCTGTTGGCCTGCCTGGTGCGGGCCTCGAGGATGTTGGCTTCCTGCACCAGGGCGGCGCGGCCCTCGTCGCTCGGCGCAGCGGCCGCGGCGGCGCGCAGGTCGTGCACGCGGGCCGGTGCCTCGCTCTTCGGATAGGCACTGAGCCACCACATGACGATGCAGATGGCGATGATGGCCGTGCCCGCGGTGGTCAGGAACGACAGACCCTGGTCTTTGGCGGCCAGCACGGCATTCATGAACGAGGGCCGCTTGTAGCTGGGCAACTCGAGAATCATCGGCCGCGGGCGTCCGCGCAGGATGGTGCTGCTGAAGAGGCGTGCCGTCAGCAGGGCGGCCGCTGCGCCAAGCGCGTAGCAGCCGGCGAACGCCGCTGCAGCTGCCGCGGGACGGCCGGCGAACAGCAGGCTTGTGAGCAAGACGTAGACCGGCAGCCGCGCCGAGCAACTCATGAACGGTGCGATAAGGATGGTGGCCAGTCGATCGCGGCGGTTCGGGATGAGTCTCGTGCTCATGATGCCAGGCAGTGCGCAGGCATGTGACGTCAGCAGCGGCACGAAGGCGTGGCCCGGAAGCCCGAACGGCGCCAGCAACCGATCCATGACGAACGCGGCTCGAGCGAGGTAGCCCGTATCTTCGAGGAGCGAGATGAGGAAGAAAAGCAGGCAGATCTGCGGCAGGAACACGATGGTGCCTGCGAGTCCGCCGACGATGCCGTTGATCAGCAGGTCCCTGAGTGCGCCGGCCGGCAGCGTGCGCTCGATCAGTCCACCCAGCGAGGCGAACACCGTCTCGATGAGATCCATCGGCACCGTGGCCATGGAGAAGAGCAGATAGAACAGCGCGGCCATGAGGGCCAGGAAGATGCCGACGCCGGCGACGGGATGCGTCAGCCAGTAGTCGACACGGTCGGCCATCTGGTCCGGCTCATTGCCGGTTCGTCCCGACTGCACCTTCGCGGTCGTGATATCGGCCCACCGCGCCAGGGCTTCGGGGTCCGACGTGGCCTGCGCGGCGTGGGTGCGTCCCACCGCGGCGTTCAGGATGGCGTGCTGCAACTGCTCGAATCCCTGCTGGGTGCGCGCGACGATCGGGATGACCGGCACACCCAGCAAAGCCGATAGAGCGGGTGCATCGATCGTCAGGCCGTTGCGCTCGGCAAGGTCGACCATGTTCAAGGCCACGACCAGCCGGCTTCCCATCGCGATGGTCTGCCCGACAATCGTCAGGTTGCGCGCCAGGTGACAGGCGTCGATGATCGCGACGACGACCTGCGCGTCCGCGCCGCTCGAGGAGGCGGAGAGCACGCCGGTAGCGATGTGGGCTTCAGGGCTGTCTTCGGAAAGGTCGTAGACGCCGGGGAGGTCGAGCACCTCGATGCCGGTTGCCATCGCGCCGCCGCGCAACTGACCCCGACGAATCGACGTGGTCGTGCCGGGGAAGTTCGAGGTTTTCGCCCGGGCGCCGCAGAAGGCGTTGAAGAGCGTGGTCTTGCCCGTGTTGGGATTGCCGATCAGGACAAGCGTGCGGACTTCGGCCGCCGCAGTGGCGACCCCGGCAACAGCGCTCGTCATCTAGGGACGGAGCGCAGTTGACCCTGCACCTGATGACTCGAGCAATACACAGACGGACTCGGCCGTGCGCAGCGAGATGCCGATGCGGGTGCTGCGCACCTGGATGACGCAAGGATTTCCCGCCTGACAGACGCGCAGCCGGCACGTGCCCATCACGCCGAGTGACCGCAGCAGGCCGCGCGCCTGGTCGTCATCGACACTGTGCAACGTGGCTTCAGCGCCAGCTGGCAGGAGGCACAGGCGAACCGGCGACGCGGCCATTGGACAGACGTCGTGGGCCAGAGTGTTAGCTGGCGAAACGGGTGACAGGTCGACGGTCGTAGACGAGTGCATCACCAAAACCCGTGCAGATAAAAGGGTTACCGAGTCCCTGGAGCGCTGGTCCGAACCCGCGGCCGACGCCCGTCTTTATGTCTTGTGATTATGAGACTCGGTCTCACTATGGGTCATCGTAGAGGGGGACCCGGCGGTTGTCAAGGAATCGGTGAAGGGCAGGCGGACGGGGGGAGTGACGGGCAGGAAGCCGAACGACCGACGCGGCTGGGGGTCGAACCCCAGCCGCCTGAGCTTCATTCAGAGGTTTGATCCTGTCCCGGGGGCGCCATGTCGGACAGTGGCTTCTTGGTGACTGGCTTCGTAGCTTCGCTGCCGGACGCGGTGCTGTCGCTGTCCGGATACGGCGCACCTGCACCATCGTCAGTCTGGTCGTGCGCCTCGTTGTCGACCACGGGAGCAGCGGGGCCGCGAGGGCCCGCATTGGAGAGGTCGTCGTGGGACGAATCGGGTGGTTTCGGGTCCATAGTCTTGGGCATGGCTGTATCGCTGCAAGAACAGCACCTTGCCTCCGCTATCGCTGCTGCTTCATCCCGTCCTTCGAAAATCCGAAGGGGACTACCGTGTCCGGCCGGACGGGTCCGGACGCCGTGGTGGCAGTCATGACAACCGGCGAGCCTGGGGTGTACTCGAACAGCGAGCAGCCGTAGAAGCGGTTGTCATGAACCGCGGGTTCCATCGCACCGGTCACGATCAGCAACTGGCCCAACCGTTGGGTGCTGGCGCCGTTGGGTGTCACGGCCGCCCACTGCCTCACTTCTTCGGCCTTTCCCGAGCGGCTCTTTACCTTGAACCAGCAACTATCCTCGGCTTTCGCGGCCACCGTCGGGTCGAGCGCTTGCATCGTGACATCGGCGGACTTCGGCGATTCATCTGTCGGAAACGCGAACACGGACGCCACCACCAGCGCGACCGTACCCAGGCCCACCACCACTGCCGTTTGCCGTGTCATCGATGCCCTCCTTTGCTGACGACCCAGAGTGGGTCACTGCACTGTAAGCCAAAGTCGAGCCAAGTTCGAGGATGCCGGCGCCGTCGTGCCATTGGCCGGTATCATGGGAATGCCCCGTGGTCGCGCCTGCGCTGCGGCGCTCGACGAACTGGCTAACCGTATTAGGAGAGATATGAAGACGTTGTTCAGCATGGCGGTTCTGCTCTTGGCCGCCTCCACCGTCCACGCTCAGGTCAACGCCGGGTCATTGAAGCCGGAAGCCGACCTGCCGTTCACGCTCACGCAGGTGGCGACGTTCGATCGTCCGTGGCGCCTTGCGTTCCTGCCAGACGGCCGCATGCTCGTCACCGAGAAGGTGGGCCCGGTGTGGCTCGTGACGCCGCAAGGGCAGAAGACACCGGTGGCCAATGCTCCAGCCGTGTTGTTCCAGGGCCAGGGCGGGATGCTCGGTGTGTTCGTGTCGCCGCGCTACGCCACCGACCGCAGCGTCTACCTGACGTACTCGGAGCCAGGCGACGTGACGGGCACGAGTGGGCTGGCCCTGGCACGCGCCAAGCTGACGTCTGGGCAGGGCACCGCAAGCCTCGACAACCTCGAGGTGCTGTGGCGTCAGCTGCCGAAGGGAAAGGGCGGCCAGTTCGGCGCGCAGATCGCCTTCTCGCCGGACGGGCAGTACTTGTTCCTCACCGTGGGCGACCGTCAGCGCATGACGCCGGCCCAGGACCCAGACCAGGCAATCGGCAAGATCCTGCGACTGACGCTCGACGGCAAGTCGGCGCCGGGCAACCCGATGGCAGGGAAGTCGGGCGCCACCAGCGTGCCGCTCATCGATCCGCCGTTCGACACCGAACGGGCGAAGACTGCTCCGGTAGTCAGCACCTACGCGTTCACCAGCCCGAACCTCGCGCCGTCCGAGACCTGGACGAGTGGGCACCGGACGCCGTACGGACTGGCCTTCGCTCCGGACGGCCGGCTGTGGGAACTGGAACACGGCCCGCGTGGCGGCGACGAACTGAACCTGATCGAGCCGGGCAAGAATTACGGGTGGCCGCTGACGTCCTACGCGACCAACTACAACGGCGTGCCGATTCCGAGCCCCGACACGCGAGCCGACCTCGCGAAGCCGGTCATCTACTGGACGCCGGTCATCGCGCCAGGCAACCTGACCTTCTACAAGGGTGCGCTATTCCCGCAGTGGCAGGGCTCGGCCTTGATCAGTGGCATTGCCACCTCGACGCTCAGCCGCGTCACCTTCGACGGCAAAGGCGGCGCCGCGCCCGCGGAACGCTGGAACGTCGGCAAGCGCCTTCGCGATGTGGAAGTGGCGGCTGACGGCGCGCTGTGGCTGCTCGAAGACTCGCCGACAGGCGGCCTGTACCGCGTCACGCCGAAGTAGGACGTCGCCACGCGGCGCACCTTCAGCGTCGGGTGCGTCGCGTGCCGGCGCGTGTCGATGGCGCCGGACCGCTGGCTGTGGTCGAGGCCCTCGGCCGTGCCACCATCACCTCGGTCGACTTGATAATCGCGATCGCATCATCGCCGCGCTTGAACTTCAGCGCTCGAATGGCGTCCGATGTGATGACTGCCGTGAGGGTCTGATCCCCGACGCGGATACGCAACTGCGCGAGGAGGCCGTCCACGCGCACTTCCTCGATGTAGCCGTGCAACCGGTTGCGCGCGCTCAGGTCGGCAATCTCCTCATCGGCCGCCACCGATGCAGCCGGCCGCACCGGGTCGCGGCGAGTCAGCAGCCGATCGATCTCCGCCTCGGCAATGCGATGGTGCCCGCCGGCCGTTTGCGTGGTGCGCACGCGGCCGCTCAACACCCAGCGCTTCAAGGTCGAGTAGCCCACCCCAAGCCGTTCGGCCGCGGCTCTCACAGTCAGCAGTGCCATGCAGATCGGTCCTCCGGAAGATCGACCTGAATCGTATCACCACGTCTCACCGCCCCAAGACCGGCGACCATCTCACTCCCCAACACCTGACCCAACCATGGCTCGGCGCCATTCGTCGTGCGAGACTGAATTGTGATGTGTCGTTAGATACGTTTAAAGTCGATTTGAATATCGTATAGGGTCGTCTACAGTGTTCAGTCTTGGGGGGCTGTTGCAGATGAGAGGACGTCGGAGTGCGGCATTGCTGTGCCTGTGGGTCGTCAGTGTTCTTGCCGGGGCAGGACCCGCGCAGGCCCAGGTCGGTGGCGGGGCGTTGACCGGCATGGTCGCCGACCAGTCGGGTGGCGCGGTGTCAGGGGCGACCATTACGGTGACCGCGGTCGCCACGAATCGCGTGCGTGTCGCAACGTCGAGCATGGACGGGGGATATCTCATTGCGGGGCTTGCGCCTGGCACCTACGGCATTCGCATCGAACTCGCCGGGTTCCGGACCGTCGACCGGAGCCAGGTGCGCGTCGTAACCGGCGAGACCGTCCGCCTCGATGCCGCGCTGACCGTTGGCGCCGTGTCCGACGCCGTCTCGGTCGTTGGCAACGCCGCACTGCTGCGCAGCGCCTCGGCAAGCCTCGGACAGGTCATCGACAACCAG
>JBKJMH010000040.1:0-5197 GCA_046596625.1 Vicinamibacterales bacterium | reverse complement strand
CCGCGCTTCAGCGCGGGTGCGAGCCAGGGGGCGAACGCGGCATCCCGGGCCAGGTCGGTGCAGACCACCGCTTGCCCGCGGCGAATGCTCTGGCCGACCGGCCCAGCGCTGAGCGGGCCCGGCTCCTTCCAGGTCACCTGGGTTTCGGAAAGATAGCCCTCCTCCACACCTGCGTGCGCCACCGGCACGACGACCCAGGGCGCGTTTTGCTGCGCGAAGCCCACCCAGGCCATGCGGTAGCCGCCAGTCTCGACGACTATTCGACAAATCTGATCGCGCAGCGCCTCTTCGCTCTGCGATCGCACCATCAACTCCGTGCCGGCGCTGAGGAGCTCGAGCGCCCGGTAGGCGCGAGCCAGTTCCAGCTCGCGGGTGTTGCGCTCGGTGATGTCCCGGGCGATGCCGATGAGCCCGATGACTTGTCCGCGGCTGTCGCGATAGGGCGCCTTGGTCGTCAGGTAGGCTCGGGTCATCCCGCTCGCGGTGAGGACTTCCTCCGTCGTCCGCGCTTCGCCGGACTCCATTACAAGTCGGTCGCTGTCTGAGGCAATCCTGACGCTCTCGGGGTCGAAGAGCGCGCTGTCGTCCTGGCCGAGGACCGCTGCCACGGGCCGGCCGACGAAGCGGGCGGCCGCGTCGTTGAAGAGCAGGTACCGGCCCTGCACGTCCTTCACGAAAATGGCATCGGTCGTACCGTCGGCGACCGCCCGGAGAAGTTCCGACATCCGGCGGGCTTCCGACTCCGCGCGTCGGGATTCGGTCACGTCCTGGCAGGTGCCGAGCGCCCGCAGGGGCCGGCCGGCGGCGTCGAAGAACATCTGCCAGCGTTCGTCCACGACCTTGATCCGGCCGTCACCGAGGGACAGCCGATGCTCGATGGATTGGGGAGATTTCTCGTTCTGCGACTGGAGGAACGCCGTATCGACGGCCTGGCGATCCTCCGGATGCACGAGTTGGAGGAACATTTCGTGGGTCGGCCGAAACGTGGCCGGATCCTGTTCGAAGATCCGGTAGGTTTCCGCCGACCAGGTCACGGTCATCGTCGGCCAGTCGGTTTCCCAGCTGCCGATTTTGGCCACCGTCTGTGCGGCGGCCAGGCTGGCTTCGCTCTTGCGCAGCGAAGCCTCGGTGCGGCCAAGGTCTTCGATCAGGTCGAGCAGGGACAGGCGGGTGCGCTCGGCCTCGACGAGCAGCGCACGATGCTCCGCAGCCTCGCGGGTGTGCTCGGTGATGTCGTGGATGATGAGGCGGCAGTGCCGGCCGGCCCCGGCGCCGTCGGCGAAGGCAAGGCCTTCGAGCCGCGCGCGGCGCGGGGGTCCGTCCGCGATCGAGAGCGTCACCTCGCAGGTGTCGCGGGTGTGGCTGGTGGCCGTCCGTGCGAGGAAGGCGCGGAACAGCGCACTGGACTCAGGGGCGAGGAAGCGCTGGACACGCTGGCCGAGGAGCTGCGCGCGGTTCACGCCCAGGTAGCTGGCGGCGGTCAGGTTCGCCTCGCGGATCGTGCCTGCGAGGTCGAGCGTGAGGTAGCTCACCGGAGCGAAGTCGTAGAGGTCGGCATACTTCTCCGCGCTCGCCTCCAGCGCGGCGCGCGACGCGAGCAGTTCCTCGTTCTGCAGTTCCAGCTCGATCTGGTGGACCCGCAATTCATGGAGCAGGCGCTGCGCCTCGTCGTCTCCCACCGCGCCCGGCGGAGCGGCGCGCAGCCGCGCCTCCGCGCGTTGGCGCAGTTCATCGGAGATGGAGTGTGAAGGACCCGGTTTTTTCATCAGCTCACCTGGTCCGTGCTGAATCCGGCGGCTGTCCTGGGCGGCCGGCCTCCGCGTCGTCGTTCTGCCGCCGGAGCGCGGCCTCGAGCTGTTTCGCCACGGTGATGTCGGTGAAGGTGATGACCACGCCGTCGATCTTGTCCTCCACGGTGCGATACGGCATCACCCGGGTGTTGAACCAGCGCCCGTCCTGCGCGACGATCGGCTTCTCGACGAAGACCAGCGTGCGAAGAACTTCGCGCACGTCGTCGAGCAGGCCGGGATAGTTGAGGTCCGACATGATGTCGGTAATCGGGCGGCCGACGTCGCCGGGGATGAGCCGGATGATGCGCGTGGCCTGCGTGGTGAAGCGGCGCAGGCGCGCGTCGCCATCCAGAAACACGGTCGCGATGTCCGTGGCTATTGAGCAGGTTCTTCATGTCGTTGTTCGCGCGCGACAGCTCGTCCACTTTTATCTGCTGCTCGACGTTGACGGTTTGCAGTTCCTCGTTGAGCGACTGCATTTCCTCCTTCGAGGTGGTCAGCTCCTCGTTGGCGGATTGCAGTTCCTCGTTGGTGGATTTCAGCTCCTCCTGCGAGGTCTGCATCTCCTCCTGGGTGATCTGCATCTGCTCGCGCAGCCGCTGGGTTTCGTGCTCGAGTTCGGCGGCGTGTTCGCTGGTCGCGGAGGCCGGTGCGCCGCGCCGTCGGGCCGGGCGGGCGGGCAGGTCGGCGAAGACGACCAGGAGCATCCCGCGCAGCGCGGCGGGTTCGGTGAGTGCCTGCACGGTGAGGTCGATGGCCTGCCAGTGGCCATTCGTGCGGACGTTCAGGCGGCGCAGCACCACAGCGTCCGTTTGCCGGAGTGCCTTGCGGCAGGCGGCGGGCAATTCCTCGCGCAGACCCTCGCGCGCCATGACGAAGATGTTCCAGTCCGCCTTGCCCACCGCAGGTTCGAGATAGTTCCCGGTGCGCCCACTGATCACGAGGATGTCGCCCTGCGGATTGATGAGCACGGCGGGCAAGGCGAACTGCTGGAGCACCACCTGCTCGGTCAGCGCCTGCAGGTCCGCGGCGGGCTTAGCGGCCTTCTCTGCCCGCCCCGTCTCGGCGCGCGCGCGGCTGAAGACCGCCGGGAAATCAACCGGCGCCATCCGCCCGTCCGTCGCCGTGCGCCGGTAGAGCCGTGCCTTGGCCTCGATCGGCGTGAACTGTTCCGTAAAGCTGCCGATGGTTTCGGCGCTGCCGAGGAACAGTACGCCGCCGGGATTGAGGCTGTAGTGGAACAGCGGGAACAGTTTCTTCTGCAGCTCCGGCCCGAGATAGATGAGCAGATTGCGGCAGATCAGGATGTCCAGACGCGTGAACGGCGGGTCCATGATCGCGTTCTGCGGCGCGAAGGTGACCATCTCGCGGATCTCCTTGCCGACGCGGAAAGAGCCGCTCTCCTCCAGAACGAAAAAGCGTCGCAGCCGCTCTAGTGACACGTCGGCGGCGATGTTCGCCGGGAAGAGGCCGGCGCGCGCCTTGTCCACCGCAGCACGGTCGAGGTCGGTGGCGAAAATCTGCAGCGTGTGATTCGCGGCCGGCCGCTGCTGCTCGAGCATTTCCTTGAAGGCGATGGCCAGCGAGTAGGCCTCCTCGCCGGTCGAGCAGCCGGGCGTCCACGCCCGCCACTGCCCGCCCTCGGGCCGCGCCGCGAGCAGCGCGGGCAGTGCCTTCGCGCTCAGCGCCGCCCACGCCGCCGGATCGCGGAAAAAGTTCGTCACGCCGATCAGCAGCTCGTTGAAAAGCAGCTCGCGCTCGTGGAGATTCTCCTGCAGGAAGCGCACGTACTGCGCGATCTTGTCGAGCTGATGCACGGCCATCCGCCGCTCGATGCGCCGGAAAAGCGTGCTCTTCTTGTAGAGTGAAAAGTCGTGGCCGGTCTGGGCGCGGAGGAGGATGACGATCTTCTCCAGCGCGGTCTGGTTCTTTACGTCGCGCTCGAGATCGGCGCGAGCCAGCCGCGAGACGCGGCCGAAGACCGCCGCCAGTTTGGCGGCCAGCTCCGCCGCCGGTGCCACGATATCCGCCAGCCCTGTCTCCACGCCACTGCGCGGCATGCTGTCGAACTTCGCCGACCGTGGCTCCTGCACCAGCACCACGCCGCCGGCCTCCTTGATCGCCCGGATGCCCAACGTGCCATCCGTGCCCATGCCGGACAGGATCACGCCCACACTGCGCTCGTGCTGATCCTCGGCCAGCGAGCGAAGGAACACATCAATCGGCAGCCGCAGCCCCCGCGGCGAGGTCGGCTCGAAGAGATGGAGCACGCCGTGGAGGATGGACATGTCGCGGTTCGGCGGGATGACATAGACGCAGTTGGGCCTCACCTCGGTGCGGTCGCGGACCTGCGCCACCTTCATCCGCGTGCCGCGCTGGAGCAGCTCGGACAGCATGCCCTGATGCGTCGGGTCGAGATGCTGGACGACGACGAACCCCATCCCGCACCGCTCGGGCAGCCCGCCGAGAAACTGCTCGATCGCTTCCAGCCCGCCCGCCGACGCCCCGATGCCAACGATGGGAAACGCGCCGGGTGCCGAGCGCGCCGGTGCGTTGGCCGGTTTGTTGGCCGGTGCGTCGGCCGCGGGAGGCGTGGTGGTCGGGGCCGCCGGCGATTTCTGTTTCATACGCTAAGTCTGTGGCGGTTCCGGAACCTGGCTGGGATAACGAATTGGTTCCCCCAGCCGCAGCAGCAGCGCATTGACCTCGCGCTTGAGTTCCATGCTGCGATCGGTGCGTTCGAGCATCACCGCCTGCCAGCGGCGCAATTCGGCAAGCTGGTCGGCAACCTTCTGTTCCGCCTGCGCAGGCACGGTGATATCGGTGGAGATGCCGATGATCCCGATCATCAGGCCGGCGTCGTCCAGCAGCGGCGAATCCGTGACGTGGGCGGGAAACGTGCGGCCATCCCGATGCTGCACAAGGAATTTCCCGCTCCAGGTTTCTGTTTGCTGTAGGCGCGCCATGATCTCGACGGCCTGCTCGCTGGAGACGTGCGGCACGGTTACGTCCATGACGTTGCGGCCGAGAATCTCGTCCGGCGTCCAGCCGTAAACGTCGCGCGTGGCGCGGTTGGCGTAGATGATCCGGCCATCGGTGCCGGTCGCGATTACCGCCTGGCCGATGTGGTCGAGCATGGCGGCCTGCATGCGGATGGATTGCTGCGCCTCACGCTGCGTGGTGACATTGATGTGTGTGACCACCGCACCGGCTGACACGCCGGCGCCAAGCGGCGTCACCATCACCCGGAACCAGCGTTGTTCGGTGGGCGAGTGGCAGGGATAGTCGAGGGCGAATTCCGGCAGCTCGCCCCGCAGCACCTGGCGGATGCCGGCGGCAACACGTTCCGCTTCGTCGGCGCATTCGCCGTGCGCCTGCTCGCACACGTGCAGATAGTTCTGGCCCAG
>JBKJMH010000383.1:0-4250 GCA_046596625.1 Vicinamibacterales bacterium | reverse complement strand
CGACTACCGCAGGTCTACCACTTCAGGTCGGCGCCGACGCGGATGATGCGGCCCTGCAGAATCGTCGAGGGACGCAGGTAGGTAGCCGCACCGTACTGGGTCGAGGCGACGGCCGTGTAGTCATCCGAGTTCAGCGCGTTGAACAGGTCCAGCTTCGGGTTGATGCGGACGCCGCCAATGGTGAAGCTTCTGGCGAGCGAGAAGTCCACCTGCAGCAGGCGCGGTGCGTACTCGGTCTGCGCCGCCACGAGCGGAACGGTCAGGCCAGCCTGGGTCATGCCCGGGATGATGCGCTGACCGATGGTGCACTTTGACGGGTCCTTGCAAGTCGCTGCCGTCCAGTTGGTGCTCGGCGTGACCTGCAGGTAGGTGCTGCGGCCATTGGGGCCGGCAGCATTGCCCGACGGGTCGAAGCCGGTGCCGGCCGTGAAGACGCCGTAGGGCAGTGCGTCGGAGCCGAACTGAGCGCCAGCGAGCGCCTGCATCGAACCACTGAACGTGAAGCCGTAGAACGGCAGCGGGTAGGTGCCCGCCAGCTTGAACGACGTCGTGAACGGGATGCCGGACTCCGCCTGGTCGCAGAAGGCCAGCAGGTTCGGGTTGTGTGCCGCCGCACTGCAGGCATTGGCCACCGTTCGCTCGGTCGACGTGCCGCCGAACAGGCGGGCGCCGCCTGGCAGCTTCGCGTTGAAGTTGATCTCGAGGCCGTCGTACCGGCGCGTCAGGTCGGGGTCGTTGGCGTCCAGCAGGTCGCTGGCCCGCGCTTGCGACGCGGCGAGGTTGTACGCCGTCACGGTGCCCCCGGTGACCGGGTTGTAGATCGAGACCGGCGTGTAGTCCGACACGGACAACGCCATGTTGTTTCGCGCAACGAGGTTCTTGAACGAACTCCGGAAGTATTCCGTCGTCACGGCGAAACCCGGAAGGATTTCGTGCGACACACCGACGTTGAACGCCAGCTGGTAG
The DNA here is from genome assembly GCA_046596625.1 of Vicinamibacterales bacterium. Classification (GTDB taxonomy): domain Bacteria; phylum Acidobacteriota; class Vicinamibacteria; order Vicinamibacterales; family CAVVIG01; genus CAVVIG01. The sequence goes on along the minus strand of JBKJMH010000383.1, from coordinate 3,284 downwards.
GGACGCTTCAGGTCGGGATCGAAGCGGGCCAGCGAGCGGACGCCGAAGTTGGCCGGCAGCGTCGAGAAGTTGATCTCGCAGCCCGACGTCAGGTAGGCGCAACCGCGCTCGCCCTGGGCGATGTCGTCGCCGTTCACGTCGGTCCAGGGCAGCGTCTGTGTGGTCGACCCGGTCGGGTTGTAGAGCTGCGAGAACCCGGTCGTGGCCGCCGTGACGAACTTGTTGAAGCCGCCGCGGATGGCCGTCTTGCCGTTGCCGAAGACGTCGTAGACCAGCGACGCGCGTGGCGACAGCGTGTTCCACACCGGAATCGCGATGTCGTCATAGGCGGGCGACGACGCGAAGCGGCCGTTCTGGGCGCCCTGGCCATCAATGTGCTGCTTCACGTGGTCGAAGCGGAGGCCGGCGTTGATGGTCATCTTGTTCAGCTTCCACGAATCCTGCGCGTAGAGGCCAAGGTTCGCGTCCAGGTACTCCTGCACTTCGAGCGGCGTGTTGAGCACGGTCACCTGCAGTGGCACCAGGTTGTTGTAGACCTGGTAGAGGTCCGCATTCGCGTTGTTGTAACGGCGAAAGGGACCAAAGGAGTCCTGGACGCCGACCTTGAGGTTGTGCGAACCGGTGACGTAGGACGTCGACGCCGACAGGTTGTAGCGGTCGGGGTAGTTGCCGAGCTGCTGACTCGGCGCGTTCCATAGATAGCCGAGCGAGTTGTCGCTCTTGCGGACGTTCCTGTACCACTCCGGCGTGCCGCGCTCGGCCTTAATGCCGTCCTGATACAGGTTGTCGTAGCGCTCACGGTTGAACGAGATGCCACCTTCGAACAGCAGCCGCGGGGTGAGCGTCGATGTCCATTTCGCCGAGCCGGTGGCGAAGATCGGCGTGTTCCACTTCACCGACGCCGTCGTCGGGTCGGTCAGGGAGCCCATGGCGTGGCCGCGCAGGCGCATCGCGCGGTCGTTGAACACGGCGAACTTGTTCTTCGACGACACCTGCCAGGTCAGGCGGGCGATGGGGTTCACCATCTTCTCGTCCGAGATGCCCTGTTCGCAAGTGCCCGGGTTGGCCGCGCAGGTGGCGTAGCCCTGCGGGAAGGCGACGCCGGCCGGTGTCACGAACGTGTTGGCAATCGGTTTGTCGTAGCGGGCCTTGCGCACCGCCACGAAGAACCACAGCTTGTCCTTCGCCACCGGTCCGCCCTGTTCCACGTTGACTTCGTAGAAGTTGGCGATGCGGTCGACACCCGTCACACCGAGCGCCTTGAGGCCGTCGGTCAGGTTGTTGCCCTGCCACGACTGGGGCGACTTGGCGAACTTGATGCCGCCCGAGAATTTGTTGCCGCCGTCCTTCGGGACCAGGTTCATGTTCAGGCCGCCGGTGATGGTTTCCGCAGCGCCGCCGGCGGTCTGGTAGACCGCTTCCTGGATCATCGCCTCGTTGTGGTAGCCCTGCACCGCGCCGTCACCCATGGTGCCGTTGGTGATGAGGCCGTCGACGGTCACCATCGTGCCGGATGCGCCGACACCATGCACCGCGAAGTAGGTCTGCTGCATCGCGCGGCTGCCGCCGACGTCGGGCGAGCTCAGATTCACGCCGACGACCAGCTGGCCAAGGCTCTGAATCGTCTTGGCGCTTGGCACCGCATCGAGCACTTCGCGGTTCAGCACCTGCGACTTCGCGTTGGAGCTGACGTCGACCACCGGGGAGGCGCCCGAGACGGTGACCGATTCCTCGAGCGCGCCCACCTTCATGTCGGCATTGATCGTGGCGGTGAAGTTGCCCGGCAGGTCCAGCCCCTCGCGCTTGAAGGTCTGAAATCCCGGCAGCGTGAACGTGACGCTGTAGGTGCCCGGCCGCAGGTCGACGATGCGGTAGGCGCCCTCCCCGTCGGTGATGACCGAGCGGGTCTTTTCGATGAGCACGTCGCTCGACGCTTCGACGGTGACGCCCGGGAGCACGGCGCCCGAAGTGTCCTTCACCACGCCAGCAACGGCGCTCTGCGCCTGAGCGGCGGTGGGCAGCCAGAGGACGCACGCCAGGGCGGCGGCTCCAGCCAACACGAGTTTCCGAATCATTCGTAAGCCTCCTGCAAACAGGCCGGATCGGCCTGAGCTTCGACTGGCAAATTTACCTCTACCGGCACCGTGCGCGACCAGGAATTGCCCGTCGAATTCCTGATGATCCACCGCGGCCATGGCGAGATTCGGAAGTTTGGATTGGGTTCTTCCTTACGATTTACAAACGCACCGCTACGGTCCCTCCTTGTTGACGCCGTGTAGCCGAACGCGTAGCCTTTTCCGCGCCCCTCATCATCGGGCCATGAGCACCGTCATATCCAGGTCAGCGCTCGTATCGTCGACAGTTCTTTATCGTTCCCTCACAGTGAAGCACCAGCCGAAGGAGGCGCGGATGTTTTCGAGCAAGTGGAGAGTGGCGTTTGCCATGTTGGCGGCCCTGGTGGCCCTACCCAGCCTGGCGCACGCGCAGAGTGCAATTGCCGGTGTGGCACGTGACACGTCCGGGGCCGTGCTGCCCGGTGTGACCGTCGAGGCCGCGAGCCCGGCCCTCATCGAAAAGACCAGGGCCGTCACGACCGACGGCGAAGGACGCTACAACATCGTCGACCTTCGTCCCGGCGTCTACAGCGTCACGTTCTCCCTTGCGGGGTTCAGCACCGTCAAGCGCGACGGCGTCGAACTGCCCAGCGGTTTCACCGCCACCATCAACGGCGACATGAAGGTTGGTTCGCTCGAAGAGACGATCACCGTGTCCGGGCAGTCGCCCGTCGTCGACACCTCCACCGCGGTGCAGCAGCAGGTGCTGAGCCGCGCGGTGCTCGATGCGGTCCCGACCGGCCGCTCGGTGCCCTCGCTCGGCGCCATGCTGACCGGCGCGCGTCTCGCGTTGCCCGACGTCGGCGGCACCTCGGGCATGCAGAACCGCGACCTCACCGTGCACGGCTCGGATGGCCGCGACACCACCTTCATGGTGGACGGCATGATCCTGAACGGCATCGAGGGTGACGGTTCGGTCCAGAGCTACTTCAACGACGCGATGTTCGAAGAAGTGAGCTACCAGACCAGCGCCATCAATGCCGAAACGTCGGCCGGCGGTGTGCGCGCCAACATGATTCCGAAGGACGGCGGCAATCAGTTCAAGGGCAACGGCTTCTTCTCGGCCGGCAACAAGAGCTTCCAGTCCGACAACACCGCCGACGCCAAGACGCAGGGCCTTGCGGCTGGCGACGCGCTCAGCAAGGTGTGGGACCTCAACCTCGCCCAGGG
>JBKJMH010000421.1:0-8380 GCA_046596625.1 Vicinamibacterales bacterium | reverse complement strand
ATCTCGCGATCGCGCGGCGCCGCGTTCGTCGCCAGCGAGTCGATGAGGCGTCGGGCCGAGGCGCAGACCTCCTCGACAGCGCGGTTGAACGCCGCTTCGTTGGCGCGCGACGGCTTCGTCGTTCCACTCAGCTTGCGCACGAACTGCAGCGCCGAGGCGCGAATCTCGTCATCGGTGGCTGGCGGCGCGAAGTTCGCAAGAACCTTGATGTTTCTGCACATGGTCGTTACTCGCCCGGATGATAGCGCCGCTCGGTGTGCTTGGCGAGATCGTCGGGGTAGAAGTACACGTCGCGCAGGTTGCCGTCGGCATAGCGCTGGGCCTGATCGTTGAAGTGCGGCGACACCGGATTGCCACTCTGTCCGCCCGCCGTGATGGCGCGGGCGCGGACGCGGTCTCCGAACTCGACCGCCGCGAGGAAGCTGTTGCCGGTGGTGCCATAGATCTTCTTCGTGCCGTTGTAGGAACGGGCACCGAACGAGGCCAGCGCGCCCCAGCGAGACGACACGAACGGCACCGGCAGGCTCGGCTTGCGGTCGTCGAACGGATGCGCGATGGCCGGGCTGATGCGCTGGAAGCGGTTCACCTCGCCCCACGCAGTCTTCCACGTGCCGAAGTTGGTCGTCAGCGTATCGACCACTGCGCCGAGCGCCGCGACGCGCTGCGCGGCTGTCGCACGCGTTTCCATGAATTCGTAGACGCTGAGATTGGCGGCTCGCGCTTCGGGAGCTACGGTCGTCCACAGTTCCTCGCCCCAGAACACGGCAAGCGTCGTCGGCACCGACGCGGCGCTCCAGCGGCGGTCCCAGCCGCGCAATTGCTTGACCGGCTCGGCAAGCTTGGCGCGCAGCGGGTCGCCAGGCTTCAGGCCGTCGTAGGCGGCCAGCAGCCTCGGCAGCAGCAGGTCGAACTCGGGAAGCGCCGGATCGAAGGCGGCCGCCATCAGCGAGTCGAGGGTGAAGTCCTTCTTGCCTTCGAGCACGCGCACGGCGTGGATGCCGCGCGGGTTCTCGGTGCCGATCTCCATGTACTTCGGGTAGTCGGCCGGCTTCGGGCTGTTGCAGCAGCCAGCGGCAGAGAACGGCCAGTTGTTGGTGTTCTGGATCCAGCCGTTCGGCGGGTTCAGCACGTTCGGGCTCTCGTCCACCGAGAGCAGCCCCTTCCAGTCCGTGGCCGGATTGCTGCCGTCCACCGGCTGCGTCCAGTCGAACGACGGGTCGCGCTTCGGAACGAAGTTCGAATAGAAGAACGCGATGTTCCCCTCGGCGTCGGCGAACACCGTGTTGTTCGACGAGTTGGCGTGCAGTTCCATCGTGTCCTTGAAGCCGCGGTAGTTCGTCGCCTTCGTACGCATGTAGCTCTGCGTGAGCGCCTTCACCGGGTCCTGCATCAGCCGCACGCTCACCCACTTGCCGCCTTCGTCGCGGACGACAGGGCCGTGCTGGGTGCGATAGACGGTGAACTGGCGCGAAGCCATGCCGCTGGCCGTCTTGTAGGGCACGGTGATGGTGCGCACATCGACGGGGCGCTTCTCCGTGCCGTAGGCATACAGCCACGCCTCGCCGTTCTTCGACACCGACTCGAGGTACTCATCGATGTTATCGACGCCGCTCGACGTGGTGTGCATCCAGCCAGCCGTGCTATTGAACCCCTGGTAGACGAAGAACTGGCCCCAGGTCAGCGCACCGTAGGCGTTCAGCCCTTCCGCACTGGTCATCTGCGCCTCGGCGCGGAAGAAGAAGGAGGTGTGCGGGTTGATCCAGAGCAGCGCCTTCTTCGACGCGCTGTTCGACGGCGCGATGGCGAAGCCGTTCGAGCCGGTCGGCTCGGGCGGCATCACCTCGTGCAGCGCCGCCGCCTGCGGCACCTTCGGTCCGTTTCCATAGAACGCCTCGAGCTGCTGCAGTGACACCCGCTCGATGTCGCCGCCAATGCTCCCCTCGGTGTAGGACAGCGCCATCCACGGTTCGAAGCGAGTGATGACGCGCGGCGTCACCTGCGGATGCGTCTCGAGGTAGTAGTTCAGGCCCGCCGCCCACGCGTTCATCAACGACTTCAACGACTCGGGGCTGTTCGCGTAGTGGGACCGCAGCTCGCCGGGATCGATGAACAGCTTCATCCGCAGATCGCGGTAGATCTCCTGCTCGCCTTCGGCCTCGGCGAGGCGGCCGACGGCATTGATCAGGTTCGTCTCGACACGGTTGAAGTCGTCCTCGGCCTGCGCGTACATGACACCAAACACCACGTCGGCGTCGGACGTAGCAGACACATGCGGAATGCCCCAGTCGTCGCGCGTGATCGTCACGCGCTGCGCGACACCACGCAGGACGCCGGCGCCCTCATCCACCTTCGGCTGGGCACACGCCCACTGGGCAAGCGCCGCCAGCACCAACACGGTCTTCTTCATGGTTCAGTCCGGTAAGTGTTCGGAGAACGCAAGGAACTGCTCGGGCGTCAGGTCGGGCACCCTGTCGAACGACACCTTCGAGCCCTTGTCGGCGAACTTCAGGTAGAGCTCGGCACGCTCACGGTCGGAGTTGGCCTCTCCCAGGGCGACCGGGCCGAGTTTGACGACGCGGGCGCGCAGCCGCTTGTCGCGAATGCCCTCGGCGAAGCGTTCGAAGAACTCGGCGCGCGTGCCGTCGAACTTCCAGACGTCGTTGGCGAAGCGGCCGGCCGTCAGCAGGCCGGAGCCACTGAGCCCGGTATCGCCGGGGTCGACGCTGCGGATGCGGAAGCTGTTGTGATGATTCGAGGCGGCGGTCATCATCATCACCGTCCACTCCATCTCTTCGGAGAGCGCGGTGCCGGACGGCGCGACACGGAAGCAGTAGGTGCCACCCCTGGAGTAGAAGGCGAGCGCCGAATCGACGACGGCCGGCTGCGCCGACGCCGTGGCGGCGAGACCGAGTAGCAGCCACAGACCAAGCGCGCCAGCGAGCGTCCGAATCAACCGTTCCTCCTGCCTGCTCTTACGTCGGGCAGCCACTATAGCGTTATCCAGACTTGTGTAGCTGCCGACCTTCAGGTCGGCCCGGTCTGAGCGAACCTGAAGGTTCACGGCTACACCACACCGAATTGGCCGCCGACACTACGGCACGATCAGCCTCGCTCGTGCCCTGCGCGCACACACGCGTGGCGCCCGCCAACGCGAGCCCCACGCACACGGCTGATGCCAGCTTCAGGTGCGTCATGAGGCTACGGCTGCGCCGGCGCATGGAAGCGGCCGGTGTAGATGGCCTTGCCGATCACATGGCTGTCCATGGCTTTCAGCAGTTCGTCGCGCGTCGCGGTTGCCGGCAGATCGAGCTTCGCGTCGAGCGCGAAGAACTCGAAGACGTAGTGATGGAACGGACCGGGACCGGCGCCCGGGCCGAAGTAGGCGCCGGGGTTGCCGCCGCGATTGGCGATGCCGGGTCCGTTACGCGAGCCGTCCGGCAGGTCGCCCTTGCCGAGTCCTTCGGGAAGCGTCCTGGCGGCCGCCGGAATATTGAAGAGGCTCCAGTGCAGCGTGTCGGTGGTGCCGCGGTTGGTCGAGTTCTCCATGTCGCGAAAGACGATGGCGTAGCTCTGGAGCTCGGCCGGGGCGGTAACAGCGCTTCCCCCCTGCGACCAGTTGAACGTGAAGTCGGGCGATGTGTTCGCGCCGCGCGACGAGTATTTCATCGGGATTTCGCCGCCGTCCGGCCACGCCGAACTGCTAACCGAGAGAACGACGCGGGCGGCCGGCGCGGCGCCGCGACCGGCGGCAGGCGTTTGACCAGCGGGAACCTGCGCGAACGCGGGCGAGACGAACAGGGCCAGGGCCGCAGCCGAAGCCAGCACAAGCGAAGACGAGAGTTTCATACCAGTTCCTTACGATGAGGCGGGGGCGATTGTTTACGGGCGACCGGCGGCGGGCACACCCGTGAGCCGCGCAACGTAGGCCTTCACGACGCTATAGACGAACTGTTCGCAGGCCTCGCCGGTTTTGGGGTCGTAGGTACTGGCGTTCGTGATGTTGTCCGAGAGCACGCGGATGCCGACGAACGGCACTGCGAACTGAGCGGCTACTTGCGCCGCCGAGGCAGTCTCCATCTCTTCGACCGAGGTGCCGAAGCGCTCGTGGAAGTGCGCGACGCGGTCGAGTTCGTCAATCCACATGTCGCTCGAGCCGATGATGCCGTCCACCACCGTGCCTCTCGTGTAGCTGGAGCGAACGGACCGGGCGACCTCGAGCAGCGTGGTGTCGGCGTCGAAGCGCGAGGGGAGCTTCGGCGCGGTCTGGCTGATGGCGCTGCCCTCGGCGAGCAGGTCGAGCGGGATCCAGTCGAGCGGGCGGCTGCCCTCGCCGAGCTTCCGGAACATGGCGCGGAACGCCCCGACGTTCAACGAGGCACTGCCGATGACGATGTCGTAGACATGCAGCGCCGGATCGTGGCCGCCGGCGGTGCCCTGGTTGATGATGGCGCGCGGACGGAAACGCTCGATGGCCAGCGCGGTGGCCGCCGCCGCGTTCGACATCCCCTTGTTGGTGCGCGAGACGATGACCGGGTAGCCGTCGACGGTGCCACGCCAGAACGTCCAGCCACCGATCCGCTCGATCGTCGGGCTTTCGAGCAGCGCGATCAGGCGCTCGGTTTCGGACACCATCGCGCCTTGCACCACGATCGGCGCCAGTGGCGCCTGCGGCTGCGCGAACAGCGGAGTGGAGAGGAAGGCGAGGCAATAGAGGAGCAGGAGCAGTCGTCGCATGACAATCATTATCGACCGGTCGGAGCCGCGCAGACGTAGCCGCGCACCTTCAGGTGCGCTTCACCAGCCGACCTGAAGGTCGGCAGCTACGTACGCTTCTTCGCGGCGAGCCGCAGCCGATGCGCCGCCAGGCGGGCGCGGATCACGCGGCGGATGAGTGGATACGGCATCGGCGCGTCGAGCGGGAATCGCAGGTTGCCCTTTTCGCCGCGGTACGGAGCCAGCGCCTTCTCGAGCGACGCATCGCCCGTCACCGGCGGATAGACGCCGATGTGATGCGCGAAGGGAGCGTAGTAGATGACGGCACCGTCGAGGAAGACGGCCGGCATGCGGTAGCTGAGCTTTTCCACACCGCCCGGCACCTCCTTGCGGACGATGTCGCGAATCCTGGCGAGGATGGTGCGCACCTCGGCCCGCGTCTCCGCGGCGAGGTAGTCGTCAACCGCCGACGGTGCCGCAGTCGCCACCACCGCCTCCTTACGTGTCTTCGGTCGGGCGGGTGGCTTCGCGGGCATGGCCTGCCAGGCGAGCGTCAGCGCCTCGCCGAGCACGTCGATGGACACGGCATCGAGCTGCACGACGGTCCAACCCTGGCGTCCCCAGGCGCCGCTCGCCGGCCTGAACGCACGCGGATGGTCGGCGATGCAGGCGGCCTGCGCGTCGGGCGTCAGCTTCAGGCTGCCACGCTGCAGATCCGCGGTGAGCGAGGCGAACACCTTGCCGTGCACACGGAAGTCGGGATGCCCCATGTGCGCACCCTCGACAACGCCCTGAAGGCCGAGTGCTATACGCCTGAAGTCGTCGGCCGTCTGGAGACTGCGTCGTGCCACGCGAACCTGCCGGGCTACTTCCTCTGCCGTTTCTCTTCCCACTCGACGGCGATTTCCTCGTCTCCCGAGAGCAGGCGAATGGTGTCCGAGATGTCGCGCGTGCGCACGTCGATGGGCGCCGACACGCTGTACCCGACTTCATCGTCCGACTCGGCCAGCAGCTCGAATTCGAGCGCGAAGCCGAACAGCACCCCTTCCAGCTTGGGGCGGAACTCGGGGGCGTTCTTGGTGTGCACCGTCAGCTCGAACGCCTTGCGCGCGGTGGGCTCGAAGTACTCAACCACCCAGAGCACCGACGCCATGAAGAAGGTGGCAAACGGCGCCAGCACGTAGAGGCCGACACCCGACGCCAGCCCGGCGCCGAGCGCGCACAGCATCACGACCGCTTCCTTCGGATCGTCGATCGTCGACCGGTAACGCACCAGGCCGGCGGCACCGACGATGCCGAATGCGCGCGACAGGCTGTTGCCAACCACGAGCATGATGACCGCGCCGACCACGGCCAGCATGATCTGCGTCTGTACGACCAGCACCGATCGTTGCTGCTGCCCCCGCTTGCGTGGGCGAAGCGCGAGAGCCGTGCCCAGCACCGCCGCCAGCGGCAGGCGGACGAGCGCGTCCTTGATCTCCTGCATCGGCAACACGGGCGTCGTGGTCGTCGACTCGGGCGTCTCCTGCGTGAACTCCGGCGGCTGCAGCCCCGAGGCGCGCAGCGATGGTCCGAGCGGGACCAGCCCGGCCAGAACCAGCAGCAGACACACGAACTGCAGCACGTACGCAGGCGAACGGCGATGGATCATGATGGCGAACAGTATAGAGCCCGGCTAGCGCTTCGCGAACCGGTGCAGCTTCGCGTTGATCGTGTCGGCGACGTAGATGTCGGTGTTCGGCGCAATCGCCATGTAGTGCGCCTCGCCGAATTCACCGAGCGCCGGGCCGGGGCCCGGCTGCCCCATCATCGCTACGGGTTTGCCGGCGGCGTCCAGCCGCAGAATCTGGCCGGAGAAGCCGGAGGCGAGATAGAGCTGCTTGTCGGGCCCGATGAGCAGCCCGCAGGGGAGGCCGTGGAACGCCCACTGCGTGATGAAGGTGCCATTCAGGTCGAACACCTGCACGCGGTGGTTCTCGCGGTCGGCCACGAGCAGCTGGTTGCTGGCGTTCACGAGGATGGCGTGCGGCTGGTTGAACTGCCCGGGGCCGCTGCCCTTGCCGCCCCAGCTCGTGAGGAATTTCCCCGTGCGGTCGAAGCGGAGCACGCGCCCCTCGCCGCGTCCGTGCCCCTGCACGACGAACACGTCGCCGTTCGGCGCGAACGCGATGTCGGCCGGTTCGAAGAGCAGGCGCGTGCCGGCCGCCTCGTCCCACACGCCCGGCTGCCCGCGCGTGCCGAGCGTCAGCACGACCTCGCCCCTGGTGTTCATCTTCATCACCGTGTGCCCCTGCACGTCGGTGGTCCAGATGCTGCCATCGGGCGCGATACGCAGGCCGTGCGCGCGGGTGTAGAGCCCCTCGCCCATCGACCGCAGGTAGGTACCCTTCGCGTCGAACTCCATCAACGGGTGCTGGCCACGATTGAGCACCCACATGTGCCCCTGCGCATCGAAGGCCACGCCGGACGAGGCACCGAGCGTGATGCCGTCCGGCAGGCTGAGACCGGTCTCGACCGGCTGGTAGCCCAGCGGCGGCGCACTTTCCATCTGCGCTGGATCCGGCTTGTCGAGCACGCCCGGCGCGGTGCGAGACTGGAACAGGAGAAGGAGCAACGCGAACAGGATCTGCACAGGAGACTCTCCGTGGAAGGGGCGCACGACCGCCCGTGGTCAGCGGGCCAATGCTGCCCCAGCGCGCCTCCATGAGCAAGCAGCAAACGCTGTACGACGCTTTGCGGTACGTAGCTGCCGACCTTCAGGTCGGCCTTGCCACGCACCTGAAGGTGCGCAGCTACGACAGGTCTCTGCGCCCGAAGCGCCGTTCCATGTAGACGTCAGCGCGTTCGTAGGCGGAGGGGTAGGGCCTCTGGGCATGAGCGAAGCCGAGCCGTTCGTAGAGGCGGATGGCTGGCGCGAGCACGCTGTTCGTTTCCAGGAACATCAGCTCGGCGCCGTTGGCCAGGGCGTAGTCGATGGCGGCCTGGCCGAGCATTTCGCCAATGCCGCGCCCCTGGTGCGACGGGCTGACGGCCATCTTCGCCAGTTCGTAGACGTTCGGTGGGACGTGCACGGCCGCAACCGCGCCCACCGGTGTCTCACCGTCGAGCGCGAAGAAGATCTGACCCCCTCCGGCCAGCACAGTACCCTGCGGGTCGTGCAGTGTCTTCAGGTCGCTCGCTTCCAGACGGAAGAAGCGCTCGATCCACTCCTGGTTGAGGCGGGCAAACGCTGTCGCGAGGTCGTCGCGGAACGGAATGATCGTGATGGCGGCCACGGTCTGATTATGGCCGCGCCCGGTGCCCGCCGGCGAGCGGCGCTACGTCGTCCAGCCGCCGATGCGGACAAACGCCTTCCGCTCGGGGGCGTACTGCCAGCAGACCGCGATGGTTGGTTCGATGAAGGCGCAGACGGCGGTGCCGTCCCACTCGGCGGTGATGCGGCCGTTGATCGTGTCCGACTTCGCGATCTCGGCGGTGAGGCGGTCGGCGTCGCGCACGGAGTAACAGGAGAGGTCCGGCTTGCCCGAGAAGGGGGACAGCTCGTACGACGTGCCGTCCATGACGGCGACGTACCGGCCGCCTGCGGCTCCATCACTCACGGCAATCGCCACATCGTCGGGATGGCCAACGCGAAGTTCGCCGCGGCACGACGCCACGGCCGTCCCGG
>JBKJMH010000189.1:0-8832 GCA_046596625.1 Vicinamibacterales bacterium | reverse complement strand
GTTGGCCTTCGGTCGATGCACGATGTTGACGCGGTACTGATCGGTCAGGGCGATCGGCGACGACGCCATGTCGTTGGTCTTCGCGATGGCCGCCTTCAGCACGCTCTGCAGGTCGGTATTGGCCTTGAAGATCCCAGCCGATCCCGGCGCGGGCGCCGGTGGCGCCGGTTCGGCGGCTTGTCGCGGCGCCTGCGCTGCAGCGGTCCCCGCGAACAGAAGCACTGCGAGCATTGTCATCATCGATTTCATCGTGCTGCTCTCCAGGTCCGGCTGAAGCCGGACACTACGTCCTTCAACAACGGCGGACCTGAAGGTCCGCAGCTACGTCGAGACCACCGCCCAGAGCCGGAAGCCCTGAGCCCGGCTTGGCCCATCGCCCATCGCCTAGAAGATCGCCAGCGCGTTGGCCGGGAACCCTGTCCCGCCGGTCACCGGCACGGGCGCGACGGTCAGCAGGAAGTCCCAGCGCTTCAGCCGCGCCGCGGTGACTCCGACGGCTTCGAGATCCTGATTGTCGAGGATGTCGATGCCGAGCGCGGTGATCGCGAGGGTGTGCACAGGCAGGTTGATGCCCTCTACCAGCGACGGCGTCACGTCCTGTGCATCGTCGCTGCCAAGGAACGACACTCCGCGCGCCTTCAGCCACGGGCCCACCGACGCGTGATAGCCCGCCTCGTTCTGCGGCACGTTCCACGGCCCGACCTTCTCACGACGCGCCCAGCGCCCGGTGCGCAGGAAGATGGCGTCGCCAGGCCCGATCTTTACCTTGGCGAACTTCTCCCACGCCTCGAGGTCTTCCACGAAGACCGGCGTGCCGGGTTCGAGCCAGGGCAGGTTCTTCATCCGCGGGATGTCGATCAGCACGCCGCGCGTCACCACGCCGTTGCGCAGGTTGTCGACGCTCAGCTGCGTGCAGCCCTTCTCGGTCAGCACATCGGCGCGCGCGTGCCCGTTGTACGTCTGATCCTTGTAGAGAATGTGGCACAGCGCGTCGATGTGGCTGTGCGCGTAGCCGTGATAGCTGACGCTGTAGGTGTCGGTAGACCAGCCGCGGTTCATCGTGTGGCTGAACGGACTCGGGTTGTCCGCAGCGGCCTCCGTCAGCGGCGAGTGCGCCAGGCCGACGACGATGCCCTCTTTGGCGAGGGCGAACGCCTTCTTGCGCGTCGCCTCGGTAATCAGGTTCGCCGCCCCGAGTTGGTCGTCCTTCCCCCAGCGCCCCCAGTTCTTGATCTCGTTGAACATCGTGTCGAACTCCGCCGCGTTCTTCGGGTAGCGCGCGGCGGAGGGACCGGGCGAGAGCAGCGGCGCGGCCGGAGCGGCGGGTTGCTGCGCCGAGAGCGCGGCCGACGACAGGGCGGTGGCGGTCAGCAGGGCGGGCATGAAGCGTTTCATCGGATTGACATCCTCCAGGCACGGCACCGCAGGGGGCCGGGCGCCGGAGAGTTATATCATCTGCCACGATGTTCCCGTCGCTCGTCTTACCGGCCGCGTTCTTTCTCTCAGGTGCCGCCGGCCTGATCTTCCAGGTGACGTGGCTGTATCGCTGCGGCCTCGTGCTGGGCAGCAGCGTGGCCGCGGTCACTGTCGTGCTGTCAGGCTTCATGGCGGGCCTTGCGCTGGGCAACGCAGCCGTGGCCGCGGGCGGGCGCCGGCTCGCGCATCCCCTGCGTACCTACGCCTCGCTCGAACTGCTGGTCGCGCTCTCCGGCGTCATCGTCACCTACCTGCTGCCGCACGCGGGTTCGCTGCTCACACCAGCGGCGAACTCCGCTGGCGCGCTGAACGCGCAGCGGTTCCTCGTCGCGTTCGTGCTTCTCCTCGTTCCCGCGACGGCCATGGGCGCGACGCTGCCGGTGCTGGTATCGGCGCTGTGCGCGAACGGCGCGCGCTTCGCTGTCGCGCTTGGCCGCCTCTACGGATGGAACACCCTCGGCGCTGTTACCGGCGTGGTTGTCTCGGAGGTGGTGCTGGTCGGTGCCGTCGGCGTGACCGGCAGTGCGTGGGTGGCTGCGGTGTTGAACCTGTGTGCCGCGGCACTGGCGCTGCGGGCGCAAGGTGTGGCGGCGTCAGTCGTGCCGAGGGTCGCCGACGATCAACGCCAGGCTGGCCGTGCCGCCTCGTTGTACCTGGCCACGGCGCTGTCGGGGGCGCTGTTGCTGGCTCTCGAGGTGATCTGGTTCCGCTTCCTGTCGATGTATGTGCTGGTCACGACACTGGCCACGAGCCTGATCCTGGCGGTGGTGCTGAGCGGCATCGGCCTGGGCGGCCTGCTGGCGTCGGCCTGGCTGCGCCGCCGGCCCGACATCGGCGACCTGTTGCCGGCAGTGGCCTGTGCGGCGGGACTGACAGCGTTGGGGAGCTACGTGCTGTTCGGCCGCCTGACGTCGGGGACGCAGGTGGGCGAGTGGACGTCAGTGCTCTGGTTCGCCGTTGCGCTCACGCTGCCGGTGTCGTTGCTGTCCGGCGCCTTGTTCACGCTGGTCGGCGAGGCGTTGCCGCGCGCGCGCGGCGACGATGCGGCGGCAGCCGGGCGGCTGACGCTGGCGAACACCGCCGGTGCCATCTGCGGACCACCGGTGGCCGCCTACGTGCTCATGCCACGGCTGGGCATGGAGGGCGCCATCTTCGCCATCGGCGTCGCGTACGGCCTCGTGGCGCTCCTGACCGCGCGGCCATCGAAAGGTCGCCTGCGCCTGGTGGGCGCTGGTGCGCTGGTGCTGGCGGCCGCCGCCTTTCCGTTCGGTTCGCTGAACCGCGCGTACTTCACCCGCGCCGCCGCCGCGTATGCCGACGATGGCTCGCGGGTAGTCGCGTCGCGGGAGGGCGTGTCCGAGACGCTGTTCGTCATGCAGCAGCAGTGGCTGGGGCAACCGGTCTACAGCCGTTTGATTACCAACGGGTTCTCCATGTCCGGCACGGCACTGCAGGGGCAGCGCTACATGCGGGCATTCGCGTACTACCCGATGCTGCTGCACGACGGCCCGCTGCGCAAGGTGCTGGTCATCTGTTACGGCGTCGGTGTCACGGTCGGCGCGGTCACGCATATCCCGTCGGTCGAGGAGATCCACGTCGCCGAGATCTCGAAGGACGTGGTCGCCATGAGCGACGCCATCTACGCGGCAGGCTCGCGGCCACTCGAAGACCCGCGCGTCCGCCTGCACCTGGAAGATGGCCGCTTCTTCCTGCACACCACCACCGAACGGTTCGATCTCATCACCGGCGAGCCGCCGCCGCCGCGCACCCCTGGCACGGTGAACATCTACACCCGCGAGTACTTCCAGTTGATGCACGACCGCCTGAACGACGGTGGGCTGGCCACCTACTGGCTGCCGGTGGCACGGCCTCATCCCGGCACCGACGTGAACACGATCATTCGCGCCTTCTGCGACGTGTTCAGTGATTGCTCGCTGTGGAATGCGACGCCGTTCGACCTGATGCTGGTCGGCTCGCGCGGCCTGACCGGCGCGCGCACCATGGAGCAGTTCTCCGCTCCCTGGCAGAAGCCAGGGCTCGAGGCGCACCTTCGCGACGTCGCATTCGAGCGCCCCGAGCAGATCGGCGCCACCTTCCTTGGCGACGCCGGCTACTTGCGCGAACTGACGCGCCAGACGCCGCCACTCACCGACAACTTCCCTCACCGCCTGGCGCCGGTGCGCGGGCGGCCGTCACTGTCAGACCCGGCCTATGGCACGGACACGGCTGTCACGCAGATGTATCAGTCGATGCTGGACGTGCGACGCGCGCGCAACGCGTTCGCCTCGTCGTCGTTCATCCGCGCCCGGTGGCCGGCGCCGCTCATCGAGCGCTCGCTGCCGTACTTCGAGACCCAAGCGGCGTTGAACCGGGTCTACTGGGAGGGTGGCTTGCCGTTGCGGCAGATCGACGAGCTGCACGCCGTGCTCACGACAACCACGCTGCGCACGCTGCCGCTGTGGATACTGGGCAGCGACGAGGTGAAGCAGCGAATTGCGGAGGCAGGGGGCGAGAACGGTGGAGCGACCGAGTACGCGCGCGCCCTCAGGGCGCTATCGGGCCGCGATTGGCCGGGCGCCGTGCAGTGGTTCGAACTCGCCTCGGGTCGCGGCATGAACGGCCCGACGCTGCGGCCGCTGCTGGCCTACGCCCTCCTGCGCAACGGGCAGCATGACGAGGCCGGCCGTCTTGCCGCGGCAGCGCAGCCGGCGGACGAGGACGAGCGGCATGTCTGGACCTGGCTGCGCTCCCGTATAGGCACGTAGCGTCCCGCGTCCGGCCTCCGTTCTCGACCTGTCGCGTCGGTCAACGAGTGTTCGCTACGGCCTCGCCTGACAGCGCCTGCAGGAACGCCACCAGCGCCCGCTTGTCATCATCGGACAAACCAAGCGGCTGCAGGTCGCGATCAAGAAAGGGGTTGGGACGCCCTCCCCGATCGTAGAAGTCGATGACCTCGTCGAGCGTGGCCATCGAACCATCGTGCATGTAGGGAGCTGTGCGCGCCACGTCGCGCAACGTCGGCGTCTTGAAGGCGCCGCGTGCGCCGGCACGACCGGTCGTCGGCGTACCGCCCTCGTCGAGAAAGCGTCCCTCCGGCGACGTGCCAGCGGCCGGCGACCAGGCGACGCCGGTGTTGTGCAGCTTCTCGTCAGTGAAGTGCGGTTCTTCGTGGCAGACCGTGCACATGCCGCGTCCGCGGAACAGCCGCAGCCCGTCCTGTTCCTCGAGGCTGAGCAGCGTGCGCTCGCCGCGGATATAGCGATCGAAGCGCGAGTTGCCCGACATCTGTGCGCGGATGTAGGTGGCCAGCGCGCGCGCCATCTCGTCCACCGGCAGGCCGACGCGACGCGAGGCCTCATCGAGCGGCAGATCCATCTCGTTCGGATCGACGATCGGCATCAGCACCTGTGCCTCGAGGGTCGCGGCTCGGCCGTCCCAGAAGAACACGCGGCCCCACGCGCGGTTCATCACCGTCGGCGCGTTGCGTCGTCCGCGCCGGCCGAAGACACCGGCCGACACCGCTTCGGGTGTCGTGAACGCCCGCTCCGGGTCGTGGCACGACGTGCACGCGATCGTGCCGTCGCGCGACAGCCGGGTATCGGCAAACAGCGTCCGGCCGAGCGCGATCTTCTCGGGGGTCACGGGGTTGTCGGCCGGCATCGGCAGCGTCGCACCGAGGCCGAGCGGTACCACCAGCGCCGCGAGCGCGAGGAGCTTCACGGGTGGGATTGTAACAAGGGCAGGAAGGGCTGGCGGGGCAGGCAGGGACACTCTCACACAACAACGCGGCAGAGGACCGAAGTCCCCTGCCGCGCCTGTGTGACCCGCGTGCTTGACTGGAGCCCAGAGCCTGAAGCCCGAAGCCTATCGCCCAGCGCCGACCGCCCAGCGCCCCGCGCGCGAAGCGCGCGCTAGAAGTCGATCTGCGCGCCGAACTTGATGAGGCGTCCCTGAAGGATATTGGTGGGCGTCCGCCAGTTCGGTCCCACGGTGTTGTTCAGGGTGAGAATGGCGCTGCTGTTCAACAGGTTGTAGAGGTCCATCGACGCCGAGACGCGGCGTGCGCCGCCGAAGCGGAAGCTCTTGCCGAAGCGGACATCGACCTGCGTGAAGCGGTCGCCGTAGAGCGTGCCAGGAGCGATGAGGCCGGTGCTCGCCGAGCCGGCGCTCAGGTTGCGCCCCAGGTTCTGCGTTAGCGCGCTGGTGACCGTGTAAACAGCCAGGATCTGCGGCCCCGGACGGTTCTGCATCGTCGCGCTAGCGGTGAGGCCCCACCAGGGGAGCGGATAGCTGAAGAGCCCCTTCACGTCGGCCTGCATCGGCGGTTCGACGCGGCAGTAGAGCGTGCTGGGCGTGCCGGCCGCGCTCGTCGCACCGTAGGTCGGGCCAAGCGTGCCAGACGTCGAGGCTCCGACCCCGGCTACCGGTGCGTAGGTGACGCTGGCGTTGCCCGCGACGTCGCAGGTGTCGGTGACTTCGTGGCCCCAGCTGATGCCGCCAGAGGCGATGCCGCCGCGCGGCAGGCGGGCGTTCAGGTTGAAGTCGTAGCCAGTGTAGACGTCGCTCACTTCGCCGAAGTTGCTCGCTTTCTGCACGACGAAGAACGGCACCTTCGTGGAGAACGACGGGTTGAGGTCGACGAAGCCGCAGACCTGTTCGCCGGCGTTCGGCAGCGTGAAGCCACTGTTGGTTGCCGCGCCAGCCGGGGCACTCACGCAGAACTGGTCGTACGCCGACGGCGGACGCGCCGTGTTCTGGCTGGCGATGAAGTTACCGAAGGTGTGCCGGGTGTACTGCACATCGAGCGCGACGCGCGGGACGATGGCGTGCTGGAAGCCGATGGCCACCTCCCGGTCGTTCGGACGGACGCCCCAGCCCTGGGTGATCTCGCTGGCGTACTTCGCCGCGACGTTCAGCGAGCCGAGCGGAGCGTTCAGCAGCCCGCACTCATCGTTTAACGCCGAGTTGCTCAGGTCGCAGTCTGGCGAGAAGTTGCCATTAAAGTCGGTCCAGCTGCGCGACGCGCTGTTCACCGACGTGTTCACGCGATTGTTCAGCGTCGCCATGTTGGTCGACTCGCTGGCGAGGTACCGTCCCCAGTTGCCACGGACGACGGTCTTGCCGTTGCCGAACAGGTCGTAGGTGGCGCCGATGCGTGGGGTGATGTCCTTCCAGTTCGGGACGTCGTAGATCGGCTCGTAGGAGCGCGCGGCGACGAACGGGATGGCGGCCAGTTCCTGCGCTGGCACGTAGGCGTTGTGGTAGTCGAAGCGGACGCCGTAGTTCAGCGTCAGGCGGCCGATGTTCCAGCGGTCCTGCGCGTAGATGCCGAGCGCCGACTTCAGCTTCTCGAGGTCGATCAGCGGACGCGCATACTGCGTAATCTGCGTCGGGATGCCGCGCGTGAACGACCACGCCTGCGCCTGGTTCGTCTCGTAGGTGTACTGCCGCGTACCCCACATGTTCTGCATGCCGACCTTGAACGCATGGCTGCCGGTCACGTAGTTCGCGGCCGCGCGCATGTTGAACTGGTGGTTGTAGGCGGTGGTGAAGACGTTGTTCGCGCCGTAGGTGATACCCAGCGACGACTCGGTCTTCGAGACCACCGCATCCGGGCCGTAGCCGTTGACGTTGTAGGGCTGCGGTCCGAAGATCCAGCGCTCGTTATAGAAGGTGAAGCCGCCCTCGAAGAGCAGCTTGTTCGTCGCCGGGTTGCTCCACGTGCTCTGCAGGATGTACTCCGGGCGGTGCGTGAAGTAGATCCCGGCCTCCGGCGATTGCGTGGCGGTGCAGTTGTTGCAATCGACCAGACGCTGGTTGAAGTGGCCGTAGAAAGTGATCTTGTGCTTCTGCGCCGCCTGCCACGTCAGGTTCAGCGTTTCACCGCGCGTCCAGGTGTCGCCGCCGACCGCCGGCTTGTCCAGGTTCTGCGAGTTGGCCACCACCGTCGTCGCATGGAACGCGCCGCCGTAGGAACAGCCGTTCGGGTTGTTGCAGTACTGCGGGGCGCCCGGGCGCAGGTTCTCGTACATGCCCGCGACGTAGTTCTGCGCGCCCGAGAAGCGGAAGCCGCCGTACCACCACAGCTTGTCCTGGATGATCGGGCCGCCGCCGGCCGGGTTGACGTCCCAGATCTTCTTGACGCTGTTCACACGCCTGAGGCCGATCTTCGTGAGGTCGTCGGTCAGGTTATTGCTCTGCAGGCCGCTGTTCGAGAAGTTGCCGAAGAAGTAGCCGCGGAACGTGTTGCCGCCCTCCTTCGGGATCGTGTTGCTCAGCACACCGCTCGAGCGCCACTCGGTGGAGAGTGCGCTGGTGGTGATGGTCATCTCCTGCACGGTGCCAGTGTTCTGCACGAGCGTGGTGTTGTAACCGCCGCCCGTGTTGTTCATGTTGTTGTACGGCATGCCGTTCATCACCAGCGGCATCTGGTCCGAGCGGCTGCCGTGCACCGACAGCGTCTGGTAGCGCTCGCCGCCCGTGCCGCCGACGTCCTGGCTGGCGAGTGCGGTGGTGACGCCGGGCACGAGCACGCTGAGGCTCTGGAAGCTGCGGCCGCTCGGCAGCGCGTCGATCATGTCGGCAGTGAGCGACTTGCGCTGCTGCACGCTCTGCGTATCGATGAGCGGGCTCTGGCCCGAGACGGTGATCGTCTCCTCCAGACCGCCGACCTTGAGGTCGGTGTTGATGGTCGCAGTGAATCCGCCCGTCAATTCGATGCCGTCGCGCTTCACCATGCTGAAGCCGACGAGAGAGAACGTCACGGTATAGGTGCCCGGACGGAGGTCGATGATGCTGTAGCGTCCGTCGGAGTCCGTCACGGCGGTGCGGGTCTTCTCGATCAGGGCCGGGCTCGCGGCCTCGACCGTAACGCCCGGCATGACGCCGCCCGATGTATCTCGGACAACGCCGGAGATGCTGCCGTTCTGCTGCGCGAACGCCAGGCTGTGTCCGACAGCCAGGCAGGCCAGCGCGAACAGGCCCATTCTCAACGATTTCAACATGCTGCCTCCAGAAGGTAGGTCGTGCCTCGATAAAGCGCGCGCGATACTGTCACAGGGCCGTCGCCGGTGCAACGGTTCTCGCGGCCATCGGCGTCGACGGTGTACTGAGGGTGCGTAGAATTGGATCGCTCACAACCATGGACCCCACCAGCGAACTGCGAATCTGGCGCTTGCGAAAACGCAACCTGTATGTCGATGCGGAGCTCAGGCAGGTGCAGGACTCCGCCGAGTGGGACCTGCTGGTCTACTACGGGACGACGCTGACGTCATCGCGCCGATGCGCGACTCGTGCCGAAGCGGTGGCCGAGGGGAAGTCGAGGCGAGCCGAACTGGAGCGGGAGGGGTGGACGTT
>JBKJMH010000027.1:0-9289 GCA_046596625.1 Vicinamibacterales bacterium | reverse complement strand
GCTTGGATTTGTGTCGGGTGCAGGCTGGTCGGCGGTCGGCGATCAGCGCGACACGACGATCGAGGAAGCGACGACGTTTGTTACGACGTTCTGCCGCCAGAATCCCGGGCTGCTGCTGCACCAGGGGGCGGCAGCACTGGTCCGCGACCTCGAGCGGTCACGGTAGCGGCGTGACGGCGAACGCGACCAGTGCATTCTCGCCACCCGATCCGGTTGCGACGACAATGAACTGCTCGCCCGATTTCGTGCGATAGGTCATCGGCGTCGCCGCGTTGGCATAGGGGAGCTCGCCCCGCCACACTTCACGCCCCGTCATCTTGTCGAAGGCGTACAGGTACTTGTCGCCGCCCGCGATGAAGAGCAATCCACTCGCGGTCAGGATGGCGCCGCCCTTGTTGTCGGAGCCGAGCTGAGCGGGCAACGCAACGTCCTTCAGCAGCGGGTTCAGCCGGATGCCCGGGCTGCCCTCGCCGACGGGTATCTGCCACGCGAGGTCACCTTTGTTCAGGTCGATGGCCGTCAGTGTGGCGTAGGGCGGCTTGACCAGCGGGATCCCGTTCAAGCGGCTGCCGCGTCCGCGACCGGCAAACTGGTTCGAGTAGTCGACGTCTACGTTCTTGTTCGCGCCGTCGTTCTTGCCGACCCGTTCGACGGTGGTGTTGTTCTGTGCGCGCACGAAGAGGTATCCGGTTGCGGCGTCGAACGCGGCGCCGCCCCAGTTCGCGCCCCCGGTGGAGGTGGGCCGCTTCAGGGTGCCACCAAGCGACGGCGGCGTGAACAACGGACCGATTCGGTACTGCGTCATCTCCTCGAGCGCCATCGCATGAATCTCTGGGGTCAGATCGTTGGCGTCCGCAACGCTGACGCCCTGAGGGGTAAACGCTGGTGGCCGGGTCGGGAACGGCTGCGTCGGCCACGGCTGTTCGCCTGGCACATCGGTCTCTACAGGGACGGGCCGCTCCTCGATCGGCCAGACCGGTCGGCCGGTCACGCGGTCGAAGACGTACGCGAAACCCTGCTTGGTCACCTGGACCACCGCGTCGATCCGCTTGCCCTCCACGGTGATGGTGACCAGGTTCGGCGCCGCGGGGTTGTCGTAGTCCCACAGCCCGTGGTGCACCGTCTGGAAGTACCACTTGCGCCGGCCGGTGGCTGCATCGACGCAGACGAGCGACTCCGCGAGCAGGTTCATGCCGGGGCGTCGACCACCGTAGCTGTCGCTGCTCGGCGTGCTGGTGGGCAGATAGAGGAGGCCGCGCTCGGCATCGACCGTCATCGGCGCCCAGACGTTCGCGTGTCCCGTGAACCGCCACGACTCATTGCCCCAGGTGTCGGCGCCGAAGTCGTCGGGCGCCTGCGGAATGATGTTGAACACCCACACCAGCTTCCCGGTGCGCGCACTGAATGCCTGGACGATCCCCGGCGCGTCGCGTTGCAGTTGGTAGGCGTCGGGGACGGCGTGGGCCACGATCACCAGGTCCTTGTAGACGATGGGCGGCGACCCTTGTGTGACCTGTTCTTCCTTCACCTTGCCGCCAGGGAAGCCGCGCGTGAGCGAGGTCCAGCCGCCAGTGCCGAAGCTGGTAATCGGCTTTCCGGTTTTCGCGTCGACGGCGTACAGCTTCGTGCGGCTATTCAGGAAGATGCGCCAGCGGCCGCCATCCCGCCAGGCCGCCGCGCCGCGATGCTTGAATCCCGTGCCCGGGATCTGCCCCAGCTTGTAGGCTTCGGTATCGACGCGCCAGAGCTCCTTGCCGGTAGTGGCGTCGAGTGCGGCCAGGTTGTTGTACGGCGTGGTGACGTAGAGTACTCCGTCGATCATCAGCGGCGTGTTCTCGAAGTTACCCGGAACCGTCCCGTACTGTTCGAGCGCTTTCTCGCCGTGATTCCACGTCCACGCGACCCTGAGCCGCTGCACCGTGTCGGCGTTGATGTCCGAGAGGGATGACGCTCTGGCGTTGCCGGGATCGCCGCCGACCGACGTCCATTCCACCTGTCGCGACGTGGTGCCCTGCGCGGCGAGAACCGCGCCTGACAGCACGATGAGAAGGCCCCACAGCCTGACGTGCATCGTGTCCTCTTCCTGTTGGTAGGCTCGCTGGCGCCCTATTCCGGGAGCGCGAACACGAGCACGGCGTTGCCGCCGACCGGACGCCGGATATCGGGTCGCAGTTCGGGTGCGATCTGTGTCGACCAACTCGCACCGCCGGTGCCTGCCGGCACCGCAATGTACTGGCGCCCGTTGACGGCGTAGGTAATGGGATAGCCCTGGGCGCTGGTCGGCAGCCGCGTCTTCCACAGCACCTTTCCGGTCCGCGCGTCGTAGGCGTAGAAGTTACGATCCCAGTCGCCGCCGAACACCAGGCCGCCGGCGGTCGCGAGCGCGGCGGTGTTCATCGGCGTCTGGGTGCGCATCTGCCAGGTGGCCTTGCCACTGCGCACGTCCATCCCGCGGAACTCGCCAAGATAGCCATTGGACTCCGGATGCACCATATTCTTGCGACGCACCGGATTGCCCGCGGGACGGCCGACCACCTTCTCGCCAGGCATGCCGAACACCGCCTCCTCGCAATTCAGATTCAGCGGGATGTACATCGCATTTGTCTGCGGGCTGTAGGCCATCGCACGCCAGCTCTTGAAGCCCGACGTGCTCGGACACATGTTCATGGGGACGTTGAGCTTGGGTATGCGATCAGGGCGATAGGTGACTTTGCCGTCACGTGGATCGACGTCGATGATGTTCTGGTAGCCGATGTCGCGCGCGCTGATGAAGGCGCCGGTGACGCGATCGAGCTGCCACAACAGTCCCAGCTTGCCCATGGTGAACATCGACTTGCGGCCCGCGACATCCACCAGGATCCGTTCGAAGGCTTCGTCCATGTCCTGCGTCTCACCCGGGATGTGCTGGTAGTACCACTTCATCTTCCCGGTGTCGGGGTCGAGGGCGAGCGTCGAGCTGGTATAGAGTGCCGCGGCATCGGTGCCGCGAGCCGCCCGCGCCCAGGGCTTGGCCTGCGCGGTTCCCCAGTAGACCAGATTGGTGTCGGGATCGTAGCTGCCGGCGATCCACATGTCGCCCCCGGCACGGAACTGCAGCGGCAGGTCACCCCAGGTATCGCCACCAGGCTCTCCGGGCCGTGCGATGCTCGATGTCCGCCAGAGTTCCTGCCCCGTGGCCGCATCATGACCGGTGATGAAGCAGACATCGTCTTTGTACCGGGAACAACCGGTGACGCCTGTGATCACCTTGCCGCGGACGACGATCGGGCCCGCGGTGTACTGATACCCGAGCTTCCTGTCCGCCACCGCCACGTCCCACGCCACCTTACCCGTGCGCGCGTCGAGCGCGACAAGATGCGCGGTGCCGGTCGCACTGAAAACCTTGTCGCCGAAGACGGCGATGTTGCGCTGCGCGGTAGCACTCTCGGCGCTCGCCTGTGCGGGATCTGTCGGACGCTCGGGCTGATATTCCCAGATGAGATCGCCCGTCGCCGCGTCCAGCGCCTGAACCACCCCGCCGGGATTCGGCAGGTACATGATGCCGTTGACCACCAGCGGTGTGGCTTCGTTCGCACCGTCGGTCATTGCCCACGACCAGGCCAGCGTGAGCTGCTTCACGTTGGTCGTGTCGACGGAGGTCAGCGGGCTGTATCCCCACGCATTGTCGGTGCGGCGCCAGTTCGGCCAGTCGGCCGCAGCGGGACTGCGCAGCATTTCTTCGGTGACGGGCCGGAAATTCCGGACTTCTGAGGGACGTGGGTCGGGCACCTGGGCGGCGAGCACCGTTCCCACTGCCGCAGACGCAAGGACCGTCCAGATCGGGCGCGTTCGCATGCACGTATTGAACAGCAACTTCGCCAGCGCGGTGCACCCGAATTTTCGATGCGCGCGGGCATGGCCGTCCGCCCTACAATTCGCGGGACAGCAGCTGTCCGGAGGGACCAATGACATTGCGCACACTACTCATGCTCGGAGCCGCGGGCTTTCTTGCCCTGTCGCCTGGAATGCGGGCGCAGGAGGCGGGCTATCCGCAGACGGTGATCCCGATTGCCAAGGGGCCGTTCACCTTCCCGGCGGGATACCAGACGCCCTGGGACAAGATCGACATCCGCGTCACCGAGAAGATGTCGCCGAACCTGTTCGTGCTGCACGGCACGCAGGCGCTCGACTCGGCGCACCCCGACGCGTCGGGCGGGCGGGCCATGGCCCTCTTCGGTCCGGACGGCGTGCTGCTGGTCGACTCTCAGAACCGCCAGGTGACCGACCGGACGCTGAAGGCCATCCGCACCTTCACCGACGGCCCGCTCAAGATCATGGTGAACACGCACGTGCACAGCGATCACACCGGCGGCAACGCCTTCTTCGCGAAACAGGGTGTGGTGATTTACGCGCAGGAGAACCTGCGCAACGAGATGATTCGGCCCCCGGCCCGCGCCAACGGCACCGTGCCCGAGGGCGATACGGCGGGCGCGCCGACCGTCACCTACCAGTACAACCCGCAGAAGCCCGGCGAACCGGCTGTCACCATCTTCATGAACGGGGAAACGGTCGACTTCATTCCGATGATGCCGTCACACACGGCCGGCGACACGATCGTGCGCTTCCGCAAAGCCGACGTGATCTACATCGAGGACTTCTACCGGAACTTCGGGTATCCGTTCGCCGACCAGGCCAATGGCGGCTCGCTGCAGGGCATGCTCGACGCGGTCGATCTCATCACGAGGCTGGCCGGACCGAACACCACCCTGATCCCCGGGCACGGCACGCTGATCAAGAAGGGCGACATGCAGCCGTACCGCGCGATGGTCGCCGACGTGCTCGCCAAAGTGAAGACGATGCGCGAGCAGGGGAAATCGCTGGCGGACGTGCTGGCCGCGAACCTGACGGCGCCGTACGACGCCGGGACCCTGGGTGACACGCAGCAGAGCAAGGACCGCTTCATCACCGAGGCGTGGGACGAGGTCAGGGACTTCCCGGCAGTGGTGGACGGCAAGCGGAAGATGCCGGCGCGCTGAGGTCCGTCACGTCCGGTGACACTCCTGGTTCAAAGCGTCGCCCTCGAATGACGCCCGATTGAGCCGCTGCTCGACCGCCGTAAGGTGACGGTCGAGCGCGGCACCAATCAGCTCGGCGGCGACTTCGCGTGCGCCGGCGGCGGGCCGTTCACTACCTGCCCGGTGCCCTGGCCGGCAGAAACTGCTCCAGCGCCCACACCTCTCCGCCTCTCTCGCCAGCCGTCGCTGTGTACGCCACTTGCCGTCCATCCGGATGCATCTGAAAAAATACCTCTTCGCGAGCTCCGCCGAGATCGACGGCCAGCGTGCGCGGCTGTCCGGCCATGGGCACCATCCAGATCTCGCTGGCACCCTCCGCGGGAGCATTGGGTACGACGATGGCCTGGCTGTCGGCAGTCCATTGGAACCAGTAGTTCAGCGCGCCTCGGGCCTGAAGCGCGGCCTTCGGCGCGCCGCCACTCAGCGGCACGACCACCATCGTCGACAACGTTGCCACCCCTGCCGCAGACTGATCGTTCCGCACGTACGCGACGAACCGCCCGTCGGGTGACGCTTGCAGCGGCCCCTGACTGGGGCCAGACAGCCGATAGATCTCCCGAGCTTCGGTCGCGTCCACAGCCTGTTCGAAGAGCACAGTGCCTCCAGTGACCGCCCGTTGAAAGCGAATCGCGCCGCCGTCAGCCGACCAGGTCGGAATGCCTGAACGCTGCCCAGGAGCGGTCCGGGCGACCAGCGTCGTGGCTCCAGAAGCGACATCGATCAGAAATATCCCCGGCCGCCCCTTGGAGTCAGTGCCGTCCGTGACAATTCGCGCCCCATCCGGCGACAACCGCGGCCGGCGAACGTAAATCAACGGATGCGCCACGTTGTGCACACGGCGCGCGTCGGTGGAGTACACACTGATCGCGCAAGCGCCACCGCCGAGCGGACCGCACGAGGTATAGAGCAGGTGCTTGCCCTTCGAGGCCCAGTCGGGCATTCCTCGGCTCTCGACAAAACGCTCGAATCCGTCGGGAGCGTGTTGCACGGTGTTGGTCGTGACGTTGTAGTTGGACACGCGAACGAAGGTGGTGCCATTCATACGCAAGGTGAACAACGTCCCAGACGAGGTCAACCCCAGCGACCACCGCGATCCGATGTTCGGCTTGACGATTCGCAGATCGCCCTGAGCGACACCGTTGACGATTGACGCCGCCCACAATGAGGTCGCTCCCGTCCGGTTGCTCGCGAACAGCAGGCGCCCGTCCGGTGCCCATCCCATCACATGGTTCTGACTGTCGTCCGCGACGACTGTCGTCTGGCTCGATCCATCGACGGCCATGACAAACACGTGGCTGCGATCGCGGGCCTCGTCCGGCGTCAAGTCGTAGGCGATGAACCTGCCGTCTGGCGAGAACACGACCTTTTCGGCGCCATGCCAGACCGTCGACCGCAGCGTGCGAAGCGTGCCGTCGATCGACAGGATCCCGAGTTGCGACGTGCCGTCCCGTTCGATGAGCACAGCGATCGACTGACCATCCGGAGACCAGTCGAACGGGCGAATGCTTCCGTCCAGCCGGATGACGGTTCTGGCGTCCGGAACTCCTACCGTCCGCAAGCCTGCGAGACGCAGTTCGGTGGGCTGATTCGGGTTGTGCCACTCGTATGCGACCTCGTTGCCATCGCGCGAGATCGCGGACCATCCGGCCGACTGGAAACCGGCAGGCGCCGCATTGGCCGTCAACGGCCGCACAGTGCCAGCCTCGAGGTCACGCAACATCACGTTGTTCGTCTGCCAGTCGGTATAGGTCAGCTGCTTCCCGTTCGGCGAGACCGTTCCGAACATATCGACCTTCGGTCCCGACCAGACGGCGCGATCACCTCTCGGTGTGGCACTGGAGACAGCACTCACGCGCACCCGCGCTATCGCCGCCGCGTCCCTTTGGTCTGCGTAGTCGCGGACGATCCGCTCGTCGACCTGTTGTTGCGACCGTGCGTCTCCGAGCTTCTGGTAGCACTCGGCCATTCGCAGCAGCGCCTGCGCCGCCTGTCCGCGGCTACCGACGGCGACCACCACCTGGTACTGTTCGATTGCCGCTTTCAAGTCGCCCTTGACGGTTTCGGTCTCCATCGCCGCTCGCAGCAGCACGTCCGGGCGGGTCTGCTGCGCGAGCGTGGCGGCCGATGCCACGCACACCAGCGCCACACATAAAGCGGTTCCGATTCGTTGTCTGATCATTCTGCCCTCCTCGATACAGCAGTCTGAGCACTCTCTGTCAGCCGTCTCGCCATCGTCGGTCAAGACTCCGACAACGTTTCGTCTTCGAACCGGTAACCGAGCCCGCGGACACCCAGCAGGAAACGCGGCGCCGAAGGAACAACCTCGATCTTCTTGCGGAGGTTGAACACATGCGTGTCGACGACGCGATCAGTGATCGACAACCCGTGTCCCCACGCCGCGTCGATCAGCTGATCGCGGCTCAGGAGACGGCCGCGGTGCTGCAGAAACGCGCGCAGCAGCCGTAATTCCTGCGCCGTCAGCTCCACGAGGTGGCCGGATCGCCTGAGTTCTCCACGATGAAGGTCGAGCTCGCACTCGCCGAACCGGTAGACCTGTTCTTCGGTGCGATCGATCGAGGCCCGGCGCAAGTGGGCGCGCACACGCGCGCGCAGCTCGCGCAGGCTGAATGGCTTGGTGACATAGTCGTCCGCGCCCGCATCGAGACCAAGTTCCTTCTCCGCGTCCTGGGTGCGGGCGGTCAGCATGATGATCGGGGTCGCGATGCCCGCCTTCCTCAACTCGGCACAGACGTCGAAGCCATCGAGCTGGGGCAGCATCACGTCGAGCAGAATCAGATCCCACCCTCCCTCACGCCCTCGCCGAAGCCCGTCCGCGCCGTCGATGGCGGACTCAGTCTCGTGGCCCTGACGACGAAGATCCTCCTCCAGGCTCGAGCGAATGTCGGGTTCGTCGTCGACGATCAGGATGCGCGCCATGGTCAGGCTGGTCCCTCGAGCGAGCCCGCGGCGACTTCGTGCGGGAGCACGATGGTGAAGGTGCTGCCCTCCCCTTCAGATGAGTTCAGCTCGATGGTGCCGTTGTGCGCACGGACGACATGCGACACCATAGCCAAGCCAAGGCCGGTGCCCTTGATGCCGCGCGTCGACGCCTGGCGTCCGCGCACGAATCGCTCGAAAATCTGCGGCTGCTCGTCCGCCGGAATGCCGATGCCGCGATCGCGCACGGCGATCGTCACCATATCGTCGCGTCGCGACAGCGACACGTCGATGTCGCCGCCGTCCACTGAATACTTCGCGGCGTTGTCGAGCAGGTTCCAGATGCCGGTCGTGAGTGACGCAGCATCGGCCAGCACTGTCGCCGACGGCGCCGCATCGAGGTGCAGGCGCACGCTGCCGCCGCGCGGCGAGACGTCTGCCGTAAAGTCCGTGACGATGCGTGTGAGCAGCGCGCCGGCGTCGATCAGCTCACGCTGATAGAGCTTGCGTCCACTCTCCATGCTGGCGAAATCGAGCAGCGACTCCACCAGCCGCTGCAGCCGCTCGGTGTTGCGGCCCAGCGTGTCGTAGAACGCCTGCCGGCGTTCGCGCGGCAACTCGTCGTTCTCCGACAGCAGCTCGGTGACATGGCGAAGCGAGGTGAGCGGCGTACGGAACTCGTGCGAGACGGCGGCGACAAAATCCGTCTGCTGGCGCGCGATGTCGAGCTCGCGCTGCACGACGCGCCAGAGAAAGTAGCTGCCACCGCTGAACAGCAGCAGAATCGCCGCCAGGCCCACCGATAGCACGACGCGGCGTCCCGCGACCGGTGCGGCGTCGGGCGCGGTGGATTCCGGGTTGACGGCCATCGTCCACGGCAGGCCCGTGTCGAGCGGGCCGAGCCGGACCGCACCTCGCGCGACCTCCGGCCCGGCAAACACGGCGCCTGAGTCACTCAGGAGACTGACCGGACCGGCGATGATCGACGTGGCCGCCGCGCCTTGCCCTGCCCAGTCCGTCAGTACCGCCGCCGGAATAGCGACCCATCTATCCTCACGGCCCTGGGCGCTGGCGACGAGGGCCATCCCGTGTCCCTCGACATCGAGTAGCGTCCGTGCGGCGCGAGCGAGCCGGGCGGGGTCTTCTCGTTCGTCCCACACCCGGTCGGCAACCAGCGACAGTCGCCGTTTGTCAGGCGGCAGCCGGACCGGGCGGCCGAGCGCGCGGGCGACGTCCGTGGCGGTCACTTCCCACGACGACCGGTCGAGTTCCCAGAGGCCCGTTCGCAGATCGGTGTC
>JBKJMH010000367.1:0-10552 GCA_046596625.1 Vicinamibacterales bacterium | reverse complement strand
CTCTCGCCCACCGGCCAGCAGACGGTCATCAGCTACGTCAGCAGCTTCGACTTCAACTGGATGACCAGCTACCAGTACGCGGACGACGTCGCGCCGCTGCTGCCGAAGGGCACCATCCTGAAGGTGACGGCGTGGCACGACAACACGACGGCGAAGAAGAGCAATCCCGACCCGAACCAGTGGGTCGGCTGGGGCGACCGAACCGTCGACGAAATGGCGCACGCCTGGATCAACATCGTCTACATGAACGATGCGGACTTCAAAGTCGAGCAGGACGCGCGCAAGGCGGCCGGCAGCACGCAGCAGCAGCAGCAATAGCCTGCCCTCCGTAGCCGAGAGGCGAAGGAGGGTCGTTGGTCATTTGTCGTCGACAGTCGAAAGGCCGGTGCTCCTCAGGGACACCGGCCTTTCTCTTTTCTCCCAGTCTCCAATCTGACTTCTGAGTTCTGAATTCTCATGTCCTCTATCCCCTACGGCATTCCCGCACCCACCTATCGCCTGCCCGACGCCACGAGCATCGGCGCCGTGCACCTCCAGGTGTCCAACCTGCAGCGCTCGCTCGACTACTACGAGCACGTGATTGGTCTGCGCGTCGCCTCGCGCGAGGCGGGCCGGGCAACGCTCACGGCGCATGACGATACCCGCCCGCTGGTCGAACTGCAGGAGAAGCCAGGGGTGACTCCGCCGCCAAAGCGCGGCTTCTTCGGCCTCTATCACTTTGCCATCCGGCTGCCGAGTCGCGCCGACCTCGGGCGTCTCGTCGCGAACCTTGCCAGCATGGGACTGCGAATGGGCGCCGCCGATCACCTCGTCAGCGAGGCCATCTACCTGACGGACCCCGACGGACTGGGGATTGAGGTGTATTGCGATCGCGCGCGCGAGAACTGGGACGTGCGCGGACAGGAACTGGTGATGGCGACCGAACCGCTCGACCTGATGGAACTGGTACGGGCCGGCGAAGACCTACCGTGGCAGGGCGCGCCGCTGGGAACGACGATGGGGCATGTGCACCTGCACGTGGGGAATCTCGAGGAGGGTGAAGCGTTCTACCACCGCGGTCTGGGCTTCGACAAGATGGTGTGGAGCTACCCGGGTGCGCTATTTCTGTCGGCCGGTGGTTACCACCACCACCTCGGTACCAACACCTGGTCGCCCGGACCCTCAGCAGGCGATGAGCAGGCACGGCTGCTCGAGTGGGAACTGGTCGTACCGAGCAGCGCCGACGCGGCCGCCGCTGCGGGCAGCCTGACTGCCGCCGGTTACGAGACCGAGGCGGAGGCGGAGGGCACGTCGTGGACGGTGCGCGATCCGTGGGGCACGCGCCTCAGGATCGCGCCGTTAGCCTAGACGCTGGCCGCAGCGTCGGTCGAGGCGTCGGTCGGGGCGTCGGTCTTCGGTGCGAGCAGCGCCGCCTTGACCGCGCGCTGACGGGCGCGGAGCGCGAGCCGACGCTTACGGTTGATGTTGAAGTTGGAGCGGTTGCCGTTGCGCTTGGACATGAGACCCTTGGCCTGAAGAGCTTCGTTGAGGCCCGGGCCTGGGTCGGCCGAAGAGCTCACAAAAGCGGGAAGCTCCAGTATAGCCCGCATCACCCGCTGACTTCACCTGCGTCTGGCGCTCGATCTGCGCTGCCCGACCAGCCCGACCAGCCTGACCCGCCCGACCAGCCCGACCTGCCTGACCCGCCTGACCCGCCCCACCTGCCCGCCCCCTTAGAACTTCACCCGTACCGCAAACTGGAACGTGCGCGGGTCGGCTACCGCGGTGACCTGGTTGAACGTGGCCGACGGGCTCGCCGGATACGCACCAGCGCCGAAGTTGCCGTTGCGCGTGAGGTCGTTGCGGCGGTCCGTCAGGTTGAAGACCTCGATGACGGTCTCGATCCGCGCACGTCCGCCTACCGGGAACAACCGCGACAGCCGGGCATTCAGGGACAGGTAGTCGCTCCCGATCCCGGTATTGCGCTCGATGAACGCGCCGGCCACGACCGGGCGTCCCGCCGTGCCCTGGATGGTGGTGACACCCGACGTGATGTTGAACGGCAGCGCCGAGTAGGCCTGCACCATTCCGCTCAACTGGAAGCCGTAGGTCAGCTTCTGCAGCGCCGTCGCGGCCTTCGCGGCCGGCGTGTTGATCGACCCGTTCACGGTGAGGCGATGGCGCTGGTCGTTGTCCGAACGTCCCCAGTCCTTGTTCACGTCGAACGGATCGACCGGCGAGCTGAAGAAGAACTCGCCGAGGTTGTTCCTCGACGTCGAGAGGGCGTAGCTCACGCGGTACGACCCCCACGCCGCCGGACGCTGGATGAACGAGACGTGCAGCCCGTGGTAGTTCGACGACCCCGCCGCTGAATACCGGCTGTTATTGGCGTAGGCCGGCACCGGCCGACAGCCGTTGTTGGTGCCAGCCGCCACGCAGCCCGGCACGTTCTGGTTGATCGACATCAGCAGGCCAATGCCCTTCACGTACTGATAGGCAGCGCTGACAGTCGCCTTGGCCCCGAGTTGGTGCTCGAGCTCGACGCTCCCCTGCCGCGAATAGGCATTCTGCAGGTCCGTATCCATCGTCGTCAGGTTGACGAGGGTGACCGACGAAATGGCCGCCGGCAGGATGCTGGGGAAGACCGGCGCGCCGGCCTGGGTCGGCGACAGGCTGATGCTGGTCTGCTGCAGGTTTGCGAGGTCGGTTGTGTTGCGCGCCGAGAGCAGTGCGTTGGCCAGCGCCCGCAGCGGCACACGGTCGAAGTAGAGACCGGCGCCGCCGCGCACCACCGTGCGGCGCGACGCAAAGGGCGACCAGGCGAAGCCGAGTCGCGGCGACAGGTTGTTCGTGTCGGTGTTGATCGTCTCGAGCATCTGCACGTCGTAGCGGACGCCAAGGTTCAGGGTCAGCGTTGACCCGGCCTTCCACTCGTCCTGCACGTACAACCCGACGTTCGGGTTCGGCTGCGCAACGTCCACGACGCCGAAGGTCTGGGTGAAACCCGAGTTGTTGTAGGTGCCGGACAGGAAGTTGGCGAGCGACGAGAACGTGTAGGCACCCCGGTACGAGCGCGGGAAGTTGATGGTGTCCCGGTTGAACAGGACATCGGCACCTGCACGCAGCGCGTGCGCACCGCGCTGATGAGAGATGCTGTCGACGACCTGGAACATCGTGTTCCGGCGCTTCTGCGGGCTGCCCGAGAGTGTGCCGAACGAGGCGACGCCAGAGATGCTGACGGCCGGACCGACCGGGTCGGTCGACAACGATGCCAGGTCGCTGTGAGCGAACTGCGCACGCGTCTCGTTCACCGTTCGCGGCGACAGCGTCCGGACGTTGCTGATCGCCACTGTCTGGTCACGGTTGTCCAACCCCGACGAAGCCGACGGCGCATTCAGGCCGCCGGCTCCGCGCGCATTGCTCGCCGCGGCGTCGTAGAGGCTGTAACGCACCGAAAACTGGTCGCGGCCATTGACCTGGTGATCGAGCTTGCCGAGGACGTTCGTGCTGTGCACCGGGTTGGCGTAGACGCCGGTCGCGACCGGCTGTCCCGGGTAGCCGATGGCGGCGAGCCGCGCGTTGATCACGTCGGCGGTCGCCGGCGCGATCGTGGTGACGCCGGTCTGATCGAGCTTCCGCTGCTCGATATTCACGAAGTAGAACGTACGGTCCTTGAACACCGGTCCGCCCAGGCTGGCTCCGTACTGCTGCTGCGACATCGGGAGCGTGGTGCCGGTGAGGGCGTTCTTCCCGTTGAAGTTGTCGTCGCGGAAGTAACCATAGAGGTCGCCGTGCACCGCGTTCGTGCCGCTCCTGGTGACGACATTGACGTAGCCGCCGAGCGCCCGACCGAGTTCGGCCTGTCCACCCGACGTCACCACCTGGAACTGATCGACCGCGTCCACGGTGTACGGAATACCGCTCACGCCCGCCGCATCGTCGTTGGCAGACAAGCCATCGACGATGAAGTTGTTCGAGAGGTTGCGCTGGCTCCCGACCGAGATTCCCTGCCCCGGGACGGCGGAGGTTTCAGCGAACAGCTGCGTGCTGGCGGTGTTGGTGGGCGACACCCCAGGCACGAGAAGCGCCAGGTCGAGGAAGTTGCGACCGTTCATCGGCAGCGCCTGCACCTCGGCCTGCGGGATCGTGCCCGCAATCTGGCTGCGGGCCGCCTCGATGACCGGCACCTCGCCGACGACGTTGACGCTGGCATCGACGCCAGCCACGGCCATCACCAGCGGCACTTCGAAGGCCGAGCCGACGGTGACGGTGAGCGTGCGCTTCACCTCGCGGAAGCCGTCGAGACTGGCCGTCAGGGTGTACGGTCCGAGCTTCAGGAACGGGAACCGGAAACGGCCGTCGCTGTCGGTTGTGCCTTCAACCTTGAGGTTGGTGTCGATCTGGATGGCCACCACGCGGGCGCCCGGGATGACGAGCCCCTGCTGATCGACGACACGGCCGCTGATACTGGCCTGGTTGATCGATTCCTGTGCCGACGCGGCACGCGCCACCAGGCCAACGCACAGGGCCAGGGCCAGCACTCGCACGGTATACGAGATCACACTCTTCACAATCGCTCTCCAGGCTCGACGTGGCAGCGCCACGGAACAGCTCACAGTGGGTAGCCGCGAACCGTCAGGTTCGCTCGCCGAGCCGACCTGAAGGTCGGCAGCTACGTACAGCAAGAAGCCGGTTCGGGGAGACGATCAGGCGCGGGGAGGGGGCGTATCGTGCGGGAGCGCGCGGTCGACAGTCGGGGACACACTGGCGAGAAGGGCCTCGCTGGTCTCGACGTACCGGACTGCCGGGGCGACGGAGGGCACTGCCGGCACCGGGATGAGCATGGCCAGCGTTGATGCAGGCACGTTGCAGAGCCCCCGCATGGCACACGGCTCGGCCGACCCGGCGCCGCCATCGGCGGCGTGCATCGGGCAGTCGTCACCATCCGACCCGTGCATCGGGCAGACAGCCGGCTTAGGATTGGCGGCTTCCTGATGGCACTCCGCCGTGGCGGCAGCAGCGGCCACGTGATGGGCGGCGCAACAGTCCGTGGGGATCAGCGCGGCAAGCGACAGTGTCTGGCACAGGAGCCAGAGGACGGTGCAGGCGCGCAGGTGAAGACGAAGGGACTGCATGACGGCGAAGCCTTGGCTACTGTACCGGAGATCGCTCGGCTCGACCCACAGTTCTTCGTCCGCGCCCAGCTAGGGGTGTTCGGTTTCGGTGAGCACGCCGGTCACCAGCACGACGCCAATAGCCACGACCAGTTCGGCCCACACCGTTGGCGGCACCGCGCGCGTGCCGTGCGACCGCAGGCGTTTCCAGTTGAGCCCGCCGAGCACCAGCATGTCGGCGACCGCACCCACCTTGATCAGCAGCGTGATGCCGTACCGGGTCGTCACCAGATTCGACCACGCGCCAACGTAATGCCAGGCGGCGACGGACCCGGTCACGACGACGAACGCCACCGAGACCATCGCTACGGGCGCGAACGCCGCGAGCAGCGCCGGGCGGAGCGTCCGCGTCGAAGGCGACGACAGCACCAGCATGCCGGCAATCGCACCCGCCCACGCGCCGGCCGCGGCCATGTGCGCCCCGTGCAGCAGCCATCCCCAGGGGAGCGTGGCGGCGTGGCCCATCCTGGCCAGTTCGACGCAGACCGCAGCCGACAGCACGACCACCGAGACGGCAGCCACGGTGCGCCGCTCGAAGCGCGTCCAGAGGCAGCCGCCAAGCAGCAGCGTGGACGCCAGCACCTGCTGCCGCCACACCTCGCCCCATCGGCTCTCGAGCGCGATGATGCGAAGGTTCTCGAGCGACAACGCGTC
This sequence comes from Vicinamibacterales bacterium, assembly GCA_046596625.1. Classification (GTDB taxonomy): domain Bacteria; phylum Acidobacteriota; class Vicinamibacteria; order Vicinamibacterales; family CAVVIG01; genus CAVVIG01. The sequence continues at coordinate 4,745 of JBKJMH010000367.1, read as the reverse complement.
TGGAAGTTCGAACGCGGATACGGTGTGACCGAAGGCCCGCAGCAGCAGCGCCAGCAGCAGGACGCTCGCTCCCGCCACCTGCGTCCCCGCCACGCGCGTCACCGCATCGTCCCACGACGCCGAGCCTGGAGACGCCACGCGCGGCAACAGCAGCAGGCGGGTCACCGCGCAGCCGAGCGTCAGCAACACCGCTACGTAGGCCAGCACCTTGGCGGCGATCTCGAGCCACTCACCCATTGCGTCCACTGTATCGCGGTCGTTGGTCGTTGGCCTGCCCTCCGCAGTCGCCAGGCGGAGGAGGGTCGTTGGTCGTTAGAGCGGTTTTCACATCGGCGTAGCTGCCGACCTCAGGTCGGCCTTGCCTTTGCGGACCTGAAGGTCCGCGGCTACGCCACACAGAATCGAAAACCGCTCTAGTCGCGCGGCGCGGGCTCAGTGCGTGGGCCAGGGGTTGGCGAAGCGCGGGTCGGTGAGGAACGACTGGTCGGTGAGGCTGTCGAGGAAGGCGAGGAGATCGTCGTGCTCGTCTGGCGTGAGCGTGAAGCCGGTGATGAAGCGACTCTTCAGCGGATTGCGCGAGCCGTTGCCGCGCCGCGGTCCAAGGCCGATCGTTCGGCCACCGGCTTCGTAATGCGACAGCACATCGTCGAGCGTGCGGAGGCTGCCGTCGTGCATGTAGGGCGCGGTAACGGCGATGTTGCGAAGGGTCGGCGCCTTGAATCGGCCCATGTCGGCCGGGTCGCCCGTCACGCCGTACACGCCGGTGTTCGGCTCGGGATACGCCCCGCGGCCGTCGATGTTGTAGAGGCCGGTATTGTGAAAGGCGACCTCCACCGACGCACGGCCGACGAAGTCGACCGGCTGGGTGAAGTTGAACCCGGCGTGGCAGTTGAAACAGCCAACGCGGTCGGAGAAGAACAGGTCCTGCCCGCGGTGGGCGGCCGGCGGAATCGCCTTGTCATCGAGCGTCGTGCGATAGCGGTCGTACGGCGACCGCCCCGAGAGCAGCGTGCGCTCGAACGAGGCGATGGCGCGAGTGACATTGGCGAGCGAGATCGGCTCGCGTCCACCGGGGAACGCCTCGGGAAACAGCCGCTGGTAGACCGGCTCGTCGCGCAACCTCGCGAGCAGCGAGGGATCGTCGCTGCGCAGCCCGAGTTCGATCGGGTCGTCGCCGAACATCGGGACGAGCGCCTGATCCTCGAGCCGGCGCATGGTGGGATTGGCCCAGGTCAGCACCACCGCGTAGGCGACGTTGGCCAGGCTCATCGGCCCGCGCGGATGCGCGACGCCAGTGACACCAATACCGCGCCCCTTGTCGTCCGCGAAGGCGCGCGCCTGCTGGTGGCAGGTGGCGCAGGCGAACGTGCCGGTGCTCGAGAGGCGCGTGTCGTAGAAGAGGTGTCGGCCCAGGTCCACCTTGACGGCGCTCATCGGGTTGTCGGCCGGGACGCGCGGCTCGGGGAAGCCGGGCGGCAACGCCCAGACGTACGTCGTCTGCTGCGCGGGCGCGGATACCGGCAGCAACACGATGAGCGGCGCGAGCAGCACCGCTGCACCGAACCACCACTGCACGCCTCGACCGCCCATCGACCGTGTGCCTACTTCCGCTTCACGGTGAAGGCGAACTCGCCCTTCTGGATGTGGCCGTCCTTGCCGGCCGCGCGCCAGGACACGGTGTAGGCGCCGTCAGCGACGTCGCCACGCACCGAGGCCTTCAACGACTTCTCCACCGCTTCCAGCGAGGCCAGCGTCACCTTGCCAGGCCCTTTGATCTCGAGGTCGCTCACCTTCAGGTCGGGTTCTTCAGTGAAGAACACCTGCACCGTGGCGGGCGGCGCGGCGACGACAGCGTTGGCGGCGGGTTCGCTCTTCGCGAGCTTCATGTGCGCATCGAGCACCGCGGAACCGGCAACGAGGATGAGGAGCGCAGTAACGGCGCTCGCGACGGAACGGACCACTTTCATGACCATACTCCCAGAATGAACAGACCAGACACGGGGTTGCTGCGTCCTATCGTGACATGAGACGCCCGCGCCGCGCCGTCCGTCGCAGCCCGACACGACTGTCGGCTGCATGGTGCGTTGTATGATGCCGCGCATGTCGACCCGCCGTCTCATCCATCCCCGTGTCCGACGCACCCTGGCGCTGCTCTCCGTCCCACTGGCGTTGGCTGCGGCGCTGATCGCCCCGGTTGACCTCGGCGCCCAGCAACCAACGCTGCGCATCTTCCGCGTGCGCGAGACCGCGGGCATCCGGCGCACGGAATACCCGGTCAGCGTGTCGGTACGGCTCCCGAAAGCGGCGCTCACCGACGTCTCGCACGCGCGGGTCATGAACAACAGCGCCGAGGTGCCGGTGCAGTTTACCGCTCGTGCCGCGTGGGACGACGGCTCGGTGCAGACGCTGGACATCGACTTCAACGCGAGCCTCGATCCGGAAGAGGATCGGCGCTACGAGCTGCAGTTCGGTGCGTCGGTCACCTCGACGGCCACACCAGCACGCGGACTCACGCTCGACGACCAGGCGACAGCCATCGTGGTCGGTAACCTCACCTTCTCGAAGAGCGGCAGCCCGCTCCTGCTGTCGGCGTCGTATCGCGGCGAGGGCATCGGCAAGGGCCAGAACGGCCTCACGATCACCGACGCCAACGGCCGTCGCCATGACCTGTCGAAAGCGCAGGGTGCAAACCTCGAGGTGGTAAAGGGCGGCCCGTTGCTGGTGGTGCTGCGCTACACCGCCACGATCGCCATCGACGAGACGACCACCATCCCGGTGGAACTGGTGATGGAGATGCCGAACAGCAAGACGTGGCTGAAGACCACCGCCACGGTCACCGACCGGAGCCGCAAGCTGAAGGACATCGCGATCGAGCGCCCGTATGCCTGGTCCGGCTTCCCCGTGCTGTGGGACTTCGGCACCGACAGCGGCACCTACGGCGTCTTCCGCGCCGCCAGCGATTCGATCACGCTCACGCAGAGCGTTGGCGTGAGCGGTGCCAGCGGCTGGAAGATCGAATCGGGTCCGCTGAACCAGCGCCGCGCGGTCGAGGTGTCGGCCGGCGCACGCGCGAAGAACGCGAACGGCTGGGGGCACGTGCAGGACGGGGCGGCGGCCGTGGCCTTCGGCTTCTCCCGCTTCGGCCGCGATGCCGGCAGCTACAGCATCGCGCTCTCGGCTGGCGGCCAGTCGACGTTCCGCTTCGCTCCCGCCGCGCCGGCCACGCAGCAGCAGGTGGTGCTCTACGAACACTTCGTCGCAACACCGGTGGCCATCGGCGCGGCGACCAACCCGACCGCCATGCTCACGCCGCCGTCGGTCACCGTCGAGCGCTGACCGCATTCAGGTCGGCGATCCGGCGCACCTGAAGGTGCGCGGCTACGACACCCACAGTACGTAGCTGCCGACCTCCAGGTCGGCGACACGGCGCACCTGAAGGTGCGCGGCTACGTGGTGCAGGCGGCGGCTCACGGCGTCGACTCCGGCGGCACGCGGCGCTTCGTCGCCTGCTCGAATGCGTAGGCGAGGGCGAGCAGCCGCGGTTCGCTGCAGGCCATGCCAGTGAAGCTGACACCGAAGGGTGCCGCCTTCGCGTCGAAGCCGGCCGGGAACGGCACGGTCGGCTCGTTGGGAATGCGGGCGAACGGTACGATCACCGTCGGGTAGCCCGGTCGTGCCGCGATGCTGGCGCCGCTGCCGCCAGGGAACAGCAGCGCATCAAGCCGCTGCGCCTTCATCACCGCGTCTATGCCCTGCTCGCCCGCCAGCCGCAGGTCCTTCGCGCGGTCGGCCTCATAGCGTGCCCGGTCGCTCGCCAGATCGAGCGCGTCCGAGCTGTCGAGCAGCGACTGCCCGTACTTGATCGCCCCGGCGGCGGCATGCGCCCGGTTCCACTCGCGCAGCGCGGTCAGCGACGCCACTGGACGCGACGACCCGAGCGTCTCGAGCCAGGCATTGAAGTCGCGCTTCATCCCGTACTGGAACGCGGTCGAACAGCCGTCGTTGCCGCCGCGGCGCTCGTCGCTGCAGATCGACCACCGCAACAGGTTCGCGGACGCCTCGGTGGCGACCACGCTTGGGATGTCGGCCGGATCGACGATGACCGCGCCCTGCGCGCGGAGGACGGCAATCGCCTCGGTCATGGCGGCGCGCTGCGGCGCGCTCAGGCCGCCACGCGGCTCGCTGCTGCCGGGCACGGTCACCGGGTCGTAGTAGGCCGCGCGAGGAATACCGATGCGCGCCCCGCGCAGGGCATCGGCAGCGAGAAACGCCGTGTAGTCGCGGTTGGGCGGCACCTGACAGGTCTGCGTGGCGCGGTCGTGCGGGTCGGGCATGGCACCCTCGAGCGCGCCGAGCATGAGCGCGGCGTCGCGGACGGTGCGGGCCAGCGGCCCGGGCGTGTCCTGGTCCGCCGTGATCGGGATGACGCCGTAGCGGCTGACGCGCCCCACCGTTGGCTTGATGCCGACCAGCATGTTCTGGTTGGCCGGACTCAGGATGGAGCCCGAGGTTTCGGTGCCGACGTTCGCCGCCCAGAAGCTCGCGGCCGTCCCGACACCGGAACTCGATCCGCCGGTCGCCAGCACGGGACGTCCATCGGCGTCTGGTCTCGGATCACGCCTGGGGTCGTAGGGATTGAAACCGTAGCCGCCAACCGCGTTGTAGTTCGCGGGCATGGGCGTCGGCGCTCCAGCCACCCAGTTGGCCAGTTCGGTCATGCCGGTCTTGGCGATGATGATGGCGCC
>JBKJMH010000269.1:0-6789 GCA_046596625.1 Vicinamibacterales bacterium | reverse complement strand
GCCGCGCGCCGGCCCGCAGCCCGGCGGACGGCTCCGTCCCGTCCTGCCGTGAAGCGCCCGGCCGCAAAGACGTCGGCGAAGAAGGCCGTCGTCACCACGCGGCCACGGCCGAAGCGGCGGCCCCGGCCGGCCGCGGCCGCACGCACAGCGCCCCTGTTCGCGCCCATGAAGGGCGCGGAACGCCGGAACATCGGCCACGTCCAACTCGAGGTGGGTCGCGCCGGCAAAGCGCGCGTGAAGCGCATGATCTATCCGCCCGGCTTCCATTGGGCCGAGGACATGAAGTCGGTCACAGGCACCGAGCTCTGCATGCACGCGCATGTGGGTTTCCTGGCGCACGGCGAAATTCATATCGAGTACGCCGACGGCTGCATTGTCGAGTTCAGGGCGCCGCAGGTGGTGGAGATCGCACCCGGGCACGACGGCTGGGTCGTCGGCAAGGAGCCGGTCGTGCTCATCGAGATCGACTTCGAGCGCGAGACTGCCGGCATTCTTGGGCTCATCGCCCACACACACGCGAAGTAACCGGACACGGCAGCGGTCTCAGAAGGGAAGCGTCATGACGACGGCGTCAGAGCCGGTGTATGTCACGTCGGGGTTGGTTCGTCTCACGAAGCCGCAACTCGTCGGCACCATGACCGGCCTGCTGTTGGCGGCGTTGCTGGCGGCCATCGACCAGACGATCGTCGGGACGGCCGAGCCGCGCATCATCGCGTCGCTGCAGGGGTTCGATCGCTACCCGTGGGTGGCGACGATCTACCTGCTGTCGTCCACGGTGTCGGTGCCGATCTTCGCCAGCCTCTCCGACCGCTACGGACGCAAGCCGTTCTTCATGCTCGGCGCGACGCTATTCGTCATTGCGTCGGCGCTGTGCGGCGCGGCCGGCGACCTCACCTTCATGCCGCTCGACGGCATGGGCCAGTTGATCCTGTTCCGCGGCCTGCAGGGCATTGGCGGCGGCATGGTCACCGGCATTCTCTTCACCATCGTTGGCGACATCTTCTCGCCGATCGAACGCGGCAAGTACCAGGGGCTGTTCGCGGCGCTCTGGGGCGTGGCGTCGATCTTCGGGCCGACGCTTGGCGGCTGGTTGACGGACAACTGGTCGTGGCGCGCCTGCTTCTACGTGAACCTGCCGGTGGGCGCCATCGCCATTGCCGCCATCCACTTCGAGTTCCCGCACATGAAGCCGCGCGGCTCGAGTCGTCAGCTCGACTGGGCCGGCTTCGCGACCCTGATCGGCACGGTCGTGCCGTTGCTGCTGGCGCTCACCTGGGCCACGTCCTACGGGTGGGGATCGACGCGCGTGGTATCGCTGCTGGTCACCTCGGTCGTGATGCTCGGGCTGCTGCTATATTCGGAGTCGAAGGCGGCCGAACCGATCATCCCGCTGATCCTGTTCCGTGATCCGGTCATCGGCGTCTGCTCCGCTGCAGCCTTCGTCCTCGGCATGGGGATGTTCGGCACCATCATCTACCTGCCGCTCTTCATGCAGGGTGTGCTCGGCGTGTCAGCCACGCAGTCCGGCAACCTGCTGACACCGCTGCTGATGGGTGTGGTGGTCAGCAGCATCATCGGTGGCCAGGCCATCTCGCGGACCGGGGAATACAAGGTGCAGGGCATCCTTGGCTCGGTGCTGATTGCAGGCGGGATGATTATGTTCGCGCGCATGGACGCCGACACCTCGCGGTTGTATGTGGCGATCGCGATGGTCGTGGCCGGCTTTGGCATGGGCCTGCTGCAGCCGGTCTACACGCTGGCGGTTCAGAACGTCGCACCGCGCGAGGCCATGGGCGCCGCAACCTCGTCGACGATCTTCTTCCGGTCGATTGGGAGCACCGTGGGCGTGGCGGCGTTCGGCTCGGTGATGCTGACGCAGTATCACAACGAGTTCACCAAAGCCATGCCGGCAGGTGTGCCACCGCAGGCGCTGCGCTTCTTCGAGAACCCGCTGCTGCTGATGCAGGTGCGGCCGCAACTGGAGCAGATGTTCGGAAGCGTGCCGAACGGACTGCAACTGCTGCAGACGCTGTTGCTCGACGTCAGGCTGGCCCTGATGCATGGCCTGCAGGAGATCTTCTACTGGAGCGCGGTGATCATGCTGGCGTCGATCGTGTTGCACCTCATGTTGAAGCGCGTGCCGCTGCGTGTGCGAGCGGTGTCGACTGAAGTGGCGGCGGCTCAGGCCGCGGCGTCGCTGCACTGATGCCGACGCCATGACGGACCAGGCGTCGAAGCCACACGTGCGGCGACCGCGCTACGCGGGCACGCATCCGCGTGCCTTTCGCGAGAAGTACAAGGAGCTGAACCCCGACCGCTACGCCGACGATGTGGCAAAGGTAGTGGCGGCGGGGAAGACGCCGGCCGGGATGCACCGGCCGATTATGGTGCGCGAGGTGCTCGAGCGGCTCGCGCCTGTGGCCGGCGAGTTCGCGGTCGACTGTACGGTCGGCTACGGCGGGCATGCGGTGGAACTGCTGAAGGGCGTGATGCCAGGCGGTCGGCTGCTGGCGCTCGATGTCGACCCGCTCGAACTGCCGAAGACGGAGGCGCGGCTGCGGGCGCGCGGCGTCGCGGACGACGCCCTGCTCGTCAGGCGCAGCAACTTCGCGGGACTCGTGCGCGTGCTCGCCGACGAAGGGCTGCCCCGCGCCGACGTACTGCTCGCCGACCTCGGGCTGTCGTCGATGCAGCTCGACGATCCGTCGCGCGGTTTCACGTACAAGCGGCCAGGACCGCTCGATCTGCGCATGAACCCGCTGCGCGGGCAGCCGGCCTCGGCGCTGCTGGCGTCGCTCTCGGCGCCCAGGCTGGCGCGCCTGCTCGAGGTGAATGCCGACCAGCCGGAGGCCGATGCGCTGGCGCATCACCTGATGGCAACGCAGGCCGTGGCGCCCATCCTCACCACGACCGCGCTTGCGGATGCGGTCCGTGACGGGCTGTCGGCGAATCGCGGGCGACGCGATGCCGAAGAGTTCCTCGACCTGTCGATCCGGCGCGTCTTCCAGGCGCTCCGCATCGAGGTGAACGACGAGTTCGGCGCCCTCGAGACCTTCCTGCGGAACCTGCCTGACTGTGTGGCACCAGGCGGCCGCATCGCCGTCCTCGGCTTTCACTCGGGTGAGGATCGCCGCGTGAAGCAGGCGTTCAAAGCCGGCCTCGTGGCCGGCGTCTACTCATCTGTTGCCGAAGACGTGGAACGTGCGAGTGCCGACGAGCGACAATCCAATCCGCGGTCGTCCTCTGCCAAGTTGCGATGGGCGATTCGCGCCATCAAGGAGTGAATGTCGATGAAGAAGGTTCTGCTGACGGTTGCGTTGTGTGTCTGTGCGGCGGCGCTCTCGTTTGCGCAGGCGCCAGACGTGGTCGGCGAATGGGAGATGACCACCGTCTCGCCGGTGGGTGAGAACACCAACACCGTGGAGTTCAGGAAGGATGGCGATGCCATCAAGGCGTTTGCGAAGGGGCCGCAGGGTGAACGGCCCTACGACAGCACCGCTGTCGGCGGCGACAAGGTGACGCTGGTGATGACCATCGACTTCCAGGGTCAGCCGATGACGATCACCTACGCCGGCACCGTGACCGGCACCGACATCAACGGCGCAGCCGACTTCGGCGGCCTGGCGATGGGCAGCTTCTCGGCGAAGAAGAAAGCGCCAGAACCGCCGAAGTAAGACAGTGGCCCTACCGATGATTGGCGAGGTGGCGCCCGCTCTGGAACACGCGCCGGTCGGGCAGTCTGACCGCGCTGAGCACCCCGTGATGGCTCGTGTCGAGCCCGATCGTGTGTGCGCCGATGCGCGGGGACGGCCAGCCGTCGGCATCGAGCACCGCGTCGTTGCGGTGTCCGTACACGACCACGCGTGCGCCCTCGTACGTGTCGGGGAAGCCGCCGTCGTTCCGGCCGAACAGCAGGGTATCGCGCGTCTGCCCGTCGAGCGGCAGGCGGGTGTCGACACCGGCGTGCACGTAGATGCCGTGCGGATCGTCGTAGGTCAAGCGGAGCGTGTCGAAGAACTGCAGGTGCGCCTCGGGCATGGCCTCGAAGAACATGTCGTACGGCAGTTGCAGGGCATCGTCCTGATAGAGCCCGGTGCCGGCTTTCGAGGCGGCCGCCCGGAGCACGATCTCCGCGTCGGCGGAGTAACTGCCGATGGTGGAGAACCCCTTCATGCTGAGGAGCCACGAGTGAGCGGTGTGGTCCCGGTAGGACCGCATCATCCAGTCTTCGTGGTTGCCGCCGAGGCAGACCGTGGGGCCGGCGTGCGCGCCGGCGAAGTCGAGGATGGTGTCGACGCACTGCCTCGAGCCGGAACCCCGGTCGATATAGTCGCCCAGGAACACCACCGTGTCGCCGGTGGACAGCGCCGAACGGATGGCCTCGAGCAAGTCACGCAGAGCTGGAAGATTCCCGTGGATGTCGCCGACGGCAAACGTGGCCATGTAGTTCAGGCATTCTAGGACAGGCGGCGGCTGTGCTGGACACGACAGGTGACAGTTGGCGCCGACGTCCAGGCGAGTTGCAGCGTTCATTGAGCAAATATGCGAACCTGACTCGGCATGGATGCTGCGAGCACGAGGGCGTGGGGGCCGGCGCCCCGTAGTCCCGGGGGGACATGACCATGATGAAGCGAATGATTCCGGTGGGTGCGATGGTAGTGGCGTTGAGCCTGGCCGGTGTGGCAGCCGACGCAGGACAGCGCGACAACCAGGGTCGCGACCGCAATGGTCGCGAAAGCCGCGGTGACGCCCAGCGCGACAGCGGGCGCCGCGACGACGGTCAGCAGCAGCAGCGTGCGGAGGCGCCGCGGGCGCAGGCTCCGCGCGAGGCGCCGCGCGCCGAGGCGCAACGCGAGGCTCCGCGCGAGGTTCCGCGCGAGGCGCAACGCGAGTCGCCACGGGCGGAGGCGCCCAGAGCCGAGGCCAATCGCGGGAATCGCGACCAGGCCGTGCCGCGTGGCCAGGCACGAGGTGACGCGCGAGGCGATGCGCGTCGCGACAACGGGCAGGACCGCGGACGCTATGTGGCCCCGCCGCCGCGCGATTACCGGTATGACAACCGCGGCAACGATCGGCGGGATGCCTATAGATACGACAACCGCGACAACGGCCGCTACTATCCCTTCCGCTACGCTCCCGTGCCGCGCTACTACGGCCCGGACCGTCGCCCGCGCTATTACGGCTCCGGCGGTAGCTACAGTGTCTACTTCGGTGTGGGCAACGGTTACCTCTACGGGTCGCCGTATTTGGGACGCGTCTACGGCTACGCCGGGCCGCGGTCCTACGGGTCGCGCATCTACTACGGCGACCTTCGTCTGCAGGTGCGACCGCGAAATGCCGCGGTCTACGTTGACGGCTACTACGCCGGCATCGTCGACGACTTCGACGGCGTGTTTCAGCGGCTGACGCTCGAAGTGGGACCGCACGAAATCGAACTCGACGCGCCAGGACTCGAACCGCAGCTGTTCGACGTCTATATCGACCCGGCGCAGACCGTGACCCTCCGCTCGGATTTGTACTAAAACCCGATGCTCGATGTGCAGTGGGTGGGTGAGGCGGCCGATGTCGCCCACTCCACCCTCTGTTCACCTGCACCCTTCAATCCCCTGCCTGCCGCGCCACGCGCGCACCCACCCAGACCTCTTCCACGTCAGCGCGCCACCTCGTGTGTAAGCACGTTGCGTAACCTTTGGTGCCCGTTCGAGTATTCCTGACCAGAACGTGACCGACGAACTGCTGATGGAGGCCGTACAGGGCGGCGACTTCGACGCCCTCGGCGAACTGTTCGAACGACACCACCGGCCGGTGTTCCACTTCCTGAATCGCACGACCGGCGATTCGGGCGTGGCCGAGGACCTGGTGCAGGAGGTGTTCGTGCGCATCCTGAAGTACCGGCACACCTACATGGTGGACAGCCGATTCGACACCTGGCTGTTCCGCATCGCGCGCAACGCCAGGACCGACCACTTCCGCCGGCGTGGTCCGGCCGCGGCACCGGAAGCAGACGCGCTCGAGGTGCCGAGCCACGAACCCGGACCGGCGCAGCAGTTCGAGCAGCAGGTCGACGTGGTGCAGCTCGAACGTGCTTTGCGTGAGCTGCCGGACGAACCGCGCGACCTGCTCGTGCTCGCCCGGTATCACGGGCTGCCCTACGACCGGATTGCCGAAACGCTTGGCATCGAGACCGGCGCCGTGAAGGTTCGGGTGCACCGCGCGATGAAGCAGTTGCGCACGCTCTTTTTCAAACTTCGAGGACGCACCATGCGCTGTGAAGAAGTAAGGCTCCGAGTGGCGGAGTCGCTGGCCGGGACGCTCGACGCGACCGACTTGGCGGCGCTCCGGGCCCACGTGTCTTCATGCGTGGACTGCCAGGCCGAATTCATGGGGCTCGACGCGCTGTGGACTGCGCTCGGCGCCATCCCGGCACCGGCGGTGCCCTCGAACCGGATGCGCGAGCGGTTCTCCGCCGTCATGACAGCCGAACGCACGTCCGCCTGGCGGCCCGCATCCCGCCGGAGCACGGGACGCGCGTGGACGGCTGCTGGATGGACCACCCGGAAGCTGCTCGTGCAGATGGCCGTGGCGGCATCGCTGCTGCTGGCCGGCGTGGTCATCGGCCGCTCGACCGCCTCGGCGCGGGCGGCCAGCGCGCCGTCTGTAGCCGGCATCGCGGAGGTGCGCAGCGAACTGCGCGACATGCGGCAGATGCTGACGCTGTCGCTGCTGCAGCAGCAGTCGGCCACCGAACGCCTGCGCGGCGTGAGCTGGACGTCGCAGATCGATCAGCCC
>JBKJMH010000214.1:0-3435 GCA_046596625.1 Vicinamibacterales bacterium | reverse complement strand
TATGGCCAGCGACGTATTGATGCCGCAGATGGGCGAGTCGATCGCCGAGGGGACGATCGTCCGCTGGATCAAGAAGGTGGGCGACAGCGTCGATCGCGACGAGCCGCTCTTCGAGATCTCGACGGACAAGGTCGACGCCGAGATTCCCTCGCCCGCCGCCGGCGTGTTGACAACGATCCTTGCCCACGAGGGCGAGACGGTTCCCGTCAACTCCGTCGTGGCGACCATCGCACCGGCCGGCACGCAGCCGGACCTGGCCACACCTGCGGCTCCGGCGCACGCGGTCCCGCCCCCGGCCCCGACGGCCCAGGGCGACGGCGCCCCGTCCACACAGGCGGTGCCCGCTCCCGCCCCGGTCGTCGCCGAGACGGCCGCAGCGCCGGCTTCCGCCCTGACCACGACGGAAGAGCGGCTCCGCCAGAAATCGTCGCCGCTGGTGCGTCGCATCGCCAAGGAGCACCAGGTCGATATCGCGCAGCTCCGGGGCACCGGCGTCAGCGGCCGCGTCACCAAGAGCGACATCATCACCTACATCGAGAAGGGCGGCGTATCGGCGCCCGCGCCGGCCGCGGTCGCGTCGACGCCATCGTCGGGTCACACCACGGCTACCGGGGCCGGACTCGCCGGCCAGACAGCGCCGCTGTCCGTGATGCGGCGCAAGATCGCCGAGCATATGGTGCTCAGCAAGCGCACGTCGGCGCATGTGCACACGGTGTTCGAGGTGAACTACAGCCGGCTCGACCAGATCCGCAAGGCGAAGAAGGCCGAGTACGAAGCGAGCGGCGCGAAGCTCACCTACCTGTCGTTCATCGTCAAGGCCGTGGTCGACGCGCTACGCCAGGTGCCGGTCATGAACGCGTCGCTCGACGCGAACAACAACGTGTCCTACCACCGGCAGGTCAATGTGGGCATCGCCGTCTCGCTCGACTGGGGACTGATTGTCCCGGTCATCAAGGCGGCCGACGAGAAGAACCTGCTCGGCATCAGCAAGGCCATCACCGATCTGGCGGACCGGGCACGGGCGAAGCAGCTCAAGCCCGACGACGTCCAGGGCGGCACCTTCACCGTGACCAACCCGGGCGGCATCGGCGCCCAGTTCGGGCTGCCGATCATCAACCAGCCGCAGGTCGGTATTGTCGGCATCGGTGCGATCGAGAAGCGGGCGGTGGTCATCGACGATGCGATCGGCATCCGGCTTATGGGGTATCTGTCGCTGGCCTTCGACCACCGCGTGGTCGATGGGGCGGTTGGCGATCAGTTCATGGCGCTCATCAAGCACCAGCTCGAGAACTGGGATCCGAAGCACGCCTGATGCGCCACGCCTGATGGCCAACCGCACGCTCGAGGTCCGGCGCCTGGGGTGCATGCCGTACGGCGACGCGCTCGAACTCCAGAGCGGTCTCGTCGAGCAGCGGCGGGCCGGTGCGGTCGGCGACCTGCTGCTAATGGTCGAACACCCGTCGGTGCTGACGCTCGGGGTTCGCGTTGGTGGCGGCCGCGCCCACATCCTGGTCAGCGACGAGGAACTCGCCGCGCGCCAGATCGACGTGTTCGAGACCCGCCGCGGCGGCGACATCACCTATCACGGTCCTGGCCAGATCGTCGGCTACCCGATCATCGACCTCGATCCCGACCGCCGCGATGTGCACAAGTACGTGCGCGACCTCGAAGAGGTGCTGATTCGCGTCGCCGCCGACTACGGCATCGCCACCGGCCGCGTATCGGGGCTCACCGGTGTGTGGGCGGGCGACGAGAAGCTGGCGGCCATCGGCGTGCGCATCCAGCGGTGGGTGACGAGTCACGGCTTCGCCCTGAACCACACGACCGACCTGTCGCACTTCGGGCTGATCGTGCCGTGTGGCATCTCCGACAAGGGAGTGACCTCGCTCCAGACGCTCGGATGTGTCGCGACCCGTGCGGAGGTGGAAGACCGGATCGCCGCCCACTTCGGCGTGGTGTTCGGCCGGACCGTGCACGTTGCACCGGCCACGACCGGCGAAGCCGCCGCCCGATGACGCCGAGCCGCACGGTCCCGCCAACGCCGATCACCCGCGCGGCTGCCCTGACGATGGTGCTGGTCATCATGGCGACCGCCCTGTTCCTGCTGCTCGAGTATGCGTCGTTGCCGGACCTGCTGCCGGTGCACTTCAACCGCAACGGCACACCGAACGGCTGGCAGTACCGGACGCTGCCGCGCGTCCTCATTCCAGTGGGTGTGCAGGTGATGCTGGCGGTGCTCTTCTCGGCCGTCGCGGCCCTGCTGCTGTCGCGTCCACACGGTGAACAGGAAGCAGAGGCGCCTGACGTGCGCGCCGCCGCCGCCGCGGCCGAAGCGGTGGTGCTGATTGCGGCGGTTTGGGTGGCTTTCCAGGGCTACGCGGCGTTTTCACTGGCGCGCCTCTGGGTGACGCATCGGGCGTCGCTGCCGTTCTACAACCTGGGCGAGATGGTCGGCGGCGCCGCGTCTCTGGCCATTGCGGTGCGAGCCCACCGCCGGCTCGGGCGGCCCGCCCCCCGGCCCTTCGTCGCCGCACACTGGCGGCTTGGGCAGCTCTACAAGAACGCCGACGATCCCGCGCTCTTCGTGCCCACGCGTGACGGTCGTCGCTGGACCCTGAACTTCGGCCGACCCGTTGCCGGTGCGCTGCTTGGGCTCATCCTTGTGGTTGGCGTCCTCGGGCCGACCGTGCTCATCGCGCTCGCCCTGCGCTGAACCGTCCCCGCTAAGTCCCCGGCTGCCCGCGTGTTGAGCGGTTCTCTGGCGGTGTGGAATATTTCCGGGGGTGTCGGTGTTCTCTATGCCAGCGAGGGACGAATGAGAGACACGAAAGATGAGCTGCTTCTCGCCCGGCTGCAGGCAGGAGACGAATTGGCACTCCGTGACCTGGCCGAGGCGTTCGGTTCGAAAATCTACCAGCTGGCATTCCGCTATCTCCGTAACAAGGAAGACGCGGAAGAAGTGACGCAGGACGTCCTGTTCAAGGTCTACCGCAAGGTGAGCGACTTCCGCGGTGACGCGGCGCTGTCTTCCTGGATCTACCGGATTACCTTCAACGCGTCGATGTCGCGCCTGCGCACGGCGAAGTATCAGCGGACGCAGAACGACGAGTTGTCGATCACGGCGAACGAGGGCGAAGACGGCGCGAGCACGCGCCACGACATCGCCGACTGGTCCGACATGGCCGACGAGCATGTGTTCCGTTCGCAGCTGCGCCAGAAGGTATTCAACGCCATCCTGTCGCTGCCGGCGATTTACCGAGCGCCGGTGATGCTGCGAGACATCCAGGGGATGTCGACGGAAGAGGCGAGCGAGATCCTGCGCGTGAAGGACCAGACGCTGAAGTCGCGTCTGCACCGTGGCCGTCTCATCCTGCGCAAGCAGCTCGCGGACTTCGCGGGCGGCCTGACCCTGCACCACGCAACCGCGTGACGTTC
>JBKJMH010000365.1:0-4309 GCA_046596625.1 Vicinamibacterales bacterium | reverse complement strand
ACAGGTCGTCGAGCTGGCGCGCCGATCCGTTCAGCGTGGCCAGGTCGTCGGTGCCGCCGAACTGCCCGAGGACGGTGCCAAGCCGTGCGAGGAGGTCCCTCACCTCCGCGAGGAGCGTTTCATCGGTTGACGTCAGGACGCGCTGCACGGCAACCCGATCCTATCGAGCGCTGCCGCAATCAGGAATTAAATTTCGCAGCCGTGAAGACGTATCAGCGAAACAGTTCGCGTTCGCGGTAGTAGCGGCTGGCGCCATCGTGGAGCGGTATTGGCGTCGATGCGCCTCGCTCCGGATCGATCTGTCGGGCTGACTGGTGCGCCGCCGCGATGTCGGGAAGGCTGCTGTAGAGCGCTCGCGTCAGCTGGTAGACGAGTGGCGCGGCAAGGTCGGCCCTGCAGATCAGGACGTTGTCGACGGCAAGGGTCTGCACCGCCTGCTCCTGACCGGGATAGGTGTTTGCCGGCACGACCACGGGCTTCAGGAACGGGTACGTCGCCTTGGCGACGCTGGTCGCATGGTCGTTGAACTCCAGCAGGTGAATCCCATAGCGGCGTGCGGCCTCGGTGACGGGACGGAAGGGAAATCCGCCAACGAACTCCGCCGCATCGATTCGCCCTTCCTCGAGTTGGACGACGGCGTCATCCATGCCTACCGATAGTGTGTGCGGCCTGGCATGAGTGGCAGTCAGGCCAGCGACAGCCGCAGCGATCGCGTCCAGCCGGGGATCGGTACGGTCCTGCTCGAACTCGCCGGGCCGTGCTGCGGCGAGACGCTTGCCAGCCAGATCGGCCAGCACCGCGAGGCCGGAGTCCGCGCGGGTCACAACGTGCAGCACGTTCGGAAACAGGACCGCGACGCCGCGCAACTGCTGGTGTGGAGTGGAAGTCCGCGAGGTTCCTCGGACAAAGGCGTCGTAGACGCGATCCGCGGAGACCAGGCCGCATTCAGCCAGGCCAGACTCGACGGCCTCGATGTTGGCGGCCGAGCCCCCGGTCGGCAGCTCCTGGGCGACCACGTCCGGTAATCGTGCCGAGATCGAAGCGGCCAGCGCGTTCGCGAGGATCGAGAACGTGGCGTCCTTCGGCCCGCTCGCGATGCGAACCGCGGTTCGCTCCCGTGTCGAGGCCGACGAGCACGAGATCAGTGCGGTGCACGTCGCGATCAGCAGCCAGGCGAAAGGGCGGGGCATCGTCGTCGGCATTCTACACTTCGCCGGGGTTCCGTCACGTGCGAAGATGGCGCGGCATTGTACAACGCCAGGCAACCCGGACGAAACGATCGGAGCACGTCGTGTCATCCGCAATGACCACAGGGAAGAACCCTGAACGACTTCGTCACCTGTGGGAGGCCATCGCCAAGCGATGGTTCCTGGCGACCTCGATTTCCGCCCTGCTCCTGGCCGTGCTGACTCTGGCATGGGTAGGACACCGAGCGTTTGTCGGATGGCAACAGAGCTCAGCGCTGCTTGCGCAGCGGCGCGCCGAAGAGAAAGCCATGCTTCTGAGCGTGGCGCTCGATCGCGACATGAAAGCGGTTCAGGCAAGCGTACTCACACGCTTTGGCGCCCGTCGTCTGGCGTTCCGCGATCCGTATGAGTTGTTCGACATTGTCGAGTCAGCCTTCTCGCAATATCCCTATCTCGATTCGATATTCGTCTGGCGCGCGGAAGAAAATGCCGAGCGCGGCCGTCTCTATGTCTTCAACCGGATGGACAGGCCCCCGCATTGGGCGCTCGCACTGCAACGAGCGTCACCGTTTCCAGTCGCCCTGCTACGGGATCCGCCGCCGCTCAATCCGATGGTGTCAGCGATTCGAGCGAGTGAGGCGGGCGAGCAGTTCCTGCTCAGTAGCTTCGTTGACGAGAGCACCCCGTATCAAGTAGCCGCCTCGCTGTTCTACAGCCCCGCTGAGGGCCAGCCACTGATCGGAGCTGTCGGATTCCTGGCAGATATGACCTGGGTTCGTCGCTTCTACTTTCAGGAAATGATGCGGCAAGTCGAATCCGTGATCGGCGAAGCCGGTGTGAGGTTCTCCATCCTCGATGAAGGGATGACGACGGTGGCCGCCAGTGGCACCTCAGGTGAACCAGCTGCGCACTTCGAACGAAAGTTTCCGCTCGCGTTTCTCGATCGGTCGCTGCTGGCCGCACAATCGAAGCTGGCGAGCACACCGCTCTGGACGATCCGCGTGGATTCGAGCCTGAGCACCGACGATGACATGCACTCGTGGGCCATCCTCTGGTGGTTGATGGCGATCGCCGCGGTGGCCTCTGTGGCGGGGGTGCTGCTGATCGGACAGTCGATTCGCACGCAAGCGGAACTGGCAACGATGAAGGGCGATTTCATCGCCACCGTGACCCACGATCTCAAGGCCCCCCTGGCGCTGATCAGGGTCGTTGGTGAGACGCTGGGCTTCGGACGCTATACCTCTGAAGACCGGATCGATGAATACGGGAAACTCCTGCGGCTCGAAGCGACGCGGCTGTCGCTGCGTATCGACAACCTGCTGGCCTACGCCAGGGCGACCGAAGCTGCGAGCGCAAGCGGAGTGGAACCTGTGGACCTGCTCGAGGTGATCCATGAAGCCGTCCATCGTGCTGAGCCCCGTCTCGCGCAATTCGAGCTCGAGCTGAACCTGGCCGATACGCCGCACGTCCACGGCGATCACGAGGCCCTGTTGCACGTGTTCGACAACCTGATTGACAACGCCATCAAGTACTCCGCGGACGTCAAGCGCCTCGCCATCAGGACCGCCGCGCAGGGTGCAACCGCGGTGGTTGAAGTATCGGACAGCGGGATGGGCATCTCACCAGCCGATCTCGCGCATGTGTTCGAGAAGTTCTTTCGCGGGCGGAATGGTCGATCGGGCAGCGGTCTCGGCCTCGCGATCGCTGAAAAAGTCGTGCGCGCCCACCGCGGGACGATCGAGATCGTCTCCGAGGTTGGCGTTGGAACCACGATCACCGTGAAGTTGCCGCGCAGCACCTCCGCGTAGGCCGCCACCCTATGCCACCAGCAGATAGCCGTCCCCGTGTGAAGTCAGGATGTGCCTCGGGTGTTTCGGGTCCGCCTCGATCTTCCGTCGGAGTCTGCCAATGAAGATGTCGACCGTCCGCGTCAGCGCGCTCTCCTCGTAACCCCAGACCATCTTGAGCAGCTCCTGTCGCGTGACGACGGCTCCATGGCGCTCCGCCAGGTACTGGAGCAGTTCGAATTCGCGGGCCGTCAGCGGTAGCGGAGCCCCTCCCTTGCTGGCGGTACGACCGACAAAGTCGACGAGGACGCCATCCAGATCGAGGCGCCCGACCGCCGGATGGGTTCGTCGCATCACCGCACGGACCCGAGCCAGCAGTTCGCCGATGCCACACGGCTTCGTCACGTAGTCATCCGCGCCCATGTCGAGCCCGGCAATCTTGTCGAGGGGCTCACGCTTGGAGGTCAGGATGATGATCGAGGTGCGCGGATACGTCGCGCTGATGGTCCGGCAGACGTCGAGCCCATCTCCGTCCGGCAGCATGAGGTCGAGAAGCATCAGATCAGGCGGAGCCTGTCTGGCGAGCAGCAGCGCGCTCGCTGAATCCTGTGCGCACTCGACAACGTATCCCTCGTAGGAGAGGTTGTCCCGCAGCAAGGACCTGAGCGCCGCATCGTCTTCGACGATGAGCACGCGAGTGTTGGTCATGCGAGCGCCCTGAAGGTGCGCCGGTCGACAGGTCTGAGCATCGTGTCCCCATTTACAAACATATACACCGACTCGAGACGACCTCGTGGTTCACTACCGCGCGGTCTACTTTCCGCGCGACCGACGCCCTGTCGAGGCTCGGATACGCGCGGGCCGCGAGCATACGTCGGCCGTGGGGAGCGAATCAATCGTCGTTGACCACAATCTCCACGCCGCGGATCGCGCGGCTTGGCGTGACCTTCTCCTTCTAGTGACTGGCGGACCAAGCATGCGCATCAACAGCAAATACGTAACGGCCGCCGCGGCGGCGCTCATTGTCGGGGCTGTGACCACCTCGGGGACGATTGTCGGGAACGGCGTCATCACCGCGGCGACCGCCAACGGCGTCACTGCTGGTGAGTTTGTCATCGATCCTCCCACCCTGATCAATCTCGGTTTCGAGTGGCTGATCGAAGGAGACGACAACCGGAACGCCTCGGTCGCCGTGTCCTACCGGAAGCAGGGGACGCCGGAGTGGAAGGCGGGACTGCCGTTGCTGCGTCTCCAGGGTGAGCGCGTCAAGCAGGGCGAGCAACTGGACGTGACGTCACCGAACATGTTCGCCGGCAGCATCCTGGATCTCGAGCC
>JBKJMH010000366.1:0-6386 GCA_046596625.1 Vicinamibacterales bacterium | reverse complement strand
CGCCGTGCTGTTCTCGATGGTGCTGACCATGAACGTCATGCGGCGGGTGCCGTGGCACGACCTCGGTATCCGCTTCCGGGTCACCGACGGCGAGTTGATGAGTCTGCTCGTGCTCATCCTGCCGCTGGCGCTGTTCCTCAGCGCGCTCGTGATGTTCGCGTCCACCTTCGCGCGTTCGTTCAAGGAAGCGCAGACCTACCTGGGCATGCTGATGCTGCTGCCTATGCTTCCGGGCTTGCTGTCAACGATGTACCCGCTCGGCGGACGCCCGTGGCTGGCGCCGGTTCCCGTGCTGGGGCAGTACGCCCTTAGTGCCGATGTGCTCGGCGGCAAGCCGCCCGGCGTCCTGTTCTACGCCCTCGCCGGTGTGTCGGTACTTGCCTGCGCCCTGCTCCTGGTGGCGCTCACCGCCCGCCTGCTTCGCCGCGAAGCCATCGTCTTCGGTCGCTGACCGGTCCGGCGAAAGCCGCCTCTCCCGCCCCTCCCATGCACTAGACTGTCGCGCGGAGGAATCGATGCGCGTACGCGTGGCTGTCCTGTTTGCGGTTGTGTTTGCCGGTTATCTCTGGCTCGATGCGGGGGCGCAGGGGACGTCGCCGCTGGTGAGCGGTGCCCATCGCTTCGAGAAAATCAGCGAGAGCGTCTACTACGCCACGGCGTCGGGCACGATGTCGGTGGGAGCGAACTCGCCGGTGTTCGTGAACGGCACCGAGGCGATCGTGATCGACTCCGGCACGTCGCCGGCGGCGGGCCGTGCGCTGGTGCAGGACGTGAAGGCGATCACCGACAAGCCGGTGAAATTCGTCATCGACTCGCACTACCACTACGACCACCTCTACGGAAACCAGGCGTTTGGTCCGGACGTGCAGATTATCGGGCACGACCACACCCGCGAGCGACTGAAGGCGAACACGCTCGAGGAGTACACCTTCCTCACCAGCATCCGCTCCATCCCGCAGCGCCTCCAGTCGCTGCGCGAGCGCATCGCCACAGAGAAGGACCCGCAGCAGAAGGCGACGCTGGAACAGCAGGTCAAGAACTCGCTGGCCTACCAGCAGCAGGTGAAGGAGGTGCGGCAGACGCCGCCGAACCTGACCTTCGACAACACGATGACGCTGGTGCGCGGCGGCCGCGAGTTCCGCCTGATGTACCTGGGGCGCGGACACACCGACACCGACGTCGTGGTCTTCCTCCCGCAGGAGCGCATCGTCGCCACCGGCGACCTGATGGAGTCGGTCCTCTCCTACATGGGCGATTCGTACCCAGAGGAGTGGATCGTGACGCTCGAGAAGCTGAAGGCGCTCGAGTTCGATACGGTGCTGCCGGGTCACGGCGTGCCGTTCAAGGGCAAGGAACGCATCACGGCGTTCCAGGACTACCTGCGCGATCTGATCGCGCAGACCAACGCGCTGCGACGCCAGGGGCTGAGTGCCGAGGACGCGGCCCTGAAGGTGGACCTGACGAAGCACGCGGCGATGTTCCCGCAGATTCGCGCCGTCGGCGTCGACCCGGCGGTGACCCGCCGCATCTACCGCGTCGCCGACGAGCCGAACGCCGGCCCGACGCCGTAGCGCGTCACCACCAGCGCCGGAGTCAGCTCAGCCGTGTCAAGCGCTTGGTCCACCCGATTCAGCTGGCTGGAGAGCTCGTCACTTTCTGTGCAAAGCCACAGTCGTTCGTCTGCGCCGGTGCAATGACTGTGGAATAGTGATGGGCGACCTTATGACCCCTCACACCCGATTCCTCGACCTCAAGGCCCGGCTGGCGGAGATCCACGACCTCAACCGGGTGTCGTCATTGCTCGGCTGGGACCAGGCCGTCACGATGCCTCCTGGCGGAGCGGCGGTTCGCGCCGAACAGATGGCCACCGTTGGCCGGATTGCGCACGAACGCCTGACCAGCCCGGACATCGGGCGTCTGCTCGACGACCTGGAGGGTTACGAGGCGTCGCTCCCTTACGATTCCGACGATGCGAGCCTGATTCGCGTCACCCGCTACGACTACGAGCGGGCCCGGCAGGTGCCGACCGAGCTGCGCACCGAGATGACCCGCGTGGCCTCGCTCTCGCGCAACGCCTGGGCCAGTGCGCGCGCCTCGTCCGACTTCGGGGCCTTCCTGCCGTTCCTGCAGCAGACCATCGATCTGAAGAAGCGCTACGTCGACTGTTTCGCGCCGGTTGCTGAACCGTACGACGTCCTGCTCGACGAGTTCGAGCGCGGCCTGCCGACGTCCGAGGTGCGCAGCATCTTCACGCAGTTGAAGCAGGCCATCGTGCCGCTCATCGCGGCCGTCGCCGAACACGCGGATGCGGTCGACGATCGCTGCCTGCATGGGCATTTCCCCATCCCTCAGCAGCGTGAGTTCTGTCTGACGGTGCTGCGCCGCTTTGGCTACACCGACCGGGAGTGGCGCTTCGACCCGACGGCTCACCCGTTTGCCACCAACACCGGGCTTGGTGACATCCGCCTGACGACGCGCTACTACGAGGACAACATCGCGCCGTCGGTGTTCGGCAGCATGCACGAATGCGGGCACGGTCTCTACGAGCACGGCATCGACCCGGCGCTGGAGCGCACGCCGCTCTGTCGCGGCACCTCGCTCGGCATCCACGAGTCGCAGAGCCGCCTCTGGGAGAACCTCGTGGGGCGCAGCCGCGCCGCCTGGACCTGCTTCTTGCCGTCGCTGAAAGTCGCGTTTCCCGGACAGTTCGATTCGGTCGACCTCGAGACGTTCTATCGCGCCATCAACAAGGTGAAGCCGGGGCTGATCCGTGTCGAAGCCGACGAGCTCACTTACGGCCTGCACGTCGTGCTGCGCTTCGAGCTCGAACAGGAGATGTTGTCGGGTGCCATTCCGCTGGCCGAACTGCCGGAGGCGTGGAATGCGCGGATGAAGTCGTACCTGGGCGTGGACGTGCCCGACGTGGCGTCAGGCGTGCTGCAGGACGTGCACTGGTCGCTCGGCTACGTCGGCTACTTCCCGACCTACGTGCTGGGCAGCATCGCGTCGGCCCAGATCTGGGACAAGGCGCTGGTGGCCCTGCCCGACCTGCCCGACCAGATTGCACGCGGCGAGTTCAGCCCGCTGCGCGAGTGGCTGCGCCAGAACCTGCACCGTCATGGCCGGAAGTTCACGCCGAAGGAAACGCTGCAGCGGGTGACCGGCTCGGACATCGTCGATGTCCGTCCCTACGTGAGTTATCTGAAGGAGAAATACAGCGAAATCTACGGGCTCGTGTAGTCGACTTGCGACTTGCCGACTTGCGACTATGTCTACACGTTGAACTTGAACACCAGCACGTCGCCGTCCTTCACGACGTACTCCTTGCCTTCCATGCGGTAGAGCCCCTTGTCGCGGGCGGTGGCGACGGAGCCGCACGCCACGAGGTCGTCGTAGGCCACAGTCTCGGCCTTGATGAAGCCGCGCTCGAAGTCTGAGTGGATCACGCCGGCGGCCTTCGGGGCGGTGTCGCCCACGTGGATGGTCCACGCACGAACCTCTTTCTCGCCGGCCGTGAAATAGGTTCGCAGGCCGAGCAGGTGGTAGGTGGCGCGAATCAACGAGCCGGTTCCGCTCTCCGATACGCCGAGATCCTTCAGGAAGTCCTTCGCTTCGTCTTCCGAGAGGTCGATCAGTTCGCTTTCGATCTGGGCGCTGATGACCACCGCCTCGCATTCGAGGTGCGTCTGCACGTAGGCGCGGACCTGGGTGACGTAGGGGTTGCTGTCGGCCGACGCCAGTTCCGAGTCCTTCACGTTGCACGCGAAGATCGTCGGCTTCATCGTGAGCAGGAACAGCGGCGTGACCACCGCTTTCTCCTCGGGTGTGAGCGGCATCATGAGCGCCGGCTTGCCCGAGTCGAGCAGTTCCTCGAGCCTGACGAGAATCGGCTCCTCGGCCAGCGCCGCCTTCTCGCCGCGCTTGGCGTCTTTCCCGACGCGTTCGCGCCGCTTCTTCACCGAGTCGAGGTCCGAGAGAATCAGCTCGGTGTTGATCACCTCGATGTCGCGCACCGGATCGATCCGGCCCGACACATGGTGGATGTCCGCATCGTCGAAGCAGCGGACCACCTGGACGATGGCGTCCACCTCGCGAATGTGGGTGAGGAACTTGTTGCCGAGTCCTTCGCCCTGGCTCGCGCCGGCCACCAGACCCGCGATGTCGACGAACTCGATGACCGCCGGGATGACCACGTTGGTCTTGGCGATCGCCTGCAGCACCGCCAGGCGCGTGTCGGGCACAGTGACCATGCCCGCGTTCGGATCGATCGTGCAGAAGGGGTAGTTGGCCGCTTCCGCCTTGCGGGTGCGGGTGACGGCATTGAACAGCGTGGACTTGCCGACGTTGGGCAGTCCGACGATTCCGGTTCTGAGCATGGGACGATTCGGCGACTTTGCGTTTGACGATCGGACGCCGCCTGACGAACGGCTGCCCGCGAACCCTTCATTGTAGCGGGTCGGCCCGGTCCGGCGATGCCGAAGCGTTGCACCGAGACATGCAAGAATCGACAGTTGACCTTTCGGAGGATGAATGTCGAAGACGATTCTGATTACGGGCGCCACGGGAAACCAGGGCGGCGCCACGCTGCACAACCTGCTCGGTAAGGGCTTCACGCTTCGCGCGCTGACGCGCAAGCCGGAGGGTGACAAGGCCCGGGCACTCGCGAACAACGGCGTCGAGGTGGTGCAGGGCGACCTGAACGACGCCGAGTCGCTGCGGAAGGCGCTGGCTGGCGCGTGGGGTGTCTACGCGGTGCAGAACACCTGGGAAGCCGGTGTGACGCTCGAGGAAGAGCAGGGGAAGCGCATCGCCGAACTGGCGAAGGCGGCGGGTGTCGAGCACTACGTCTACGCGTCGGTCGGGTCGGCGCACCGCGAGACCGGCATCCCGCACTTCGACAACAAGAGCCGAGTCGAGGATACCGTCCGTTCGCTCGGGTTCGCGTCGAGCGTCGTCCTGCGGCCGGTGTTCTTCATGGAGAACCTGCTGTCGCCCTGGTTCCTCAACGGCGACACGCTGGTGAGCGCGTTGGCGCCGGAGACCCAGCTGCAGATGATTGCCGTGGAGAACATCGGCACCTTCGGTGCCATGGCGTTCACGCGCGCCGCGGAGCTGAATGGTCGCGAAATCGATCTCGCAGGCGATGCGGTCACCATGCCCCAGGCTGCAGCGACGCTCGCCCGCGAACTCGGCCGCCCGCTCGCGTACCTGCAGATTCCGATGAGCGACGTGCGCAAGAACAGCGAGGACTTCGCGCTGATGCTCGAGTGGTTCGACCGCACCGGCTACGACGTCGACATCGCCGGTCTCGAGCGTGAGTTCGGCCTGAAGATGTTGACGCTGGAAGGCTGGGCGCGCAAGCAGGTATAGCGGACCCCTGGGCGCCGGCGCGCTGAGACCTCGTCGATGGGTTTTGCTACGATAGCGCCGCGCTGCGTGCCCCCGGTAGCGGGCCTGCGCCCTGGAGGAGAGCTGATGCGTAAGGTTCGTCTTGTGCTGCTCGCGGTGGTAGTGGCGTCGATGCCGGCGCTGGCATCGGCGCAAACGCTGGTGCGCGACGTGCGGGCGGCGATTGCCCGCAACGATTTCGCGGGTGGCGACGCGCTGGTGGCGAGCTACCGAGCGAAGTCGGGAACCACCCCCGAGGCGCTCGCGGCGCTGTCCTGGCTCGGACGGGGTGCGCTGGTCGCGAAGGCCTACGACAAAGCGGATCGCTACGCCCGCGACACCGAGCGGCTGACGCTCGACGCCCTGAAGACGCGGACGCTCGCCTCCGATTCGAACCTGGCGATTGCACTGGGGGCGTCGCTCGAGGTGCAGGCGAAGCTGCTCGCGGAAACCGGGCAGCGCGCGAGCGCCGTCGCCTATCTCCGTACGCAGATCGCCAAGTACCGCAACACGCCGATTCACATGCGGCTCACCAAGAACCTGAACCTGATCAGCCTCGAAGGGCAGACGGCCCCGAGGCTGACGGCGAAGGAGTTCCTCGGTCCGACGATGCCGGACATGAAGGGGAAGCCGGTGCTGATGTTCTTCTGGGCGCACTGGTGCCCGGACTGCAAGAACCAGGCGCCGATCGTGGCCGAACTCGAACGCGACTACCGCGCGAAGGGGTTGCTGGTGGTGGGCCCGACGAAGCATTACGGCTACGTCGCCGGCGGTGCGCCCGCCACACCGGCGCAGGAACTGGCGCACATCGACACGGTGCGGAAGCAGTTCTACAACATGCTGCCGAACATGTCCGTGCCGGTGAGCGACGAGGACGCGGTCGAGTACGGCATGGACGCGACGCCGACCATCGTGCTGGTCGATCGCGCCGGCAAAGTACGCCTGTTCCATCCGGGAAACATGACGCGGGCCGAACTCGAGCCGGCCGTCCAGGCGCT
>JBKJMH010000177.1:0-3078 GCA_046596625.1 Vicinamibacterales bacterium | reverse complement strand
GCGGCCGTCGCGCACGTGCAGGCGCGCACGCATCCGGTAGCCGTCCTCGGGTGAACCCGATACGGCCACGGCACCGGGCAGCGCGAGCCGGCCGATGCGGCCGAGCGCGTCCTCGATGACCAGCCCCTTCACATCGAGCTGACGCGCGTAGGTAATGTGGGCGTAGAGGCAGCCGCCGCACAGCGGATCCGCCGACACGGCGCGCCGGTCGGCGGACGGCTCGTCCACCGTCACCACGTCCGCATACGCGACACCGCGGCCGATGCGCTCCACGCGCGCCGTCACCTGCTCGCCGGGGATGGCACCTGACACGAGCACCACTTGGCCGTCGGCACGCGCGATCATGCGGCCGCCGGCGGCGGGCTTCTCGATGGTGAGTGAAAGAGTCTGTCCGGCGTTCAGCATGGGACCTGTGTAGCGGCGCACCCGCGGGTGCGCTGTTGCGATGTCACGACAACGAAATGACCGGAAGGCCGAGCCGCTCGCGCATGAGGCGCGTGATGGCCCGCTCGAGCGCGGCCGCAAACGCATCTGGCGCCATGGTGGAACGGAAAGCCGCCAGTTCCTCCCCTGCTTCCTTGCGCAGAGCGCCGGTGAAGTCTTTCGCCACAACGCCCTTCATCAACGCCATCAGTTCGGCGTCGAGCACCGCGAGCCGCTCGACCATGGCACGCCGTTCCTCGCCGCGCACGCCGGCGCTCTTGCCGCGCGCCGCATCGAGTTCCGCCGAGACGCGATCGACGAGCGGGTCGGCCTCGTCGCCAAGGACGCCCGTAGCCCTGAGGCTGCTCAACTTCACCAGGACACGCTCGAGATGCTCGGGCAGCGACGGACCCTTGCGGCGCTGCGGTGCGGCCGGCACCGACGCGTCCGCCGGTCCCTCGTCCGCCGACGAGGCGGTGAGACCGGTGGCCCGGCGCCACTCGTCGAAGACGTCGAGCACGTCGGCCTCACAGAAGTCGATCTTCACCGGGCGTTTGCGCGGCCCCTTGCGATAGTAGCGCTCGAAGTAGCGGTCGATACCGCCCAGCGCTACCTTCAACGGCACACCGGCCGCTGCCCACCGCGTCACGATCTCGAACGACGGCCCGACGATGCGCATAAGGTGACCGTCGTTCTTACGGCACAGGTGGGCTTCGATGTCGCGACAATACTCGGAAAGGTCCATTCGGGGAATTGCAGAGTGCTGATTTCAGGATTGCAGAGTGCGATGTCCAGAGTCGGGCGATCAGCGCGCCTGGTTACGTTCCCAGACGAGCCGCAGGCCCTGCAGCGTGAGTTCCACGTCGACGTGCTGAAAGAGCTGCGTCTCGGGTGCGATCACCACGGCGAGCCCGCCGGTCGCCACGCAGACCGCATTGCCGCCAAGTTCCACGTCCATACGGCGAACCAGCCCTTCGACCATGCCGACGTAGCCGAAGAACAGCCCCGACTCCATCGCGCCGACGGTGGTGCGGCCGATGACGGTTGCCGGCTTGCGCACCTCGATACGCGGCAGGCGCGCGGCACGCTGGAAGAGCGCGTCCGCCGAAATGGTGACGCCAGGGCAGATGGCGCCGCCCAGATACTCGCCCGTGCGGCTCACGGCATCGAGCGTGGTCGCGGTGCCGAAGTCGCAGACGATGAGCGGACGGCCGTTGCCGCCGTACTGCTCGTACGCGGCAATCGCATTCACGATGCGGTCAGCGCCCACTTCGGATGGATTGCTGTACAGAATGGGCATGCCCGCGTTGGCGGCCGGATCAACCACCAGCGGGGTACGCTCGAAGTACTTCCAGAGCATGCCGATGACCGTGTTCGTCAGCGGCGGCACGACCGACCCGAGGACCACGCCCTCGATGCGACGCTGGTCGATCTTGCCGTGCACGAACAGGCCGTCGACGGCAAGGCCGAGTTCATCGGCGGTGCGGTCGCGCGACGTCTGCAGCCGCCAGCTGCGAATCAGTTCGGTGCCCTGGAACACGCCCAGGACGATGTTGGTGTTACCGACGTCAATTGCCAGCAGCATGGAGTCCCCAGCGCACTTCCCCGGCGACGATCCGTTCGACCGCACCGGCACTCCTCACGAGGAGCGCGCCCATCGCATCGATTCCTTCGGTGATTCCGTGCCGCACGCCCGACGGCGTGTCCCATTCGACCCTGGCGCCGCGGCTCCCGAAGGCCCGCGCCCGCCACGCGTCGAGGATAGCATCGTAGCGCCCTTCGAGCAGGTCGTCGTAGCGCGCCGCCAGCGACGCCATCGACTCGGCGCACAGGGCAGCGCGGTCGATGCCGCGCCCGAGTTCGGTCTCGAGCGACGTGACGATCGACGCCAGTTCCGGCGGGTAGGCCGCCGACATCACGTTGATGCCGTAGCCCAGCACGACCGCCTGCAGGCCAACTGCTGCTGTCGACGCCACGCCCTCGGCGAGGATGCCGGCAAGCTTCCGCCGTCCCACCAGCAGGTCGTTCGGCCACTTGATGGCCGGCGCCAGACCGGTGACGCGCTCCACCGCCTCCGACAGCGCCACGCCGGCACTCAACGTGAGCAGCGCGGTGGCCCGTTCAGGCGACACGCGCGCCAGTCCCGGCGTGAGAATGACCGACACGTAGAGGCCGGCGGATGGCGGCGAGAACCAGGCACGCCCCCTGCGGCCGCGGCCCGCAGTCTGGGCATCGGCGATGACCACCGCCCCTTCGTGCCCACCATGCTGCGCCAGTCCGGACGCGACATCGTTGGTCGACCCGATCGTGTCGAAATAGAGAATCCGCCCGGCAAGTGCGCCGAGGCGATCGCGCCGCGCCGCGAGTGCCTCGGTGAGTTCGGGTGGCAGTGAACGTGGTTGCTCGGGCACGCTAGAAGTGAATCGGTTCGATCTCGAAGCTGATGTCGATGGCCGGTGCGGAGTGTGTGAGTGCACCGGCCGAGACGTAGTCGGCCCCGGTCAACGCCAGTTCAGGGATCCGGTCGAGGGTGACGCCGCCCGAGATCTCGATCTTGATACGCCCGGCCGCGCGCCGCACGGTCTCGCGCACCTCGTCGAGCGACAGGTTGTCCACGAGCACGATGTCCGCGCCGGCCGCCAGCGCCTCGTCGAA
>JBKJMH010000405.1:0-2710 GCA_046596625.1 Vicinamibacterales bacterium | reverse complement strand
GTGTCGGGATCGAGCACCACCAGCGAGCACGAGTAGAGGTTGTCGCCCTCGCGGCTCGGCCCGTGATAGTCGGGCCCGGGATTACCGGTGCCGAAGAAGACCGCGTTCGTGTCGGGGTCGTAGGCGCCGGTGACCCAGACACCGGTGCCGCCGACCTTCCACGAGTCGCCCGACCAGCTGTTGAAGCCCGGCTCGCCAGGCCCGGGAATGGTGTGGAACCGCCACGCCCGCTTGCCGGTCTTTGCGTCGTAGGCGTCGATGAAGCCGCGAATGCCGAATTCGCCGCCGGCGACGCCGACAATGACCTTATCCTTCACGACGAGCGGCGCCAGCGTCGAGGCGTAGCCGGTCGTGTAATCCGCCAGCGTCGCGTCCCAGACGATGGCACCGGTCTTCATGTCGAGCGCGAGCAGGTGCGCGTCGAGCGTGGTCATGAAGAGCGTGTCGCCCAGCGCGGCGAAGCCGCGGTTCACCAGGCCGCAACAGGCGGTGAGGTTCTCCGGCAGTTCGCGCCGATAGCGCCAGATCTGGCGTCCGCTGCGCGCGTCCACCGCCCATGCCACATTCTGCGGACCGGTCACATACAGCACGTTGTCGCGCAGCAGCGTCGTGGTCTCGAAGTTACCGAGCGTGTTGGTTTGGAAGGTCCAGAGCGGCTGTAGCTTCGCGACGTTCTCCGGCGTGATCTGCGTCAGCGGGCTGAAGCGATGGTTGGCGTAGTTGCCGCCGAACGTGAGCCAGTTGCTGCCGTCGGCCTTCAGTCCCTGGATCAGTTCATCGTTGGTGATGGGGCCAGGCACCGACGCCTGTTGCGCGGCGAGGGTGACGCCGGCGGCAAGCGGCAGGAGGAGTGCGAGGCGTGCGAGACGCGAGACGGTGGATCGCATGGGTCGAAGTCTCCTTGTCGCTTACGGGACGGACGGGTCGAAACCCTTGAGCGTGGCGAACCAGGCGAGCAGATCGTTCAGGTCCGATTCACTGAGGCGCTGGACGTCGAACACCGGCATGGCCGACGCCTTGCCGGCGGCGACTTCGCGGACGTCGCTCTTCAGGTAGCCCTGGATGCGCTCACGTCCGTCCATGATCTGCACCGAGAACAGGTCGCCGTTCTTGCGGACGCCGCGCACGGTCTGACCGTTCTTCAGGGTGATGATGACCGGTTCGTAGCCCTCGAGGAAGTCCTCGGTGGCGCCGCGCACCCGCCGCACGATGGCGCCGCGCGCGCGCGCCGCGCCGATGCGCGACAGGTCGGGCCCGAGGTGGCCGCCCACGCCGTTCACGCGGTGACAGCCCGCGCACTGCGCACGGAACACCTGCTGGCCGTGCGGCGCGTTGCCGGCGACCGCGTCGGTCGCGGTCGGCGCGGCGATGGTCTTGAGATACGCCAGGATCTTCCACACCTCGTCGTCGGAGGTGCGCGGACCGACGGACGGCATCTCGGTGCCGGGCACGCCGCGGCGCAGCGTGCGGAACAGGCCGGCGTCGGAGCGGCCCGACGCCCAGACCTGCGTCAGGTCGGGACCGCGCACACCGCGCGCGTCCATGCCGTGGCAGTCGGCGCAGCGCGACCGGAAGATACCCATGCCGGCCTGGACAGCCGCGGTGTCGCCGGCGAGTGGGTTGGTGGCCGGTGGTTCGGCCTGCGCGAACACCATCGCGCCGCCGGTCAGACACATTGCCGCGGCCACGAGCACCGCCATCAGTCTGCGCATGAGCCCTCCGAAGATGCGCGGATTATACGCAGGAACAGGGAATTGCAGAGTGCAGATTTCAGATTTCAGATTTCAGATTGGAAATGCGTGGCTTCATCAGCAATTCGCCATCACAGAGCGATTCGGTAGCGAAGTCCCTTCTTGCTGCCGTACATCTCCGGCGCGATGAATTCCTCGACGAGCACGCCGCCGTTGGCGTCGATCACGTGCCGTGACGACAGGTTCTGTGGCTCCACCGTCAGGTCGACGTAGCGCAGCCCTTCGGCCTTCACCTCGGGAAGAAGCAGCCGCAGGGCGTCGGTGGCGTGGCCGTGCCCGCGCTTCCAGGGGACCACGGCGTAGCCGATGTGACCGAGGACGTACGGGGGCAGCGCCTCGGTGCCGGGCTGCCAGCGGAAGCCGATGGTGCCGACGAAGTCGCCGTCCCACATCCAGCGCCGGTAGCCCGGCAAGCGTGGGAACGTCTGTCCGCCCGGAAAGGTGAGCGGGGCGCCGCGTGCCTCGCGGTCGACGAGCGCGGCGAGAAAGCCGTCGGCATCGGCCTCGATCTTCGCCAGCTCCTCGAGCCGTGCAACGTCGCCTCGCAGGTTGTCGGGGGTCCAGCCCCGGTTCAACGCAGCAACGTAGGAGGGCAGATACTCGGGGGCGGGCCAGACCAGTTGCATGCGTCACTCTACATCGCGACGCGCAATCCGCTCCGCCTTCCGCGAACCTTCAGGTTCGCTCCAAGCGGACCTGAAGGTCGGCAGCTACCTACAGTAAGAAACGGCTAGCGGTCCATTGGCGGCGTGAGCAGGCCGTCGAGCGTGACGGCGTTCCGTGTGCGGCGATAGTCCACCAGCTGCTCCTCGCTCTTCGATTCGGACCACCGCGTCAGCTGATCGCGCTGCTCGTCGAACGTCATCAGCGGCACGCCGAAGCCGCACGACGTCTGCACCGACTCGACGTCGGCCACCACGACCTGCCGGATGCCTGGCTGTGCCGGAAAGCGTCCCACC
>JBKJMH010000129.1:0-9629 GCA_046596625.1 Vicinamibacterales bacterium | reverse complement strand
CACTCGACCTGGGCGAAGGCGAGAAAGATATGTTCGTTCGTGAGCATCGCATGCTCGCGACGACGCGCCTCTTCGGCTGCGCGGTCGATGATGCGCTGCGCGGTGTCGGCGATCTTGCTGGGCGAGATGTCGAGATCGTCCACGTGCACGACTGTCCTCCGGATGCGTATGGAGCAAACGGCAGGCCAGTCGAGCGGACCCAGGGCCGCACCCCGAGGAACTGACGTCCGGCGAGGAAGCGGCTCAGCCGCGCGATTCGAGGAGGGCGGCGACGCGCTGTTCGGTAGGCGGGTGCGTGCTGAAGAGCGATCCGATGCCGCCCATCGAGAAGGGCTTGATGATGAACATGTGCGCGGTGGCCGGGTTGGCGTCCATCGGGATGGCGCGCGATGCGCTCTCGATCTTGCGCAGGGCGCTGACCAGTCCCATCGGGCTGCCGGCGATCGCCGCGCCGCCGGCGTCGGCGGCGAACTCGCGCGAGCGCGAGATGGCGGCCTGAATCAGCATGGCCGCAATCGGGGCCAGGATCATGGTCGCCATGGCGGCAATCGGGTTGCCCCCTTCCCGATCGTTGCTGCGGCTGCCGCCAAAGAACATCGCGAAGCGCGCGACCATCATGATGGCGGCAGCCAGCGTGGCCGCCACGGAACTCGTGAGGATATCGCGATGCTTGACGTGCGCAAGCTCGTGCGCAATGACGCCTTCGAGTTCGTCGGTGGAAAGAATCCGCAGGATGCCTTCGGTGGCGGCGACGGCGGCATGGCTGGGATTCCGGCCCGTGGCGAACGCGTTCGGCGAGGCGTCGGGAATGATGTAGACCTTGGGCATCGGCAGCCCGGCGCGCTGCGAGAGCCGCTGCACCACGTGGTAGAGCTCCGACTCCGGTCCGACCTGCTTGGCCCGGTACATCTTCAGCACCAGCTTGTCGGAGAACCAGTACGAAAACGCATTGGTGGCCACAGCCACGATGAAGCCCAGCATCAGCCCCTGCGGGCCGCCGAGCGTCTCACCGAGAAACAGGAACAGCGCACTCATCGCACCGAGGAGCAACGCGGTCTTCATTGCGTTAGGCATGGTCTACTCCGTATGACGCACCGGATTTTGCTTCGGTTCCGCGACGTATAATCCTGACATGTTTGCCGTGACCCTGCTGCTGGCCGCCGCGTTGACGCAGCAACCGCCAGCCCCGCAGCCGTTTCCGCGCGCGGGTGTTCCGCAACCGCCGGCTCGCCCGTCCGAGCCGGCACCCACGCCGCAACCCCGGACCCCGTCGGCACCACCGGCTACCATGGCACCCGCACCGCAGGCAGCCACCGAGTCGGGACCAGCCGAGGCACAGTTGGGCGTGCAGATGTATCCGGGTGCCCAGTTCCTGGCGTCATACGACGCCGGCCGCGGGCAGCGCTACTACCTGTTCGGCACCACCGGGTCTTTCGTCGACGTCGTCACGTTCTACAGAACGGCGCTGAAGCAGCGGGGCGAACTGGTGTTCGATGCGCCGGCCACGCACCAGTTCGACATCGGGCGGTTCCGCGAAGAGACGATGGCGTTTCCACCGAGCGTCACCGTCAAGGAATTCCAGTCGCAGGTCTCGCAGGGCTATCCCAACCCGCGTCCCAACGGCCAGCCAGCCCGCTTCCCCACCGTAATCCAGATCGTGCCGGCCACCCCGCCCTAGCATTGCCGGATTGCGCTAGCCTTTCACCGGGATGTAGATCTCCCGCGTCTTCCGGAACTCGAGCGACTTCTCTTCCATCCCCGCATTCACGGCGGCGGTTTCGTCGACGCCCCTGTTCTTGGCGTATTCCCGCACCTGCTGCGTCAACTCCATGCTGCAGAACTTGGGGCCGCACATCGAGCAGAAGTGCGCCACCTTTGCGCCGTCGGCCGGCATCGTCTCGTCATGGTAGGCGCGAGCCGTCACCGGATCGAGCGCCAGGTTGAACTGATCCTCCCAACGGAAGTCAAAACGCGCCTTCGACAGCGCATCGTCCCACGCCCTGGCGCGAGGGTGCCCCTTGGCAAGGTCGGCCGCGTGCGAGGCAATCTTGTATGCGATCACGCCCGCCTTCACGTCGTCACGATTGGGCAGGCCGAGGTGTTCCTTCGGCGTGACGTAACAGAGCATGGCCGTGCCATACCAGCCGATCATCGCGGCGCCGATCGCCGACGTGATGTGGTCGTAGCCGGGCGCGATGTCGGTGGTGAGCGGGCCGAGCGTGTAGAACGGCGCTTCCGAGCACCACTCGAGCTGCTTCTCCATGTTCTCTTTGATGAGATTCATGGGCACGTGACCGGGGCCTTCGTTCATCACCTGGACGCCGTACTCCCAGGCGATCTTCGTGAGCTCACCTTGGGTCTTCAGTTCGGCAAACTGCGGCTCGTCGTTCGCGTCCGCAATCGACCCCGGGCGCAACCCGTCGCCGAGCGAGAACGACACGTCATAGACCCGCATGATCTCGCAGATCTCGCGGAAGTGCGTGTAGGTGAAGTTCTCCTGGTGATGCGCCAGGCACCACTTGGCCATAATCGAGCCGCCGCGCGAGACGATGCCCGTGACGCGGCGCGCGGTCATCGGGATGTAGCGCAGCAGCACACCCGCGTGGACGGTGAAGTAGTCGACGCCCTGCTCGCACTGTTCGATCAGCGTGTCGCGGTACACCTCCCACGTGAGGTCCTCGGGACGGCCGCCGACCTTTTCGAGCGCCTGGTAGATCGGGACCGTGCCGATCGGCACCGGCGAGTTGCGAACGATCCACTCGCGGGTCTCGTGGATGTTCTTGCCGGTCGAGAGGTCCATCACCGTGTCGGCGCCCCAGAGGGTGGCCCACTGCAGCTTCGCCACTTCCTCCTCAACCGACGACGACACAGCGGAGTTGCCGATGTTGGCGTTGATCTTCACGAGGAAGTTGCGGCCGATGATCATCGGCTCGAGCTCGAGGTGGTTGATGTTGGCCGGGATGATGGCGCGGCCGCGCGCCACTTCGTCGCGAACGAAGTCGGCCGGCAGCCCTTCGCGGACAGCGATGAACTCCATCTCCTCGGTGATCTCGCCCCGGCGGGCGAACTCCATCTGCGTCACCGGTCCGCCGTTCGCGGCTGCCGCGCGGCGCGGTGCCACCCACGATTCGCGCAGCTTTGGAAGCCCGCTGGCCACGCCGTAGTCCTGCGGCCCGCTGGTGTCATAGACGCGGATTGGGCCTTCACCGCCCGACAGCGCAATCTCGCGCATCGGCACCCGCACACCACGTGCGCCTTCGACCAGCACTTTGCGCGAGTTGGGATAGGCCTTCGCGAACTCTGACATTGCGGAACTCCTGGGAGGGCGAACGGGGCGGGAATTCCCGCGCTCCCTTCGCCGGTGTTAACCGGTCTCCGCCTTTGCTTTCGCGCTACGGCGTGACGGCCGTCGGGCGCAGGGCGAAGGGCGGAAGCCCGCCGAGCGCCGAAGGCGCGACAGCGGGTCAGGTTCCAAGGGTTTGCTCTCAATCCCGGCGTGCGGGATACCCCCGGCGGATATGGGGATCTTACAGAAAGACGCGACGTTTCGCAGAGCGAACCGCGACCGCGGTCCAGTTCCCCGTCTGGAGACGGGTCCGTCCGGGGGCGCTGCGCCGCGCGGTCTTGGCTGATCCGCCGCCTCGAGCTCATCTCCAGGATGTGGCATCAACAATGCTTCACAGAGGGCAAGACCACGCTCGATTCCCACTCTGGTGAATCGACAGACCGCCCTCCTCACCGACGGGGACCTCGTGTCCCCGCTCGTCATGTACGGACTCAAGCAAATCATTGACGCGCCCACGGGCTGGGGCAATAGTGGCCCTTGACTACCCTCTCTCGCTTCCCATCGCTCCGATGCCGGCCCCGTCAGGAACGGTCTCCTGGTAGTCGTCTTCCGAATTGATCACCGCCGTTCATGCGAAGACGCTTGACGACCGCGACGATCGGCCCTATTAATCTGCGTGACATGTCACATACATCACAGACCCTGGTGTGGAAGAGACCGATGACGTTCCTGAGGCGGCGTTCGTTTGTGGTCGCCACGCTGGTGGCGGCCACAGTGATTGCCACGCCGCTCGCTGCCGGCCTGGGCGTCCCCGCCGCGGCGAAGCCCGAGGACGTCGGCATGGCATCGTCGCGCCTGCCCCGCATCCACGAGGCCGTGCAGCGCTACCTGGAGTCGGGTCAGCTCGCCGGCGCGGTGACGCTCGTAGCCCGTCGCGGACGCCTGGCGCACTTCGAATCTCACGGTGTGATGGACCTCGATTCGAAGACGCCCATGCGGAAGGACGCCATTTTCCGCATCGCGTCGATGTCGAAGCCCGTGACGGGAGTGGCCATCGCGATCCTCATGGAGGAGGGCAAAGTGCGGCTGACCGATCCGGTCTCCCGCTTCATCCCGTCTTTCAAGGATATGCAGGTGGCGGTGATCAAGCCTGGATACGTGGCGCCTGCAGTGCCAGCCGGACAACCGGCTCCGGTGCCGGACTACTACACAGTGCCCGCGAACCGTGAGATGACGGTAAAGGATCTGCTCACCCATACCTCAGGCCTCGAGAGCGGTAGTCTTGGCAACCGGGTCGGCGGGCGCATCGCCCCGCGAGACGTGTCGAAGACCCTGGCCGATCAGGTGCCGAACCTCGCGAAGGTTCCACTCGATTTCCAGCCTGGGTCTCAGTGGACCTATAGCCTGCTCGCCGGCATGGACACGCTCTCGCGGATCGTCGAGGTCGCCTCGGGGCAGACCTACGAGCGCTTCCTCGAGCAGCGCCTGTTCAGGCCGCTCGGGATGCAGGACACGGGCTTCTCCGTCCAGCGGGACAAGGTGTCCCGCATCGCCGGGCTCTACAACCGGACACCGAGAGGGATCGAGAAAGCCGACACACCGGCCTGGATGGCGACGACGACATTCTTCTCGGGAGGGGGCGGCCTGTGGTCGACTGCCGAAGACTACGCGCAGTTCGCGCAGATGCTCGTCAACGGAGGCGAGCTGAACGGCACGCGCATCCTGAGCCCACGCACGATCGAGTACATGGCGACGAATCAGGTCGGGACGCTCTACACCGGCGCCGGCGCAGGCGGACGCGCCGAAGGCATGGGGTTCGGCCTGTCCATGGAGGTCGTCCTCGACAACGTTCGCGCCAATCGCCGCACGTCGAACGGCAGTTTCGGGTGGGACGGGGCCTTCGGCACGCACTTCTGGGTCGACCAGAAGGAGAAGCTCATCGGCGTGCTGATGGTGCAGACCCCTGGGACGGGCATCACGCGCGATTTCGAGAACGCCGTCATGCAGGCGATTGTTGACTGAGCCGGCCGCAGCCCCGCCCACGTTTCTTTCCGCGCAGTGGAACCACGACCTGCACAATGCCGTCAAACGTGCCGAAGGAGTGCACATGACGGACTTTCCCAGGACTTGGTTCGCGGCAATGGCAACGTTGGCGATGGTGAGTGGCGCGGCCCACGCGGGTGCCGCACCTGCCCCGGTTGTAGGCGACGTTACCTTCAGCAGGGATATCGCGCCGATCCTGCAGCGCAGCTGTCAGAACTGCCATCACGTCGATGGCGTGGCCCCGATGTCACTCGTCACGTATGCCGAGGTTCGTCCGTGGGCGCGGGCGATCAAGCAGCGCACCTCCATTGGCCCCCACGCCGGCGTGATGCCGCCCTGGTATGTCGAGAAGAACGTCGGCATCCAGCACTACAAGAACGATCCGTCCCTGAGTGAGCTCGAACTCGCGAAGGTCGCGAAGTGGGCCGACTCGGGTGCGGTCGAGGGGAACCCCGGCGACCTGCCGCCCGCCCTTTCCTTCGACGATGGCAGCACCTGGGCGATCGGCACGCCCGATCTGGTCGTTCGCACCAACTCCATCGTCGTCAAGGGCACAGCGCCGGACTGGTGGGGCGAGATCGAGAGCGTGCCGCTCGGACTCGTGGCTGACCGTTATGTGGCGGCGCTGCAGGTCCGCGAGGTGAACGACGTGCCGAGCGCCAAGGACACTGGACGCGCCACGGTCGGCGGTCGTTACGTCGTGCACCACATGATCTGGGCCACCGACAAGGGCGGCGGCGGCGGCACGAACACGCCGTGGCCGGTACACGAGGTCGGGCGCGGCGCGGACTTCTTCCCGCCAGAGGCCGGCCGCCTGCTCAAGGCCGGTGAAAGCCTCGTCTCCAACTCGGTGCACCTCCACTCGAACGGGCGCGACACTACGGCGCACCTCGAGATCGGCTTCAAGCTTCACCCGGTCGGCTACACCCCGACGCTCAAAGCCTCACAGAGCCGTGGCCTGGGCAACGGCCTCGACATCTCGATCCGGCCTAACGAGGCCAATCAGCAACTGCACGCCTACACGGTGCTGCAGGAGAACACGAAGGTCACGTCGTTCGAGCCGCACCTGCACGCGCCCGGCGCCCGCATGTGCCTCGAGGCGATCTGGGGCATCAATATCGAGACGCTGACCTGTTCCGGCTACGACCACAACTGGGTTCGGGGCTACGACTACGCCGACGACGTGGCGCCGCTGCTGCCGAAGGGCACCATCCTCCACATCACCGGGTACATGGACAACTCGCCGTCCAACAAGAACGTGCCCGACCCGCGCAACTGGCAGGGCTCCGGCAACCGGTCGGTGGCGAATATGTTCATCGATCTCGGGCAGGGTGTCGCGCTGAGCGACGAACAGTTCGAGCAGGAGATGATCAAGCGCCGTCGCGGGTCCAAGGACGACATCATCATCGGCTGCCCACTCTGTAACACGGTGCAGGTGCCTCGTGGCACCAGCAACAACAACCAGCAGCAGCAGTAGCATCATGAGCAACCGACTGATTCGGCCCTCCTGGCGCGTTCTACTCTGCGTGGTCCTGGCCCTGGCTGGCTGGCTCCTGCCGGCCGCCGCTCGTGCGCAGTCGTACGCGAGTGGACAGACGGTCTGGCCGGCATTCGAAGGCTGGGAAAAGAACGACGACGGCACGTTCAACCTCGTGTTCGGCTACATGAACGACAACTGGGCCGAGGAACTCGACGTGGCGGTCGGCCCCGACAACAACCTGTTTCCTGGAGCGCCTGACCAGGGCCAGCCCACGCACTTCCTGCCCCGCCGTAACCGCTTCATCTTCCGCGTGCAGGTGCCGAAGGACTTCGGCACCAAGGAACTGGTGTGGACGCTGAACACACGCGGCAAGGTCCAGAAGGCCTACGGCTCGCTCCGCCTCGATCTGCTCATCGAGAATGTCGACATCATGTCGGAGACCGGTGCGCTCGGCGCCGGCTCCAGCAACCCCGAACTGCGCGCGGACAAGGCGCCGGTGGTGAAGATCGAGGGGAACAGGACGCGGACG
Source organism: Vicinamibacterales bacterium (assembly GCA_046596625.1). Classification (GTDB taxonomy): domain Bacteria; phylum Acidobacteriota; class Vicinamibacteria; order Vicinamibacterales; family CAVVIG01; genus CAVVIG01. The sequence continues at coordinate 2,291 of JBKJMH010000129.1, read as the reverse complement.
GTGAAGGTGGGGCAGACGCTCCAGCTTTCAGCCATCGTCACCGACGATGGGGTGCCGAAGGTCAGGCCGATTCCAGCCGACCGTGTGAAGCAGGCATCGCGAGTGCCTCCATATCGTCCGACCGTGAACAAGAACCTGGGACTTCATTTCGCGTGGCTGGTCTACCGTGGCCCGGGGCAGGTGGAGTTCGAGCCGGCGCAGATCAAGACGTGGGAAGACACGCGCTCCGGCGCGAATTCGCCATGGGCTCCGATCTGGGTCGCGCCGCCGATTCCAGCAGACGGCCGCTACAGCTCACAGGTCGTCTTCAGCGAACCCGGCACCTATACGCTTCGTGCGCGCGCCGACGATGGCGCGCTGACAGGCGACGATGAGCTGACAGTCACCGTTACCCGCTAACACCGACGAGGCACGTCCCTGCACCGGGACGTGCCTCCCCTCCAAGTCTCTCGAATGAATTGCACCCTGTCGCCTCGCCGCGAGCCCCGGCGGTGTGGGTGGTCGAGCGCTGCAGAGCTGGGACCTGCGGAAGGGCGCGGGACTTGCAGCAGAGGTCTCCCACGGAACAACAGAAACGAGGAGCCTCCATGATGCGTCCAGGCAGAACAACATCCTTTTTGACCGTGTGCCTTCTCGCGGCGCCGGCCGTGGCTCTGGCCCAGGGCCGCGCGACCGATCGCCTCACGACGATGGATCGGAACGGCGACGGCGTCGTCACGCGGCAGGAATGGACCGGCACCGCCGACGCGTTCAACGACCGCGACTGGAACCGCGATGGCAGGCTGTCCGGCTCGGAACTGCGGCCAGGTGCCAGGCGCGGTCAGGCGCGCCGCTCCCGCGACGAAGATGCGAACCGCAACGCTGACCAGTTTGATGACTGGACTCCCGAGGGGTTTGCCGCTCTCGACCGCAATCGCGACGGGCGGGTCACGGAAAGCGAGTGGACGTTCGGTCGCGACGACTTCGACCGCGCCGATCACAACGGCGATGGGACGGTCACACGCGCCGAGTTCCTGAACGAGGACACATCGTTCGAACAACAGCACAGTGCCATGGCTGCTATGGACTCGAATCGCGATGGGCAGCTCTCGAGGAGGGAATGGAGCGGTTCATCAGGGGAGTTCAACCGAAGGGACGGCAACCAGGACGGGGCCCTCTCCGGAACTGAATTGAACGACCTGGACGTCAACGGCCAGGGTACCCGCCCGCGAGGCCAGGCAGGCTCGGTGTCGCAGAACCGCAGCCGCGCGTACCAGACTGGCTCCGAGCGCGGTCGCACCGAGGGTCTTGAAGCCGGACGACAGGACCGAGAGCGCAGCCAGGGTTGGGATCTCGAAGGTCAGCGCGAACTCGAGACTGCGGACTCTGGCTACACGTCGTCACTTGGCGCACGCGCGGAGTATCAGGCCGGTTATCGCGAGGCGTTCCGGGCGGCTTACAGGGAAGGGTACGGGCGGTAGCTGGCGTTAGACCTGCGCGGCTACCCGAGCTTCCGCAGGATGAAGCACTTCAGGTAGTACGTCTCCGGCACGCCCAGCAGCACCGGGTGATCGCGACCCTGCATCCGCTTCTCGACCATCGTGACGTGCGTTTCCGCGTCGACGGCGGCGTCGTACACGATCTGCGCGAACATGCCTTCGCTGATGTTGTACGAGCAGCTGCAGGTGACAAGAAAGCCGCCGGGGTTCAGCAGCCGGAGGGCGCGGAGGTTGATCTCCTTGTAGCCCGTGATCGCCTTCTCGACGGCGCTCTTGGTCTTCGCGAAGGCGGGCGGGTCGAGCACGATGGTGTCGAACCGCTCCTTCACGCGGTCGAGCCCGCGCAGTTCATCGAACACATTACCCACCCGCGCATCCACCGTCACGCCGTTGCGGGCGGCGTTCGCACGGACACGGGCGACCGCATCATCGGAGATATCGAAGGCCATGGTTTCGGTGGCGCGCGCCGCCAGCTTCATGGCGAAGCCGCCGTTGTAACTGAAGCAGTCGAGCACGCGTCCGCGGGCGTAGCGCGCCGCCGCCTCGCGGTTCTCGCGCTGGTCGAGGAACAGCCCAGTCTTCTGTCCGTGCCGCAGATCGACCTCGTACTCGAGGCCAGACTCCTGCACGGTGACCGCGTCTGGTACTTCGCCCTGCAGCACCGCAACCTCCTGCGGCAGTCCGTCGAGCACCCGTGTCTTCGGATCGTTCCTGGCCAGGATCCCCTTCGGGTTCAGCCGCGCCGAGAGCGTCTCGACCACCGTCGGCAGCAGCCGGTCCATGCCTTGCGACAGCGCCTGCACCACCAGATAG
>JBKJMH010000380.1:0-9335 GCA_046596625.1 Vicinamibacterales bacterium | reverse complement strand
TTCCCGTGTCGCACGTAGCCGTCAGGAGCACTGCGCGCCCGCTTCGACCAGTAGCCGCCATCAGGCCTCGTCGACGTGATGAATCCACCGGTGAACGGCACCAGCGAGACATGCACGACAAAGGGCGGGAACCCGCCGGTCTTGAGCTCGCCGATCGTGCGCGGGTAGTCCTTGGTGAAGTCCTCGGGCGGAGGTGTCAGCGTACCGCCGATTCTGACCCCGGCGATCCGGTTATACGGCGTCGCAAAGACGTACGCCGTGGCGGCGACGACGAGAATGGCTGCGAAGGCGATACCCGCGGTGCTCGTTCTGCTGGCCATGAGGTCTCCTGACTGACGTCGTGATGCCGGACCGTTCGGGGCGTGATGTGACGTGCGGTGGCGCGTCTCCACGTCCGGCAGTGCCGACGAAGGCGGCACCCGCCGCGGGCGCGATCCGTCGTCTTACTGCACAGGCCCAAGGTTCTCGCCCGGGAGCGCCGGCCGCTTCGGAAAGCGCGCGACGATCTCCACGGGCCGGTCGCCTGGGCGCGGCAGGGCGAATGCCACCAGTGTCTGATGGAAGGCGAAGTTCTCGTTGGTCGAGCGGCGCCGAGCGTTGCCTGGGCCACCCGCGGCAATGACCACATACTGGCGACCGTCCTTGCCAATGTAGGTCATCGGGCCGGCGTTCGACGATGTGCTCATCTTCGTCTGCCAGAGCAGCTTGCCCGTTCTAGTGTCGTAGGCGTGGAACCGCTCGTCGGTGGCGGCGCCAATGAACACCACACCGCCCTGCGTGACCAGCGAGGGGCCGATGTTGGTGGCTCCGCTCTGCTTCCCGCTCTCGCCATACTCGTCTTCCAGCGTACCGAGCGGAACCGTCCATACAACCGCACCCGTCGCGATGTTCACGGCCACCAGCTCGCCCATGCGCCCGCCGCTGCACGGCCGTCCGTTGCTGTCGGAGAATCGAACGTAGCCGCTCGAGAAGGTGTAGCCGTCGTTCCCTCTCACGCCGCCCTTGCCGTCGCCCCTGGTCACCTGGATCATCGTCGGCATGTTGACCACGTTGGTGATGGCGTAGCCCAGTGCCGGATCGATCGACGCACCGCCCCAGTCGATGCCGCCGATGGCGCCCGGCTGCATGACCGTCCAGGCTCCGTCTGCTGCCGGCGGCGTGTACGGACCGGAATTCTGCAGTTGCTTCTCGTCCCACACCGCCTTGCACTCCGTATTCGCCTTGGCAGACAGCTGGCTGAGATGGTCGCGGTCGATGCTCGTCTGCGCGAGCGGCGGTGGTGCAAGGGTAAAGAGCTGCGTGGCCGCGGTTTTCTCGCCAGGGATCCGGCTCTGCGGAATTGGCCGCTCTTCGAAGGGATGAATCGGCTTGCCCGTGAGGGCGTCAACGATCCACATCATGCCCTGCTTGGTCGTCTGCACGATTACCGAGACCTTCTGGCCGTTCCTGGTGATATCCACGGGCACAGGCGCCGCCATCGTGTCGTAGTCGTAGATGTCGTGGCGGTGATTCTGGAAGGCCCACTTCATCTGTCCGGTCGCCGCGTCGAGGGCAACGGTGGAGTTCGCCCATTTGTTGTCGCCTGGACGCCAGATGCCGACCAGATCGGGACTGCCAGAGTCGGTGGGGACGTAGACCGTGCCGGTTTTCTCATCGAGCGAGAGGATGCCCCAGGTGCCGTTGCCAGCGACATTCCGCGGATCGGGTCCCCACGAGTCACCGCCCTCCTCGCCAAGGCCCGGCACCAGACGCGAGATCCACGTCAGCTTGCCCGTGCGCAGATCGTAGGCGCGCGGGTCGGCCGGTCGAACCGGATAGGGCAGGAAGCCGCTGGCGTCTGCGAGGATCAACAGGTTCTTGTAGATGACCGGCGGCGACTTCTGGGGCACCCCGCCGCAGGCGCTTTCCGTCGCGCACGGCACGCCGGCCGGCGGCAGCATGATGTTGTGACCGGTGACGGGCCAGTCTGCAGAGAACGCCCCCGACTTCGGGTCCAGCCCGAACATGCTATGGCCCCAGATCATGATGACCCGTGGCTTCATGACGCCGTCACCTCCCCAGTACGACAGGCCACGGATGTCGCCGCCATTGAGGCCGGCCGGCGGCCTGTGCCGCCAGACTTCCCTGCCCGTCTCCGGCTCCAGCGCGACGACGTCAGTGGTCCTGGGGTCGGCGATGTAGAGCAGGCCATCGACCAGCAGCGGCGTGACCTCCCATGAACGCCCGAACGTCGCCGTGTCGTAGACCCACGCCGGCTGCAGTTGCGATACGTTCGCGGCGGTGATCTGATCGAGCGCCGCGAAACGGCTGACGCCTGGATCGCCGCCCCAGTACTTCCACTCGGTGGGCTGTGCCACGGCGTCCGGGGCCGCCGCGGTGACGATCAGTCCCGAGGCCGCCAGGGCGGTCGCGCCCAGCGTGGCGAGCAGGACGTGGAGCCGCGACAGTCGAGGCGATGCATCCGTCATGACAGGCAAGCCTTCCAGCGAGTTCAGCGGTTGTGCGGAGGGGTCTGTGCTCAGAACGTCAGCATCAGCCCGACCCGCGCGATGCGCGGCGCCAGGATGCCGAACACCTGGTTGGCATTGGCTGCGTTCTGATTGGCGCGCTGCCCCATCACGGTGTTCGCGTTGAAGATGTTGAACATGTCGAATGACGCCAGCAGCTTCGAGCCGCCGAGTCCGAGGCCGAACGATCGGTCGACGCGGAAGTCCATCGTCGCGAAATTCGGGAAGCGGACGTCGCCAACCGGATCGAGCAGCACTGCGGTCGCTGCGGCTCGATTGGGGCGCGAGGCGATGTTGATCGCCTGAAGGAATGGGTAGCCCTGGCGCATGTCGGCCGTGGCCGCAACGTTGATGGCGAGCGGCAGCCGGTACGAGCCGTTCAGCTTGGCGATCCACTTCGCGTTAATCGCGATGCCGCCCAGGTTCGAGCCGCCGCCACCGCCGATGCCGGCGCTGGGCGCGTACTGGAAGCCGTTGCGTGCGGTGATGCTCGTCGGATCTTCATAGGCGGCGGGCGAGTCGTAGTCTTCGATGGTGGTGTTGTAGGAGTAGCTGCCGGTCATCATCCAGCCGCGTGACGACCGCTTCCTGACCACCAGCTCGAGCCCGTTGTAGGTATGGCGAAAGTCGGGCCGGGTTGTCACCGTGTACGCGCTCGGCAGGGTGACGTTCGGCACGTAGTAGGTCACCGCTTCGCACCGCGCTGTTGCGGGGCACGCGCCAGCCGCCGGTGTGAACTGCACCGCCGAGTAGTCGGACGACGAGATGCCGTTGGTGTCGTTCCAGATGAAACGGTCGTACCGCCGCCAGACGTAGCTGGCGTTGATGCCGAAGTCGCCGGGCATTTCCTTGCCGAACCCGATGACGACCTCGTGGGTGCGCGGCGCCTTGACGTTGGGATCGACCGTGTTGGTGCTGACCAGCCGTCCAGGATTTGCCGGATCGAAGCCGGTCACCGAGCGGATCAGGCTCTGGTTGATCTCGCTCGGCTGCACTGTCTTGTCACCGTTGGTGTCGGTCCATCCGAGGTCGATGCGCGCCGCGCTGGCAGGATTGAGGGCACGCGACAGCTGTCCGCCGTAGCGCTGGTCGAAATAGGTGGCGAACGAGCCCTTCACGACGCTGGTGGCGTTGCCGGTGAGGTCGTAGGTGAAGCCGACACGCGGCGCCACCGTGTTCCAGATGGCTCCGGCACGCACTTCAGGCACGTTCAGCGCCGGGAGGAGGTTGAACGGTGTGCCGTCGATGGTCGGCTGACCCTGGAAGGTGTGCGCCGCGATGTTGACGGCGGCCACCGAGTCTTCCTGGCGATCCCACCGCAGGCCGATGATCGCGGTGATCCGCTTGCGTGTATAGGTGTCCTGCACGTACAGCGAGTGCTGGTCGAGGAACGCCGGCGTGATGTAGTCGCGGATCACGCGCGCGGTGAACGGCGTGCTGAAGATCGGCAGCGGCCGTGCGCTGTTGAAGACCGCCTGGGCGTGACCACTGTAGCTGCGGTCGTACACCTCTCCGTAGTGACCAAACTTGTAGCCGGCCTTGAACGAGTGGTCGCCGCCGAGCTTGCCGGGCACGAAGTAGGTGCCGTTGGCATCAGCGGTGTTGTTGGTGACCAGCATGATTGTCGAGTCGGACCACGAACGTCCCCACGTGCCTGACGTCAGTTCCAGCATCGGCTGCTGCTGTCGAAGCTCGAGTGTCTGCGGAACGATCGAGTTGCACCAGCAGTGATGGCCGAAGGACACGTCCACCAGCAAGCGGTCGTTGAACGTGTGCTGATCACCGAACTTCCAGCTCGGATCCCAGATGCCGGTGTTCCAGAAGCGCGGCCCGAGATCGTAGGTGCTGTCGCTCCTGAGCATGTAGGCCATCTTGTTCGTCGTCTCGAACGTCGGATGCAAGTCGTCGGCGCTACGGATGCTCTCGACGCGCTGACCGAACGCGTTGGTCACGGTGAACAGGTTGCCGGTGACCGGACGGAGGTTGAACTTCGAGCCCAGCGACGGCACATCCTGCTTGTTGAGCGTCAGGCAGTCCGTCACGTCGGAGAAGCTGAAGCCGAGCGGATTGGCCCGAACCGGGGCGCACTCGCTGGTCGGCTCGTAGACGTTCAGCACGCCAAGCCGGACGTTCTGCATCCCGTAGGTGCCCCAGAACCACGCCCGGCCCTTCTTGATCGGCCCACCAACCTGCCCGCCGTAGTCGTTGGTGTAGACGAGAGGATTACCGGAGTTGGCCCCTTGCGCGCGCAACTCGTCGGTGACGTTGGTCGAGCCGAGGTGACGATCGGTGCGCAGCAACCACGAGCCGCCGTGGAACGCGTCCGATCCGCTCTTGGTGACGACGTTCACGAACACACCCGGCGTCTGCATCGTCACGTCGGCGCCGCCGGTGGAGACCTGCATCTCTTCGACGGAGTTGAAGTCGACGACAAATGGCCGCCCGTTGGCGAGGTCGTTGCGATCGACGCCGTCAACGAACCAGCGGCCCTGGCCGTTGCCCGCACCACGCGAGAACATCCCGGTCTGCTGCCCGTTGTGCGTGCCGCCGACGTTTTGCCGGTCGCCGGCGATGCCGGGCGTCTGCGTGAGCACCTGGAATACGTCGCGAGCCGACGGGATCGCCTGCAGTTCCTCGACGTTGAAACGCATGCCTTGCGTTGTGCTCCGCACGTCGACGATCGGATTTACGCCGGTGACGACCACGTTCTCCTGCAGGCCGCCGACGGTGAGTTCGCCGTTGACCTGGGCGTTGAAGCCAGACTGCAGCTGCAGCCCTTCGCGGACCAGCGTTGAAAAGCCAGAGAGTTCGAACCTGACCGCGTAGGCGCCGATCGGCAGGCCGGAGAACTCGTAGGTGCCGGTGTCGCCCGTCACCGCGACGCGTGGCTCGAGCAGGGCTGGACTCGAGAGCGTGACGGTGACACCAGGCAGCACGGCTGCCGACGTATCGGTAACCCGGCCGAACACCTGGCTGGTGTTCTGGGCCGCCACTGATAGCGGTGCGTAGAAGCACAGGCCGAAGACCGCGACAAACGTAAGCACTGCCCGGCGACGGACTGTCCGCATACGGCCCCCTTTGGTGTTGCGAGGTTGCGAGGATGTGGCGCACATCCTTGCTCGCGCACCGTAGGGAGTCAAGCACTCAAATCTGGATGGCTGCGACCTCAGGACTCGGCATACGGGCCGGGTTGACGGCTGGCCGTCTCAGTCGTGCTGGGGGTGTTGAGGGCGGATCACGCGTTAGAGACCGACACAGCCGGTGTTACGACTGCGGCCGGCCGCAGGAGCAGTCGAGGCAACCGTGGTCGGCGCAGGTGCCGCACGAGGCCAGCACCTGGGACCGCAGCGCCTGCCTGGCTCGGAACACGCGCACGCCGGCACTGCTCGGTGTCAGCCCGAGCCGGCCCGCGTAATCCTTGACCGACATGCCCTGCACGTCGACCATCGCCAGCGCATCGGCGTATTCGGGCTTGAGTGTGCCCGCCAGCCTGGAGACGCAGGCGCAGATCTGATCAGCAACGTCAGGGGGCGGGATGGCCTCGTCGAGCTCCGCGCCGAAGCGTTCGAGCGCGCGCGCCTGCGCGGCCTGCCGACGGTAGTGATCGATGACCGCGTTGCGAAGCAGGCGGTAGAACCACGCCACGACCGATTCGCCGTCCCGCAGTGAATTCAGATGCGTCACGGCACGGCCGAACGCCTCCTGCAGCAGGTCTTCAGCCGTTTCCTTCGAACCGACGCGCCCTTCGAGGAACCGGAGAAACGCCCGGTGATTCTCGACCAGGGTGCCAAGCGCAGCCCCGGGATCGGGAGCATCCGCAGCCCCCGCAGCGGACTCGCTCGTCACGCGCCACCGCAGCAGCCGCAGCGCGCTCTGCCGCCAGACGCTGAGGGCTCGGTCGCGGTCTCGCTCGTGATGCCTGCCACCCTCGCATCGTAACCTGCCGTGCGGACGGCGTCGACGAGTGCGTCCTTATCGGGCACGCCGATGACGTCGACGCTCGCGCTCGCGGTTGCCCGGCTGACGCGCACGCCGGACACGCCGGGCACGCCGGCCAGTGCCCGCTGGACTTGCCGTTCACAGGCTACGCACGTCATTCCCGCAACCTTCAATTCAACGTGCTGCGCAGTCCCTGCGCCTCTCTCTGCTGTGTTCATGATGTTCTCCATGTTGAAAATCGAGCTGCCGGCCCGTCGTGTGCCGGCCCGGCCTGTACCGAACGTGCGCACTACGCGAGCCTCACCCGACGGAGCCGCAAGCTGTTGGTGACCACGCTGACGGAACTGAACGCCATCGCCGCGCTGGCGAGGATGGGGCTCAGCAGGATGCCCATCAGTGGATACAGCACGCCGGCGGCCACCGGCACGCCGACCACGTTGTAGACAAAGGCCCAGAACAGGTTCTGCTTCATCGTCGCCATCGTCCGGCGCGACAACGCAATGGTCGTCACCACACCGCCGAGATCGCCGCGCATCAAGGTCACATCCGCGGCTTCGATGGCGATGTCCGTGCCGGTGCCGATGGCCAGTCCCACATCGGCCTTCGCAAGCGCGGGCGCGTCGTTGACGCCGTCGCCCACCATCGCGACGACACGCCCTTCAGCCTGGAGGCGTGCGATCTCGGCCACCTTGCCCTCGGGGAGCACCCCCGCCACGACCGTTTCGATACCCGCCTCCCGGGCAATTACCGCCGCTGTACGCGGGTTGTCGCCGGTCAGCATGACAACCTCGAGTCCGAGCGCTTTCAGACGCGCAATGGCTACCCGGCTGGTGGTCTTGATCGGATCCGCCACGGCGATGATGCCGAGCACGCGCGGCGGTGCCGACGTTGTCGCGACATACATGGGCGTGCGGCCGCGGTCGGCGAGGCCGGTAGCCACCGCGGCGAGGCCGCCTGCGTCCAGCGCCTCACGGGTGAGCAGGACGTCATTGCCGATCACGAGTCGCTGGCCGTGGACGACTGCCGCGGCGCCGAGGCCGGTCATCGACGTGAAGTCGGTGATCGCTGGGAGCGCCAGCCCGCGCTCACGTGCGGCACGCACGATCGCGTCCGCGAGCGGATGTTCGGAGGCCAGTTCCACTGCCGCGGCACGGGCGAGCAGCGCATCCGCATCGAGCCCGGCGTTGGGAGCGACGATGATGTCCGTGACCGTCGGCCGGCCCTCGGTCACCGTCCCTGTCTTGTCGAGCACCACCGTCGTGACCGACCCGGTGCGCTGGAGCGCCTCGCCGCCTTTGATGAGGATCCCGTGCGCGGCACCGCGGCCGGTGGCGACCATCAGGGCCGTGGGAACGGCGAGGCCCATCGCGCAGGGGCAGGCGATGATGAGCACCGCCACCGCGGTGGCCAGGGCCTGTGCCATGGAAGCCTCGCCGGCGATGACGACCCACGCGGCGAACGTGGCGACCGCGAACGACAGCACGACGGGCACGAAGACCGCGCTGACCCTGTCCGCCAGGGCCTGAATCGGGGCCCGGGACCCCTGGGCATCACGCATCAACCTGGCGATGCGCTGCACGGCGCTGTCCGCGCCGACGTGTTCGACCCGGAAGCGGAAACCGCCGGTGCCATTGATCGTCCCGCCGAAGACGGCCTCGCCCGGCCGCTTCTCCACCGGTAGACTTTCGCCTGTGAGCATCGACTCGTCGATGGCACTGACGCCGTCTTCGATCGTGCCGTCCACCGGCACGCGCTCACCAGGGCGCACCAGCACGACGTCACCGACCACGACCGCCTCGACGGCCAGGTCGAACTCGCGTCCGTCTCGGATCACGCGCGCGGTCTTCGGCTGCAGGTCGGCGAGTGCGCGCAGTGCCGCGGAGGTCTGGCGTTTTGCGCGGGCCTCGAACGTACTGCCAGCCAGCACGAGGGCGATGATGAACAGCACGGCCTCGTAGTAGACGTCCACCGCGACACCGCGCGAAGCCAGCAGGTCCGAGGCCACGGTGGCCAGCACCGAATAGGCGAACGCGGCACCGGTTCCCACCGCCACCAGCACGTTCATGTCGGCGGCGTGATGCCGGAAGGCTTTCCAGGCGCGCACGTAGAAGTGACCTCCCGCCCAGGCCATGACCGCGACGGTGATGGCGAGGAGGCTCCACTGCAGCACCAGGTGGTCGAGCGCGTACAACCAGGGCATCGCGGCCGAGAGCCAGGGGTCGATCACGTCGTGCGTCCAGCGAAGGAGCGGGTCGGACGGTGCGCCGGGCAGGTGCTCGTGCCCGCTCGCCGCCGTGCCCGCCATGAGCGGCATCGACACGAGCATGCCGAACGCCGCAGCCGCGAGGCTCACCGCGGCTTTCGCGCGCAGTTCACGGTACTCGGCGTCCTGGGCGCGGTCCTGCGCCTCCTGCTCGTCGAGCGCCGACCGCTCGCCCTCCGGCAACGACGAGGTGTAGCCGCGCTGCTCGATAGTCGAGACGACGTCGGCCGAGGAGAGCGCCGTCTCGTCGAATGTGACGACTGCGTTGTTGAGCATCAGATTGACCGAGGCGGCAGCGACGCCGGGGGTCGCCGCCAGGGCGCGCTGGACGTGCATGGAGCACGACGCGCAGGTCATGCCGCCGACGGGAACGGTGATTGTTGCCATGGTCAGGCCTCCGACGCGCTCATGACGACGAGGCGGCCGCGCAGCATGCCCATGCCGCACGTGAACTCGTACGTGCCTGCCGTGTCCGGGGTGAAGTCGACCGCCGTGCGCGCACCGGTCGGGAGGAAGCGCCGGATGCCGAAGTCGGGCAGCATCACCTCGTCCGAGCATCCGGAGGTGTCGGCACGGTCGAAGATCAGCCGCACCGGACGGCCGGCGACCACCTCGATGGCGGACGG
>JBKJMH010000319.1:0-30465 GCA_046596625.1 Vicinamibacterales bacterium | reverse complement strand
ATGGTGAACGGAATCATCGGCAGAAAAGTCGGGATGACCCAGATCTTCGACGCGGATGGAACAATCCATCCCGCGACGGTCATCAAGGCTGGACCCTGCGTTGTTGTGCAGGCGAAGTCGGCCCAGACCGACGGCTACGAAGCCATCCAGCTCGGGCTGGTCGAAGAGACCCCCGCCAAGGTGGTCAAGCCGCTGGCTGGCCACTACAAGAAAGCCGGCGTGCCGCCGACCCGCGTTCGTCGCGAGGTGACGCAGGCCGCCGGAACCGAATCGCCGAAGCTGGGTGAAGAGGTGCTGGCGACGATCTTCGCAACGGGCGAGCGCGTCGACATCATCGGCACGGGCAAAGGCAAGGGCTTCCAGGGCGTCGTGCGTCGCCACCATTTTGCTGGTGGTGCGGCCACGCACGGGTCCATGTTCCACCGCGCACCGGGTTCGATTGGTGCATCGTCGTTTCCGTCGCGTGTCATCAAGGGCATGCGCATGGGCGGCCGCATGGGTGGCGCCCGCACCACCGTGCACAACCTGAAGGTGCTGCGCGTCGATCCGGAGAATCACCTCATCATCGTCGAGGGTGGTATTCCTGGCGCCGCGACCGGCTACGTGGTCATTCGCAAGGCCATCAAGGCCAAGAAGATCAAGGTCGCCCAGGTCGAGAAGCCGAAGAAGGGCAAGAAGTAGAGGCGCCATGCAGATTGACGTCGTCAACAACAACAACGAGAAAGTCGGCGCCATCGATGTCCGCGACGAAGTGTTCGGCGGACGGGTGAACGCAGGGCTGATCTGGGAATCGGTCGTCCATCAGAACGCCGCCGATCGCCAGGGCACCCACATGACCAAGACCCGCGGTCTGGTCAGCGGCACAGGCAAGAAGCCGTGGCGTCAGAAGGGCACCGGTCGCGCGCAGGTTGGTGAAGCGCGTAACCCGCTGTGGCGCAAGGGCGGCACCGTGTTCGGTCCCGTTCCCCGCAGCTACGACTACGCGCTGCCGAAGAAGGTCGAGCGCGGCGCGCTGCGAGCCGCGCTGTCGGCCCGGCTCCAGGACGGCAGCCTGGTGGTGGTGGACTCGCTCACCCAGTCTGACGTGAAGACGCAGACCGCCGTCGAGACGCTGAAGCGTCTTGGTGTCACCGGCAAGGCCGTGCTCATCGACGTGACCCTGGACGGCAACTTTGCCAAGTCCGTGCGCAACATCCCGGGCATCAACGCCGTGCCGAGTTCGCGCGTCACCGCGCGGGACGTCATCAATGCCCGCCGGGTGATTGCGACGAAGGGCGCGCTCGAGAAACTGCAGGAGGCGCTGGCGTAGTCATGAATATCAAGCTGACCGACATCATCCGCCGGCCGCTCATCACCGAGAAGACGTCGATCCTCCGCGAGGACGGCCGCACGGTGGTCTTCGAAGTGGCGCGCGACGCCAACAAGGTGCAGATCCGGACCGCGATCGAGAAGCTGCTCGGTGCCAAGGTCGCAGACGTCCGGACGAGCATCGTGCACGGCAAGATCAAGCGCCAGGGCCGGTATTCGGGCCGGCGCCCGGACTGGAAGAAGGCCTACGTCACGCTGCGCGAAGGCCAGAAGATGCCTGAATTCCTGGAGGGCGCGTAATCATGCCCATTCGCAAGTTCAATCCGACGTCACCCGGCACGCGTTTCAAGACCGTCCAGACGTTCGACGAGATCACGACGACCGAGCCCTACAAGCCGCTGGTCGAGAAGCTCCACCGCAGCGGTGGCCGCAACAACCGTGGCGAACTCACCAGCTGGTGGCGCGGCGGCGGTCATAAGCGGATGTACCGGATCATCGACTTCAAGCGGGACAAGCACGGCATTCCGGCGAAGGTGACGACCGTCGAGTACGACCCGAACCGGTCGGCGCGTATCGCACTGCTGGCCTACGCGGACGGCGAGAAGCGCTACATCCTCCACCCGATTGGGTTGAAGGTCGGCGACTCCATCGTCTCCGGTCCGGCGGCGGACATTTTGCCGGGCAACGCCCTGCCGCTCCGCAACATTCCACTCGGCACGCTGATCCACAACGTGGAACTGCGGCCGGGGAAGGGTGGCCAGATTGCGCGCAGTGCCGGATCGTCGGTGCAGCTCGTGGCGAAGGACGGCGACTACGCCTCCGTCAAGATGCCGTCGAGCGAAGTGCGGAAGATTTTCATCGAGTGCTACGCCACCATCGGCCAGGTCGGCAATCTCGACCACGAAAACGTCTCGATCGGTAAGGCCGGTCGCAGCCGCTGGCTGGGTAAGCGTCCGCACGTTCGCGGTGTGGCCATGAACCCGGTCGACCATCCGCTCGGCGGTGGTGAAGGCAAGACCTCGGGCGGCCGTCATCCTGTGTCGCCCTGGGGCCAGCCGACGAAGGGGTTCAAGACCCGGAGCCGGAAGACCACCGACAAGTTCATCGTGCAGCGGAGACAGAAGTAATGGGCCGTTCACTCAAGAAAGGGCCGTTCGTCGATACGTCGCTCCTCGAGAAGATCGAAGTGATGAATCGCGGGTCCGAGAAGAAGGTCATCAAGACCTGGTCGCGCCGTTCCACCGTGATCCCGGAGTTCGTGGGTCACACGCTGGCTGTGCACAACGGGAAGAAATTCATTCCCGTCTACCTGACCGAGAACATGGTCGGTCACAAGCTCGGCGAGTTTGCCCCGACGCGCACGTTCAAAGGGCACACCCAGAAGGTTTCCGAGAAGGCTTCTTCCCCGGCGGGGAAGTAAGGAGCGAGTCATGGTCGAAGCGAAAGCAACGGCGCGCTACGTCCGGACCTCGGCTCAGAAGGCCGGGCTGGTGCTCGAACTCATTCGGGGGAAGGACGTCAACTTCGCCCTTGCCACCCTCAAGTTCACCCGCAAGGCGGTGGCTGAGGATGTCGAAAAGGTTCTGCGGTCGGCAATTGCCAATGCGCAGCAGAAGGACGGATTTGGCGGCGACGTGGACCGGCTGTTTGTGTCGGCCTGCTTCGCCGACCAGGGTCCCTCGCAGAAGCGCGTCCGTCCCGCCCCGATGGGCCGGGCCTACCGCGTCATCAAGCGCACCGCGCACCTCACGGTGCAGGTGGCTGAGCGTCCCGTGAAGGTTGTGCCGGTTGGCAGCGGTGCAGCACCAAAGCGTGCCCGCGCGATGAAGAAGGATAAGGAGTAACCGTGGGCCAGAAGGTTCACCCGATTGGTTTCCGCCTCGGATTCAACAAGACCTGGCGATCGCGCTGGTATTCGGACCGCGACTACGCAAAGTTGCTGCACGAAGACCTCACGCTGCGCTCGACGCTGAAGAAGCGTTTCGCGCATGCCGGTGTCTCGAAGATCGAAACTGAGCGCGCGGCCAATAAGCTGAAAATCGACATCTACACCTCGCGCCCGGGCATCATCATCGGCCGCAAGGGAACGGAAGTCGACAAGCTGAAGCAGGAGATCCAGAAGCGCACCTCGCGCGAGGTCTTCATCAACATCCAGGAGATTCAGAAGCCGGAGCTCGATGCCCAGCTCATCTCCGAGTCGGTGGCGATGCAGCTCGAGAAGCGCGTGGCGTTCCGCCGTGCGATGCGCAAGGCGGTCGAATCGGCGCTCCGATTCGGTGCGCGCGGCATCAAGGTGCGCGTCTCCGGCCGCCTGAACGGCGCCGAAATCGCTCGCTCCGAGTGGTATCTGCACGGTCAGCTGCCGCTGCAGACGCTGCGTGCCGACATCGACTACGGCTTCGCCGAAGCCAAGACCACCTACGGCCAAATCGGCGTCAAGGTGTGGCTGTACAAGGGTGAGCGTCTCGTGCCGCAGCGCGGGCGTGAAGAGGAATTCCGCGAACGCGGGCCGCGTCGTCCGCAGCAGTCGCGAGCGTAGGCAAGGTCAGGACGGTCCGGTAGGTCAGGACGGTCTGGTGGGGTGAGAAGCCCTCCCGACCCACCTGACCCACCCGACTCACCCGACGAGGATTACACCGATGTTGATGCCGAAGAAAGTCAAGTACCGCAAGCAGCAGCGCGGTCGTATGGCCGGGAAAGCCTGGCGCGGCTCGGACGTCTCGTTTGGAGACTACGGGCTGAAGGCGCTCGAGCCGTGCTGGATGACAGCGAGGCAGATCGAAGCGGCGCGTATCGCGATGACCCGGTTCATCAAGCGCGGCGGCAAGATCTGGGTTCGGGTGTTTCCCGACAAGCCGATCACGAAGAAGCCGCAGGAAACCCGAATGGGTAAAGGCAAGGGCAACCCGGAAGAATGGGTGTGCGTCGTACGGCCCGGCCGCGTGCTCTTCGAGATGGAAGGCGTGAGCGAGGCAGATGCCCGCGAGGCCATGCGCCTCGCCTCGGCCAAGCTGCCGATTCTCACGAAGTTCGCGACGCGGTTCGCGCAGGAGAAGGCGTAATGAAGGCAGCGGAACTCCGCGACCTCGGAGCCGAAGAGCTCGGCGCGAAGGATCGAGAACTCACCGACCAGCTGTTCCGCATGCGGATTCAGAAGTCGATGGGACAGCTCGAGGCACCGGACAAGATGCGCACGGTCCGGCGTGATCTCGCCCGCATCAAGACGGTGCTGCGGCAGAAGCAGGCAAAGTAGCTATGGCTCAGAAATCGGAAAAAGAAGGCGTCGTCGTCAGCAACAAGATGCAGAAGAGCATCGTGGTTGCCGTCGAGTGGCAGGTGCGTCACGGCCTCTACGGCAAGACCGAGCGGCGGACGTCGAAGTTCATGGTGCACGACGAAAACGGTGAAGCGAAGATTGGCGACATCGTCGAAATCGTCGAGACGCGTCCGCTGAGCCGCCGTAAGCGTTGGGCCCTCAAGCGCGTTGTCCGCCAGGCGGCGCAGGTCTAGGGAGAACAGCCATGATTCAGATGCGATCGATCCTCGACGTTGCCGACAACTCCGGCGCGCGCAAGATCGCCATCATCAATCCCATCGGCGGCTCGACAGGCCGCTACGCCCGTCTCGGCGACATCGTGACAGCCTCGGTGAAGGAAGCCACACCCGAGGGTACGGTGAAGAAGGGACAGGTCGTCAAGGCGGTGATCGTGCGAACCGTGAAGGAGCAGCGCCGCCGCGATGGCAGCTACATCCGGTTCGACCGCAACGCGGCGGTGCTGATCAACGACAACAACGAGCCGATTGGGACGCGCGTGTTCGGACCCGTCGCCCGCGAACTTCGCGAGCGCCGGTTCATGAAGATCATCTCGCTCGCGCCTGAGGTTTTGTAATGAGTCGTCTAGCGACACCCATCCGGAAGAACGACAACGTCCTGGTCATCACGGGCAAGAACCGCGGCGCGCGCGGGCGTGTGCTCCGGATCGACCCGGCGAAGAACCGCCTCATCGTCGAAGGCGTGAACATCATCAAGCGGCACACGAAGCCGAACCCCCAGAAGAACGTCAAGGGCGGCGTCGTTGAGCGCGAGGCGTCGATCCACGCGAGCAACGTGCAGCTGGTGTGCCCCGAGTGCGGCAAGCAGACGCGCGTCGGACGCAAGGTGCTGGGCGACGGTCGCAAAGTCCGCATCTGCCGCAAGTGCGAGGGAGTGGTCGACAAATGAACCGCCTGAAAACGAAGTACCAGACCGATGCGGTCGCGTCCCTGACGAAGGAATTCGGCTACACCAACGTGATGGCCATTCCGAAGATTCAGAAGGTCGTCATCAACATGGGTCTGGGCGAGGCCACCGCCAACGCCAAGATCATCGACACCGGCGCCGACGAACTCGCGCGCGTCACCGGCCAGAAGCCGGTGGTCCGCCGCGCCCGCAAGTCGATCGCGCAGTTCAAGGTCCGCCAGGGACAGCCAATCGGCACCATGGTGACCCTGCGCGGCGAGCGGATGTGGGAGTTCCTCGACCGTCTCGTGTCGATTGCGCTGCCCCGCGTCCGCGACTTCAAGGGTGTGTCGCCGAAGGGCTTCGATGGCCGCGGCAACTACACGCTCGGTCTCCGCGACCAGCTGCTGTTCCCGGAGATCGACTACATGAAGGTCGACAAGGCCCGCGGCATGAACGTCTCCGTGGTCACGACCGCCAAGACCGATGAGGAAGCGCGCAAGCTGCTTCAGTTCATCGGGATGCCGTTCCGTCAGTAAGTCAGGACCAAGGAATCACGAATGGCCACGACAGCAAAAAAAGCCAAGGAACAAAAGACCCCGAAGTTCAAGGTCCGGCTGCGCAACCGCTGCCATGTCTGCGGTCGCCCGCGCGCATACATGCGGAAATTTGCACTGTGCCGCCTCTGCTTCCGCAAGCTCGCGCTCGACGGCGACGTCACCGGCGTGACGAAGAGCAGCTGGTAGGCACCTGGAAACCGGAACGACTGAGCTGAGAGAGATATGACAGATCCAATTGCCGACATGCTGACGCGGATCCGGAACGCCGTGACCGCCAAGCACACGCGCGTGGACATGCCCGCGTCGCGCATCAAGGCTGACATTGCCCGCATCCTGACCGACGAGGGCTACATCCAGAGTTTCAAGCTGCTCGACGAACCGGGTGCGGTCCAGAAGACGCTCCGCCTGCAGCTGAAGTACGGCCCGCACGGTGAGCGTGTGATCACCGGTATCGAACGCATCAGCCGTCCCGGGCGCCGCGTCTACTTCGGCGTCGAGGACGTGCCGGTGGTGCTCGCCGGACTCGGCACCAGCATCCTGACCACGTCGCACGGCGTCATGACTGGCCGCGCGGCGGTCAAGGCAGGCGTCGGCGGCGAGGTGCTCTGCAACATCTGGTAGGTCCCCGCTGAAGGGGCGCGACTCGAAGCCGGCGTCGCCTGACGTCGAGGGCCGAGAGCAACAAGGAATAGCGACATGTCTCGAATTGGAAAGAAACCGATTCCGGTGCCCAAGGGCGTGACCATCAAGGTCGAGCCCGGCACCGTCGAAGTGAAGGGACCGAAAGGCCAGCTCAAGCAGGCCCATCCGGTCGGCATCAACTTCGAACTGGCTGACGACGGCCACCTGCACGCGACGCGGTCCACCGACGATCCGGCGTTGGCGAAGTTTCACGGCCTCGCCCGCAGCCTGGTCGCCAATGCCATTACCGGCGTGACCGACGGCTTCAAGCGCGAGCTCGACATCGTCGGCGTCGGCTACCGCGCGGAGCTCAAGGGCACGCAGGTCATCATGGCACTCGGCTACTCGCATGCGGTGGTGTTCGACATCCCGAACGGCATCACCATCACGATCGACAAGCAGACCCATCTGACGGTAACCGGCGTGGACCGGCAGCTGGTCGGCCAGGTGGCCGCCAACCTGCGCAGCCTCCGCAAGCCCGACCCGTACAAGCAGAAGGGCGTGCGTTACACCGGTGAAGTGCTGAAGAAGAAGGCCGGCAAGACGGGGGCGAAGTAGGTATGAAGATCAAGACGAAGGACGATCGCCGCCGCCGTATTCAGCTTCGGCAGCGCAAGCGGATTACCGGTTCCTCCGAGCGGCCGCGCCTCAGCGTGTTCCGCAGCGTCACGCACATCTACGCGCAGGTCATCGATGACCTGAGCGGCAAGACGCTGGCATCGGCGTCCAGCGTGGAGCCGGCCATCAAGGGCACGTTCGACACGGGCGTGACCGGTGGCAACCTGAAGGGCGCCGAGGCGATTGGCAAGGTCATCGCCGAACGTTCCATCGAAAAGGGCATCAAGCGCGTGGTCTTCGACCGCAGCGGTTTCCTCTATCACGGCCGCATCCGCGCCGTGGCGGACGCCGCGCGAAAAGCAGGACTGGAATTCTAGGAGCGGTATGCGTACTCGCGAGCGAATCGACCCGTCGCAGCTGGACATCAAGGACAATGTCGTCTCGATCAACCGCGTCACCAAGGTGGTCAAGGGCGGCAAGAACCTGAGCTTCAGCGCCCTCGTGGTGGTCGGCGACGGTCACGGCGTCGTCGGCTTCGGCGTCGGCAAGGCGAAGGAAGTGCCGTCGGCCATCAAGAAGGGCATCGAGGCGGCGAAGAAGAACCTGATCCGCGTGCCGCTCGCTGGCACCACGATTCCGCATGCGGTGCTGGGCAACTACTGCGCCGGCAGCGTGCTTCTCAAGC
Organism: Vicinamibacterales bacterium; assembly: GCA_046596625.1. Lineage (GTDB taxonomy): Bacteria > Acidobacteriota > Vicinamibacteria > Vicinamibacterales > CAVVIG01 > CAVVIG01. The sequence continues at coordinate 22,454 of JBKJMH010000319.1, read as the reverse complement.
CGGCTCCGGACGGCACCGGCATCATTGCTGGCGCCGCGGTGCGGGCGGTCGTCGAGGCGGCCGGGATCTCCAACATCATGACCAAGTCGCTCGGTTCGGCCAACCCGCACAACGTCGTGCGAGCGACTGTGGCCGGCCTGGACATGCTGAAGGATCCGGCTGTGATCGCCCGGATGCGCGGCAAGGAGCTCTCAGAGCTCACCGGCGCGACGGCGTAGGAAGCAAATCATGGCCAACCAACGTACAGACTCGAAGGGCACCGGCTCGCTGAAGGTGACCCTCGTCAAGAGCCCAATCGGCTTCAACAGGACACAGGGTGAAGTGCTGCGAGGCCTCGGCCTCCGCCGCATCCGTCACACGGTCGAAGTGAAGGACACCGTCCAGGTTCGCGGGATGCTGCACAAGATCCGGCACATGGTCACGGTTCAGGAGTAGCAGTCATGGATCTCTCCAATCTCAAACCGCCAAAGGGCGCCAAGCACTCGAAGAAGCGGGTCGGCCGCGGTCAGGGCTCCGGCAACGGCCACACGGCCGGCCGTGGCCACAAGGGCGCCAAGTCGCGTTCGGGCTTCACGTTCAAGCGTGGGTTCGAAGGCGGCCAGATGCCGCTGCACCGCCGCATCCCGAAGCGCGGGTTCCACAACCCGTTCCGCATCGAGTTCGAGGTCGTCAACATCGACACGCTCGTGGAGCGGTTCGAGGCCGGTGCGGTCATCACGCCCGAGGCGCTCGTGGCGGCTGGACTCGTGACGGGCAACAGCCCGATCAAGGTGCTGGCGCGCGGCGAGGTGAGCAAGGCGCTCACCATCAAGGCGCACAAGTTCAGCGGGAAGGCGGCGGAGAAGATTGCCGCCGCTGGCGGTCAGGTAGAGGCGCTCGCATAACAGGCGGGCGGGAGTGATTCCCGCCCCGGATTGCAGCCAATGGAAAATAGCCTCAAGAACATCTTCGCCGTCTCGGACCTGCGCAACCGGGTGTTGTTCACCCTTGGGATGCTTGGCGTCTACCGGATTGGGCATCACATCCCGACCCCGGGCGTGAACACGGCCGCACTGGCCGAGCTCGCGCAGCAGATGCAGAATCAAATGTTCGGCATGTACGACATGTTCTCCGGTGGGAACCTGTCGCGGGTCACGATCTTCGCGCTCGGCATCATGCCGTATATCAGCGCGTCGATCATCCTGCAGCTGTTGACGGTGGTCTGGCCGTATCTCGAGAAGATGTCCAAGGAAGGTGAACTGGGGCGTCGCAAGATCACCCAGTACACCCGCTACGGCACGATCGTGCTGGCCATCGTCCAGGCCCTGGGCATTGCCATCTTCCTCGAGCGCCAGACGAACGTCACCGGCGGCCTACCCCTGGTCTACAATCCCGGGCTCGGCTTCCGGCTGATGACCGTCCTGACGCTGACGACCGGCACGTCGTTCATCATGTGGCTGGGTGAGCAGATCACCGAGCGCGGCATCGGGAACGGCATGTCGCTCATCATCTTCGCGGGCATCGTGGTCGGATTCCCGCGCGCCGTCATCCAGACGATCGACCAGATTCGCACCGGCCAGCTTGGGCTCTTCTCGATGCTGCTGCTGGTCGTGTTGATGGCCGGCATCATTGCCGCCATCATCTTCGTGGAACGCGGGCACCGTCGCGTCACGGTTCAGTACGCCAAGCGTGTGGTCGGTCGCCGGATGTATGGCGGCTCGAGCACGCATATCCCGCTCAAGGTGAATACCGGCGGCGTCATCCCGGTGATTTTCGCCTCGTCCATCCTCGCCTTCCCTGCGACGTTCGCGCAGATGTTCCAGGGGAATCGGTTCGCCGATGCCCTGGTGACACAGCTGGGTCTGGGGATGCCGCTCTACAACCTGCTGTTCGTGGCAGGCATCGTGTTTTTCGCATACTTCTACACCGCCATCATCTTCAATCCTGATGATGTCGCCGAGAACATGCGCAAGTACGGTGGCTTCATCCCAGGCATCCGCCCCGGTAAGCGGACGGCCGAGTACATCGACACGATTCTGGCCCGCATCACGCTGGCTGGCGCGCTCTACTTGGCGGTGATCGCCATCCTGCCGCAGTTTCTGCTGAGCGGGTTCAAGGTCGAGCCGATTCCGTTCATCGGCGGCTGGCTTGATGCCGCCCTTCCGCGGTTCATCACGGAAGGGCTGGGCGTCCAGTTCTACTTCGGCGGCACCTCGCTCCTGATTGTCGTGGGTGTTGCAATGGACACCGTGCAACAGGTCGAGAGCCAGCTGATTATGCGCCACTACGACGGCTTCATGAAGAAGACGCGCATTCGGGGCCGCCGGGCGTAAACGTTCGTGAACCGCGACGCGCTCACGTGCGGGCGTCGCCAGCGGGAGTCGAGGCCCGCGGGTACAAAGCGATGGCGCTGAACCTGATTATGCTCGGCCCCCCAGGGGCAGGTAAGGGCACGCAGGCCGAACGGTTTGCGAAGCTGAAGGGTATTCCGAAGATTTCAACCGGCGACATGCTCCGCGAAGCGGTCAAAGCCGGCACCGGAGTCGGACGTCGAGCCAAAGCGATCATGGATCGCGGCGAGCTCGTGAGCGACGAGGTGATGATCGGAATCGTCCAGGACCGCATCAATCGCGATGACGCGAGAAGCGGGTTTATACTGGATGGCTTCCCGAGAACGGTGGCGCAGGCCCGATCGCTCGACCATGTCATGGTCGGACGGTCGCCGCTCATCGTGATTGACATCGTCGTCCCCGAGTCGGAACTGGTCCGGCGTCTGGGGTCGCGGATGGTCTGTACCAGGTGCGGGTCGAATGCCGACCCGTCCGATGCGAAGGCCATCGAGACGCTCATCTGCAGCAAGTGCGGCGGGATACTGACGCAGAGGACCGACGACAACATGTCGGTGGTGCTCGAGCGGTTGAAGATCTACCACGCGAACACGGCTCCTCTGGTGGCGTACTACCAGGGCCGGCCGACGTTCCGGGCGGTGAACGGCGCGCAGGACCCGAATGTGGTGGCCGCGGCGCTCGTTGACTCGGTGGATTCGGCTAAAAGCGTGGTGGTAGACGGGTCAGCGTTGTGATTGTGTGCCGGTCCCTGGTGGAACTCGAGAAGATGCGAGCGGCGGGCAAGCTGGTGGGCCAAGTGCTCACGGCGCTCGCGGCGAAGGTGGCCCCAGGGGTCACCACGGCCGATCTCGATGCGATCGCTGAGGGGCTGATCCTCGACGCCGGGGCGACTCCGGCGTTCAAGGGCTATCACGGCTACCCGGCAACCATCTGCGCGTCGGTCAACGACGAGGTGATTCATGGCATCCCGTCGGGCACCCGCGTGCTGAACGAGGGCGACGTCATTTCGATCGATGTCGGCGCGGCGCTGAACGGCTACTTTGGCGATTCGGCGGTCACGTTGGCGGTCGGTCCGATTTCCGAGAACGCGGCTGGGCTGCTTCGGGTCACCGAAGAGTCGCTGTACAAGGCGATCGAGGTGGTGAAGCCGGGCGGCCGGATTTCGGACATTGGTCACGCGGTCCAGAAGCACGTGGAAGCCCACGGCTTCTCGGTGGTCCGCGAGTTCGTTGGCCACGGCATCGGCCAGGAGATGCACGAGGAGCCACAGGTGCCCAATTACGGGGAGCCTGGACGGGGCCCGCGACTGGCCGAGGGCATGGTTCTCGCCATCGAGCCGATGGTGAACGCGGGGAAGCCGCAGGTGAAGGTATTGTCGGACGGCTGGACCGCGGTCACACGCGACCGGAGCCTGTCGGCGCATTTCGAGCATACGGTGGCGGTCACGGCGGACGGACCATGGATTCTGACGGCGAGAGAGATGCCGGTCGCCGCACGGAGATAGCTGGCGTCGTCGTCGAGCAGCTGCCGCACGCGCTGTACCGTGTCAAGCTCGACGGAGGCGCTCTGGTCACGGCGCACATTGCCGACCGGCTGGACAGAAATTTTGTCCGCGTGCTGGTGGGAGACAGGGTGCGCCTGGAGCTCTCACCCGTCGGTCGCGGGCGAGGGCGGATAGTTGAGAAGATTGCGTAGGACTTCGGAGCCAGAAGCCCGGGGCCTGACAAGGATCAGATAATGAAGGTTCGAGCATCGGTCAAGCGCATTTGCGACAAGTGCAAGATCGTCCGTCGCCGCGGCGTGGTTCGGGTGATCTGCGCCAATCAGAAGCACAAGCAGCGGCAGGGCTAAGGACAAAGGGCATATGGCACGTATTGCAGGCGTCGATCTTCCGCGCACCAAGCGGGTTGAAATCGGTCTCACGTACATCTTTGGCATCGGACGTTTCCGCGCGACGGAAATCCTGAAGGAAGCCGAAGTGGCGGGGGACATCCGCGTCAAGGACCTCTCCGAAGACGACGTGCGCAAGATCAGCCGCGTCATCGAAGAGCAGGGGCGCGTCGAAGGCGATCTCCGCAAGGAGATCTCGCTGAATATCAAGCGGCTGATGGAGATCGGCAGCTATCGCGGCCTCCGCCATCGTCGCGGCCTGCCGGTTCGTGGCCAGCGCACCAAGACCAACGCCCGCACGCGCAAGGGTCCGCGCAAGGGTGCGATTGCCAAGAAGAAGACCGTCTAGCCATCTGCATTGCAGATCGCAGATTTCAGATTGCAGATTAGAGATTAGCTATGGCAAAGACTGAAGCAGCCGAAGGCGCCACACCTGAAAAGAAGGCGGCCGGCAAGCCCAAGAAAACCTTCAAGAAGCGCGGCGAAAAGCGCGTCGTTCACCACGGTCTTGCGCACATCCACGCGTCGTTCAACAACACGACCGTGACGATTACCGACACCGAGGGGAACGTGGTCGCCTGGTCGAGCGCCGGCGGCATCGGTTTCAAGGGCTCCCGCAAGGGCACTCCGTACGCAGCGACCCAGGCCGCGATGGCGGCCGGCAACGTGGCGAAGACGGTCGGCATGCGTTCGCTGGAGGTGCGCGTGAAGGGGCCCGGCTCCGGGCGTGAGTCCGCCATCCGAGCGCTGCAGACGATCGGCATCGAAGTAAAGTCGATCCGCGACGTTACGCCCATCCCGCACAACGGCTGCCGCCCGTCGAAGCGCCGCCGCGTCTGACGTTTACCAGTTGGTGATCTGGTGAATCGGTGCTGCGCCGACCGAGTGGCGGCTTCCGCCGCCGCCGTCGTCGCCGATTCGCCAACTGCGATGTTCTCTTAGAGGTTGATTGAATGGCTCGTTACATCGGACCTGTCTGCCGCCTGTGCCGCCGTGAAGGCATGAAGCTCTTCCTGAAGGGCGAGCGCTGCTACACGGAGAAGTGCGGGATCGAGAAGCGTAACTTCGCGCCCGGCCAGCACGGCAAGACCCGCAAGGCGAAGCTTGCCGGCTACGGCCTGCAGCTCCGCGAGAAGCAGAAGGTCAAGCGTATCTACGGCGTGCTCGAGGACCAGTTCCGCGGCTACTTCGAGGAAGCGGAGCGCACGCGCGGCATCACAGGCGTCACCCTGCTGCAGCTGCTCGAGCGTCGTCTGGACAACGTGATCTACCGTCTGGGCCTCTCGACGTCACGTTCGCAGGCGCGCCAGCTGGTTCGCCACGGTCACTTCCTGATCAACGGCAAGAAGGTCGACATCCCGTCCTACCAGGTGAAGCAGGGCGACGCGGTGACGATTCTCGGCCGCAGCCAGAAGAACACGACCATCGAGCATGCGATGCAGGAGGTCAAGGGCCGCGGCATTCCGGAGTGGCTCTCCTTCGACGGCGCGGCCCTCGCGGGTCGCGTGGTGTCGGTCCCGACCCGCGAGCAGATCAACCTGCCCGTGCAGGAACAGCTCATCGTCGAACTCTATTCGAAGTAAAAGGCTCCTGGCTTTAGGCTCCTGGCTCCGGGCGGCGTCCATTGCAGGCGCGGCCCAGAGCCTGAAGCCCAGAGCCCAGAGTCCGCCTGGCGGCCCTCATCCGTTGGCCGCCTCGCCACCCATCGGCCCGCAGCCTTACACAGACCTGCGGCGTGAGGTCGATGGTCACTTGCAGGTCTGGAGGCCCGTCTGCGGGCCCGTCAGCGAAAGGACATCACATGCTCTGGAAAGGTTTTCAGCGCCCGAAGCGCCTCGAGTTCGAGCGTGAGACGCTCACCGACCGATTCGGCCGTTTCTACGCCCAGCCGTTCGAACGCGGCTTCGGCACGACCATCGGCAACGCCCTGCGGCGCGTGCTGCTCTCCTCGATCGAGGGCGCGGCGATCACCGCGGTGAAGATCGATGGCGTGCAGCACGAGTTCTCGCCGATCCCTGGAGTCGTCGAAGACGCGACCGACATCATCCTCAACCTGAAGCAGATACCGCTGAAGCTCCACGTCGACTCGACCAAGACGCTGGTCATCCGCGTCGACAAGCCGGGTGAAGTCAAGGCCAAGGACATCCAGGCCGACGCCGACGTCGAGATCCTCGAGCCGGAGGCACACATTGCGACGGTGTCCGAGGGCGGCAGCCTCCACATGGAGATGCGCATGCGCCGCGGTCGCGGCTACGTCGCGGCGGACAAGAACTTCGACGAGGACCTCGGCATCGGCTGGATCCCGATCGACTCGGTCCACTCGCCGATCAAGAAGGTGAACTACCTGGTCGAGGCCGCGCGCCTTGGACAGACCACCGACTACGACAAGCTGACCGTCGACGTGTGGACCAACGGGTCGATCACGCCCCGCGACGCCGTGTCGCTCTCCGCGAAGCTGATTCGCGATCATCTGAACATCTTCATCAACCTCGAAGAGGGCATCGAGCCCCAGTCCGAGGTGGCGGGTGACATGCCGCGCAGCGGCATCGGCAACGAGAACCTCGACAAGTCGGTCGAGGAACTCGAACTCTCGGTCCGCTCCTACAACTGCCTCAAGAACGCGAATATCCGCACGATTCGCGAACTGGTGCAGAAGACGGAAGCCGAGATGCTCAAGACCAAGAACTTCGGGCGCAAGAGCCTGAACGAGATCAAGGAAATCCTGCACACGATGGGCCTGAGCCTCGGCATGCGCGTCGACCAGGCGGCCGGGCAGGACTAGGACACGAACAATGAGACACCGAGTAGCACACCGCAAGCTGGGCCGCGTCACCGAACATCGCATGGCGATGATCCGGAACCAGGCCACGTCGCTTCTCCGGCACGAGCACATCGTGACGACGGTCCCCAAGGCCAAGGAACTGCGGCCCTTCGTGGAACGCCTGATCACGATCGCCAAGCGCGGCGTTGCTGCCGGCGACACCAACCTCAAGGCGCTCAATGCCCGGCGTCTCGTGATGCGGGACATTCAGGACCGCGCGGTGGTCAGCAAGTTGTTCGATGATCTGGCGCCCCGTTTCCAGGCTCGTCCCGGCGGTTACACCCGCATCCTGCGCATTGGCAGCCGCAAGGGTGATGGCGCCGAAACCGCCCAGATCGAACTGGTCGGCAGCGAGTTCAACCCGAACGCACACGTCGACGCCGAAGGCACGCAGGACGCGCCGAAGCCGAAGACGGTCGGCGGCCGCCTCAGGGCCGCGGCGGATCGCATCCGCGGTGGCAAGAAGGGCGACGGCGACGCGCAGAAGACCAAGGCGCCGAAGCCGAATCGTGGGTCGGTGCGCAAGTCCACCACCCCGCGCAAGGCCGGCGGCAGCTAAGATCAGGCTTCAGGCCCCGGACTCCGGGCTACTGGCTCCAGGCCCTCTGTACAATACAAAAAGCCCCGCGGTGCCTCGCACCAGCGGGGCTTTTCTCGTTCAGCGTCAACTTGTGACTCGTGACTCGTGACTCGTGACTTCCCCTACGCGTCCTCGACCTCGACGCCGGCGCGCTCGGCCCTGGCCGTGGCCACAATCTTCGCCTGCAGGTGCGACGGCACCTCGTCATAGTGCGAGTGCTCCATATGGTACGACCCCCGGCCGCCAGTGGCCGACGTGAGGTGCTGTTCGTAGGTCAGCATCTCAGCCATCGGCACCTGTGCCTTGATGACGGTCACGAGGCCTCGTGTGTCCATCCCCGCAATGCGCCCGCGGCGGCCATTCAGGTCGCCCATGAGATCGCCCGCGAAGTCGGATGGGGCGTAGACCTCGACGTTCATGATCGGCTCGAGGATGGTCGGCCTCGCCCGCGTCATCGCATCCTTGAACGCCAGGCGCCCCGCCATCTTGAACGACAGTTCGTTCGAGTCGACGTCGTGATACGACCCGTCGAACACGGTCACCCGGAAGTCGACCATCGGGAACCCAGCCAGGGAGCCGCGCACGCGCGTCTCCTGTATGCCCTTCTCGACGGCCGGGATGTACTGGCGTGGGATGGAGCCACCGAAGATGTCGTCGACGAATTCGAAGTCGCTGCCGCGCGGCAGCGGCTCGACCCTGATTTTGCAGTCGCCAAATTGCCCGTGACCGCCCGTCTGCTTCTTGTGGCGGCCATGTGCCTCGGTCGACGCCTTGATGGTCTCGCGATAGGCAATGTGCGGCGGTTTCAGCAGGACGTCCACGCCGAAGCGGCGCTTCAGTTTCGCCACCGTCACTTCGATGTGCATCTGGCCCTGCCCCGACAGCAGCAGCTCCATCGTCTGCGGATCGCGGCTGTATCGAATCGACGGGTCTTCCTCTTCCAGGCGGTGCATGGCCTGGTTGATCTTGTCCTCGTCGCCGCGGCTCTTCGGCTCGATCGCGTACGACAGCACGGGTTCCGGGAACCGGATCGGCGGATAGCTGCCGCCACCGCCCTTGTCACCCAGCGTGTCGTTCGTGAGCGTGTCCTTCAGCTTCGCGACGGTGCCGAGGTCGCCCGCCCTGATCTCGGCGACCGGCGCCGGCGTCTTGCCCTGCAGCAGCTGCAGGCTGCCGACACGCTCCGCGACGTCGCGCGTCTTGTTGTGCACCGAGGAATCGGCCTTCAGCGTTCCCGACACCACCCGGAACATGGTGATGCGCCCGGCGAACGGATCGGCGATCGTCTTCCAGACGAACGCCGACAGCGGCGCCTTGTCGTCGGCCGCGCGTGAGGCCGCAACGCCGTCTTCGCCGACGACGTTGAACGGCCGCTCGGCCGGGGAGGGCAGCGTGGTGATGATGGCGTCGAGCAGCTGCGGAATGCCGATGTTCAGCGTCGCGGAGGTGCAGACAAGGGGGAACAGCGTCCCGGCCGCCGTCGCCGCCCTCAACCCGGACAGCAGCTCTTCGTCGGTCAGGGTGCCGGCCTCGAAGAAGTGCTCCATCAACGTCTCATCTGACTCCGCCACCATCTCGATGAGCAACTCGCGCGCGTGCTCCGCCGCCGTCACCAGCGCCGCGGGAATTGGTGCCTGGCTGAACTCGCCCTTCTCGCCGCCCTTGTAGATGAACGCCTTGCGAGTCAGCAGGTCGATGACACCGGTGAAGCCCTTCTCCTCACCGATGGGCAGCTGCAACGGGATGATCGACCGGCTGCAGGACTCGCGCAGCGATTGCAGCGAGCGCTCCAGGCTGGCGCGCTCGCGGTCGAGGCGGTTCACCACGATGAGGCGCGGCAGCTTCAACTCCTCGGCGGCCGCCCACACCTTTTCGGTCTGCACCATCACGCCGGCGACGCCGTCGACGACGACCACCGCGGCGTCGGACACGTGCAGGGCTGCCCGCGCATCGCTGAGGAAATTGCCGATGCCCGGCGTATCGATGATGTTGATCTTGTGGGTGTTCCACTCGGCGTAGGAGAGGCTGGCCGAGAGCGTGTGCTTGCGAGCGATCTCTTCGTCGTCGAAGTCAGTGACCGTCGTGCCGTCGTCCACCTTGCCGAATCGGTTGACCATGCCCGCGTCTGCGAGGATGGCGGACGCCAACTGCGTCTTGCCTGAGCCGGTGTGCCCGACGAGCGCGACGTTCCGTATGGTGCCGGCGTCGTAAACCTTCATGGGAGTTTCTCCCCCAGGCCGCTGATGGGAGGGGCCTGATGTGAGGCGAATCATACCCCCGTCGCGCTATTCGTAGCGCAAAGCTTCGATAGGATCGAGGCGCGACGCCTTCACGGCGGGCCACATGCCGAAGAAGATGCCCACCGAGGCCGAGAAGCCCAGGCCGATGGCGAACGACCACCAGGGGAGCGAGATCGGGAAGCCCGACACGACGTGCACCAGCCACCCGAGTCCGCTGCCAAGGCCGATGCCGATGATGCCGCCGAGGGACGTCAGGAACGCCGCTTCCATGAGGAACTGGAACAGGATTTCTGAGCGGCGGGCGCCGAGCGCCTTGCGCACGCCGATCTCACGCGTCCGCTCGGTGACCGAAATCGACATGATCGCCATGACCCCGATGCCGCCCACCATCAGCGCGATCGAGGAGATGACGATCAGCGCGAAGAACGTGCCCTGGCTGATCTGGTCCCAGAGCTTCAGGAACGCGTCCTGGGTGAGCACATCGAAGTCGTTCGGCTCGGTCAGCCGCAATCCGTGGCGGATGCGCATGACGCGCTCGACGTCGGCCATCGCGTCCGCCTGCGTCACCCCTTCGCGCGGAACGAGCGCAATCTGGATCGGCATGAAGGTCGCATTGCGGGCGACGCGGACGGCATTGAGTCCGAAGATGCGCTGGTAGGCCGTGTAGGGGATGACGACGAAGTCGTCCTGCCCCAGGTTGAAACCGCCGGCCGCCGGCCGCCTGTCGAACACACCGACGACCTCGAACCGCTCCGAGCCGATGCGGATGAACTTGCCGATCGGGTCGGTGCCGCTCGCCCCGAACAGCAGTTCGTGCGGTGAGTTGCCGATGACCGCGACGTTCTTGCGGTATTGCACTTCGGTGCCGTTGAAGAACCGCCCGGCAATCATCGGGATCTTCGTGCCTTCGGCGAAATTCTCGGTCGTGCCGAACACCACCACCGGCCTGGTGCGCAGATCGCGGTAGAAGACGCGGCGCTGCGTCGGCGGGCCGCCGGCGCCAAGCTGGATGTCGACGAGTTGAATCGTGTCGGTCTGCTGCTCGAGCGCCCGCGCGTCGGAGATGGTGAGGTTCGGGCGCTTCAGCAGGTCGCGAATCTCGCCGCCGCTGGCGAAGCTCGTCACGCCGAAGCGCTGGACGAAGATCGTGTTGGGACCGATCGCGCCGATCATCTCGCGCAGCGACTGGTCGAAGCCGCGGATCATCGAGGTCATCCCGACGATCGACGTGATGCCAATGACCACACCCAGTACGGTCAGCGCCGAGCGCATCTTGTTGGTGCGCACCGTGTCGAGCGCCATCGTGATGATCTCGCCGAAGAGGGTCAGGCGCATGGCGACACACTCCCGGCTGGCCATCTGCGATGGGCGATGGACGATGGGCCTGCCGCGCGTGAATGCGCGCGGCGCGCTGCTGCAAGTCTATTCACGGCGAAGTGCCTCGATGGGGTCGAGCCGTGCGGCTCGCGATGCCGGATAGAGACCGAAGAAGAGGCCGACGAGGGCGGTGATGCCGATCCCCAGCGCCACCGACCACAGTTCCACCGAGGCGGGAATCGGCGTGAACCTGGCGATGGTCGTGGCGATGCCGGCGCCGAACATCGTGCCGATGACGCCGCCGAACACCGACAGCACGACGCTCTCGGTGAGCATCTGCGCCATGATGTCGGCGCGCCTGGCGCCCAGCGCCTTGCGCAGCCCGATCTCGCGCGTCCGTTCGCTCACCACCATGAGCATGATGTTCATGATGACGATGCCGCCGACGACCAGCGACAGGGCGACGACGCCGACGAGTACCGCGAAGATGCCGTTGGTGGCCTGGTGGTAGATGTCGAGAATCGTGTCCGAGGTGAACATCCCGAAGTTGTCGGCCTGCTTCGGCTTGAGCCCGCGGGAGGTCCGCATCGCGATGGTGGCATCGTCCATCACCGCAGGCAGGTCGGCGACATCGCGCGGCTTCACCGTGAGCGACAGCGACCGGCGCGACCCGAACAGCTGCTGGAACTGGCCGAGGGGCAGGACGACGAACTCGTCCTGAGACTGTCCCAGGATGGAACCACGCTTGGCGCTGACACCGACGATGCGGAAGTGAATGCCTTCGACCTGAATCACCTTGTCGAGCGGATCGACTGTCGCCCCGAAGAGCCGATCGGCCGTCTGCCACCCGAGCACGGCGACCGGACGTGAGGTGGTGACCTCGGTTGGGCTCATCAGTCGCCCGCGCTCCGCGTCGAACGTCGAGAACTCGATGTAGTCCGCGGAGACGCCGAGCACCCGGGTGCTGTCGATCGACTTGTCGTGATAGCTGACGCGGCCGTTGCCGGTGGCCTCGGCCATCACGGCCGTCACCCGGACGCTGTAGCGGCGGATGGCCCGGGCGTCCTGCAGCGTGATGCGCGGATTGCCCCGCACCGCATCGAACTCATCGTCGCTGCGGGTGACCGGGAACTGCTGGACACTGAAGGAGTCGGCGCCAGCCTGGTTCATGATGGCGGCGGTGACCGACGCGTTCAGCCCCTGGATGAGCGACACCACGGCAATGATGGATGTCACCGCCACGATGTTGCCCAGCACGGTCATCAGCGACCTGAGCTTGGACGCCCAGATGGCGTCGAGGGCGATGCCCGCGGATTCCAGAATCTTGTTCACGCGTCCCGCCCTCTACTTGCCTGGTGCGGTGGTCTTCGGTTCGTCGACAGTGATGTCGTCGCCGTCGCCGAGGTTGCGGACCGAGTTGTACGGGCCCGTGACGACTTCGTCGCCGGCCTTCAGCCCCTGCAACACCTCGAAGTAGCGGTCGCCCGAGATGCCCAGCCCGATCGGCACGAATGCAGTCACCGCCCCGCGGCGCACGAAGACGCCTTCTACTTCCTTCCGCGTCTGGCCCGGCAGCAGTTCCGGCACGGGCGGAGGCGGATCGGTCGGCTTGCGCTTCTTCGTCTCCCTGGGCGGTTTCACCACCTGACCGGCGGCGTCGTAGGTCAGTTCGCGCACCGCCACCGCGGGGATCGGCACGGCCGTAACGTTGGCGCGGGTCGCCGTGGTGATATCGGCCGTGCAGGTGAAGCCGGGCCGAACGTCCGGAATTGGCTCGTCGAGCATGACGACGACCTTGAAGTTCGTGGCTTGCGTAGCTGCGGGGCTGCCGGCGGCGGCCTGAATCGGGCTGTTCCCGATTTCGCTGACGTGCCCCTTGAAGGTGCGGTCGGGCAGGGCGTCGATGGTGACCTTCGCCGGCTGGCCGATGGTGACGTTCGGAATGTTGGTTTCGTCGACCTCAACCTCGGCCTGGATGATCGACATGTCGGCCAGGGTCAGCAGCACTGTGCCGGCGTTGTTCATGGTGCCGATGACCGCGGTTTCGCCTTCCTGGATGTTGCGGCGGGTGACGATGCCGTCGATGGGCGACTCGATGCGCACCTTGCTCAAGTCGTAGCGGGCGCTCTCGAGCGTGGCTCGCTCCTGGCCGATGCGTGCGGCCTGCGAGTTGACCTGCTTCTGGCGCTCGCTCAGGCTCGACTCGGCCGCCTTGACGTCGTTCTCCGCCTTCTCGAGCGCCTCGCGCGTGGTCAGTTGCTGATTCCAGAGGTCGCGCTGGCGCGCCAGGTTCTTCTGGGTCTGGTCCAGCTGCACGCGGGCGGTTTCCACGGCCTGGCGTTGCTGGTCGAGCGAGCCCTCAGCGGCCTGCAGCGAGGCATTGCCACTGTCCACCCGGGTGCGGAGCGACTTGGGGTCGATCTGCAGCAGGAACTGGCCGCGCGTCACCCGGTCGCCTTCGTTCACGGCCAGGTCGACGACGCGTCCGGAGGCGTCAGCGCTGATGTTGACCAGGCGCTTGGGCTGGATCTTGCCAGAGGCCGAGACGATGGCCTCCAGGTCGCGGATGCGGATGGTTTCGACGGTGACCGTCGGTCCGGGAGTCTTCCTGAAGTAGAAACTCGCGCCGGCCGCCGCTCCACCAAGAATGACGATGGCCAGAACGATGGGGATCTTCTTGTTCACGCTACGCTCCAGAAAAACGGCGACATCGGTCCGAATCGACGGACAGGGAGTCTGCTGCCTTGAGACTGACCGGGTTTCACTTTTGGACGCACCAGCTCATGCCGGTGTTCTCGCCCGGGTGGCGCGCGCCGCCCGCTCCGGCTTCGTGGCCGGCGCCTCGGAAAACACATCGCGCAGGACGCCCAGCCCTGCCTTCAGGCGGCGTCGGGCCGCCGGCGCCAGGTCGGTGAGCATCTCGGACAGGTGTGCCTCGGCCGCCTTCCCCACGCGCTCGACCGTGGCCTTGCCGACCGGGGTGACCTCGATCAGCACCACGCGGCGGTCGCGTGCCGGCGAGGTGCGCTTCACCCAGCCTCGCTGCACCAGCGTCGAGACCGAGTTCGACATGGTCGGCAGGCTGACGCCCTGCAGCAGCGCCAGTTCCGTGAGCGTTCGGGGCTGGTTCCCGAGGATCGTGAGCAGGGCAAAGTGCGCCGGAGCCGGCATCTCGCCGGCGGCTCTCAACTCCGCGGCCACGGTTCTCATGACCAGCGGGATGATGCGAAGGATTTCTCGCGCGGTATCGCGCGTGGCAGCGGAAGGCATGCGGATAGATAGTTAGTTTCGCTAACGGTTAAGACGGCTAAGCTACCACGCGAGTTCCGGCGTCGCCACGGCGATATCTGCCGCGTTGCACGGGCATTCCCGCGGCCGCGCTCCGGCCAGGCTCACCTCGCGCACCCTTTCGCCCGATAATTCAGGAATATGCGGATCTGCGAGTTCTTGTGCGTTGGCGTGGCCTTCGGGCTGCTGGCCGGTACGGCGTCCGATATCTCGGCGCAAACGTTCGAAAACGTCGGTGTTCGCGCCCAGGGTATGTCCGGAGCCTTCGTGGCGGTCGCCGACGATGCCACGGCGAGCTGGTGGAATCCGGCCGGACTGGCCACCGGCACCTCCCTGAGCGCGGTCGTCGAACGCGGGCGTACGACCGAGCCTGTTATCGCCCCCGTCGACGGCCCGGCGGCGAGAACCACGTTCAACACGATGGCTCTCGCATTCCCAGCCCTCGGCCTCAGCTACTACCGCCTGCGCATCAGTGAAATTGCGCCGCCTCCCACTACAGCCGGGTCGTCAGAAGACCGACAAGATCAGCGGAATAGTGGGACCAGTGTGCGCTCAGTGGCCATCAGCCAGTTCGGCACCACCGTGGGGCAGTCGCTCGGGGACCACCTGGTGATCGGGACGACGCTGAAGCTGTTGCGGGCCGGGGCGGTCGTCGTTTCGCCAGACGGCACTGATGCGCTCGATGATGCCGACGCCGCCGGTGTGGCCAGGCAGACCCGGGCTGATGTCGACGTCGGGGCGATGGCCAATTTCGGCCATGTCCGCCTGGGTCTCACGGTGAGGAACATGTTCAAGCCGTCCTTTGGCGACGCGGGCGCCGACCGTCTCACGCTGGGCCGTCAGGTGCGCGTCGGGCTGGCGGTGCTGAGCGTTCCGAACGGCTCGCTCAAGGGAGTTACGGTGGCCGCCGATGCCGACCTCACCACGACCACCACGGCGGTGGGTGAGGTTCGTCACGTGGCGACCGGAGTCGAGGCCTGGCTCGCGAAGGGACGCCTGGGCGTTCGCGCCGGTGCCTCGGCCAACACCGTCGGGGAATCACGACCGGCGGTCAGTACTGGCGTCAGCGTCGCGCTGACGCGGGCGTTTCACGTCAACGCGTCTCGAACGATGGGACGCGACGAGTCAGTGACCGGGTGGAGTTCGAGCGTCAGCGTGTCGTTCTGAACGACCCATGAGCATGCCGATCGAGACATGGCCCTCCGCATAGGGGAACTCCTCCTCAAGGAGAAGCGCATCACCCCGGACCAGCTTCAGCAGGCCCTGAACCATCAGAAGGCCAATGGCGGGAAGCTCGGTCACAACCTCGTACGCCTCGGCCTGGTGAAGGACGAGGAGATTACCGCCCTCCTCAGCCGCCAGTACGGCGTGCCGTCGATCAACCTCTCGCAGTTCGAGATCGACCAGAGCGTCATCAAGCTCATTCCCGCCGACACCGCGCAGAAGTACGAAATCATCCCCCTGAGTCGATCGGGCGCCACGCTCACGATCGCGATGACGGACCCGACCAACGTCTTCGCGATGGACGACATCAAGTTCATGACCGGCTACAACGTCGAGCCGGTCGTGGCGTCGGAAACGGCGATGGTCGACGCGATCACGAAGTACTACCCGACCGCGGGCAGGGTGGTGCAGGCGCCGCTGCCGACCGGGCCGAGCGCACTCGATGCCGCCAGCCGCGGACTCGAGGAACTGCAGGAGTCGCTCTCGCTCTCCGACGACGTCGAGGTGCTCGACGAACTGCAGGAGATCAGCGCCGAGGCGCTGGCCAGGCAGGGCGAGGAGGCCCCGGTCGTCCGCCTGGTCAACGTGGTGCTGATGTCGGCCATCCAGAAGGGCGCCAGCGACATCCACATCGAGCCGTACGAGAAGGAACTGCGGGTCCGCTACCGCATCGACGGGATTCTCTACAACATCATGAGTCCGCCGATGAAGTTCCGCGATGCCATCGCGTCGCGCATCAAGATCATGTCGAAGCTCGACATCTCCGAAAAGCGGCTGCCGCAAGACGGACGCATCAAGATTCGCTTCAACGAGAACGGGCAGCCGAAGGAAATCGATTTTCGCGTCTCGGTGTTGCCGACGCTCTTCGGCGAGAAGATCGTCATGCGTCTCCTCGACCGCGAGAAGCTGATGCTCGACATGACCCGCCTCGGTTTCGAATCCGAGTCGCTGCTGAAGTTCGAGACGGCCATCCAGCGGCCGTGGGGCATGGTGCTGGTGACCGGTCCTACCGGCAGCGGCAAGACCAACACGCTCTACTCGTCGATCGCGAAGTTGAACACGCAGGAAACCAACATCATGACCGCGGAGGATCCGGTCGAGTTCAACCTCGTCGGCATCAACCAGGTGCAGGTGCGGGAGAACATCGGCCTCAACTTCGCGGCGGCGCTGCGGTCGTTCCTCCGCCAGGATCCGAACATCATCCTCGTCGGTGAAATCCGCGATTTCGAGACGGCGGAAATCGCCGTGAAAGCCGCATTGACCGGCCACCTCGTGCTCTCGACGCTGCACACCAACGATGCACCGAGCACCGTCAACCGACTGATGAACATGGGCATCGAACCGTTCCTGGTGGCGAGCTCGGTGCACCTCATCTGCGCGCAGCGCCTCGTGCGCCGCATCTGCAGCAACTGCGCCGAGCCCTTCCCCCACGCACCGGCAGCATTGATCCACGCCGGCTTCTCGGCGGAGGACGCCAACTCGGTCACACCCCTGAAGGGGGCCGGCTGCGAACGCTGCAACCAGACCGGATACAAGGGGCGCGTCGGCCTGTACGAGGTGATGGAGATCAGCGAGGAACTGCGCGAGCTGATTCTCGTCGGGGCCTCGGGCATCGAACTGCGGCGCAAGGCGGTCGACGAAGGGATGATCACGCTCCGTCAGAGCGGTCTCCGCAAGGTCAAAGACGGTGTCACGACGATCGAAGAGGTCGTCAGGGAAACGGTGAAATAGTCCATGGCCACGCTGCCCGAACTTCTCAAGACGCTGGTCGAACTGAACGGGTCCGACCTCCACATCACGACCGCGACGCCGCCGCAGGTCCGTGTGCACGGTCACCTGCAGCGGCTGGCGCTGCCCGACCTCGGCCCGTCCGAGACCAAACAACTGGTGTACAGCGTCCTCACCGACGCGCAGAAGAAGCGCTACGAAGAGACGCAGGAGCTCGACTTCTCCTTCGGCATCAAGGGGCTGGCGCGCTTCCGCTGCAACGTGTTCAGCCAGCGCGGCGCCACCGGCGCGGTCTACCGTCTCATCCCCGAGAACGTCCGCGGCTTCGACGAGCTGGGCCTGCCCAAGGTGGTCGCCACCCTGTCGGAGCGGCCGCGCGGCCTGGTGCTGGTCACCGGGCCGACCGGCAGCGGCAAGTCGACGACGCTGGCGGCGATGATCGACAAGATCAATACCGAACGCCACGATCACATCCTCACCATCGAGGATCCGATCGAGTACATCCACCAGCACAAGGGCTGCCTCGTCAACCAGCGCGAGGTGCACAGCGACACGAACAGCTTCTCTAACGCGTTGCGCGCCGCCCTTCGCGAAGACCCGGACATCGTCCTCATCGGTGAGATGCGCGACCTCGAGACGGTCGAAGCGGCGTTGAAGATTGCCGAGACGGGGCACCTCACGTTCGGCACGCTGCACACGAACTCGGCGGCGCAGACCATCAACCGCATCATCGACATCTTCCCGGCAGGGCAGCAGTCGCAGATCCGGACGCAGCTGTCGCTCGTGCTCGAGGGGATCGTCTGCCAGGCGCTGTTGCCCAAGGCCGACGGTAAGGGGCGCGTGGCGTCACTGGAGATCCTGGTGCCGACCCCGGCGATCCGGAACCTGATTCGCGACGACAAGGTCCACCAGATCTACGGCGCCATGCAGACCGGCCAGGAGAAGCTCGGCATGCAGACCGCCAATCAGTCGCTGGCCAGCCTGTACATGAAGCGGCTCATCACGATCGAGACGGCGCTCGGCAGCTCATCGAACAAGGACGAACTACAGGAAATGATCAACCGCGGTGTCGGCGTCGTCGCCGGCGCGGGCCTCGGTCGCGCAGCGGGCACGCCCGTGCGCCCGATCGGTCGTTAGCGGACGTGTTGGAGAAGGACTGAGGACGACATGGCGACATTTGCATACTCCGGGCGAACACGAGCCGGGCAGACCATCAGCGGAGAACGCGTAGCCGACTCGGCGGATGCCGCGGTTGCCGCCCTGCGGCGTGAGCAGGTGATGGTCACCAGGATCACGCCGGCCAAGGTGAAGAGCGCGGCGCCGGCGAAGGCGGCCGGCAAGACCGGGAAACGGGCGTCGGCCAAGAGCCTCGCGGTGTTCACGCGCCAGTTCTCGGTGATGATTGACGCGGGCCTGCCGCTGGTCCAGTGTCTCGACATCCTCGGGTCGCAGGAAGAGGACAAGAACTTCGCGGCCGTCATCCTCCAGACCCGCAGCGATGTGGAAGCCGGCGCCTCGCTGGCCGATGCGATGCGCAAGCATCCGAAGACGTTCGATCATCTGTTCACGAACATGGTGGCGGCGGGCGAGGCCGGCGGCATCCTGGACACGATCCTGAAGCGCCTGGCGACGTACATCGAGAAGAACGTCAAGCTCAAGAGCCAGGTGAAGTCGGCGATGATCTACCCGGTTGCGGTCATCGTCATTGCCGCGCTTGTGGTCGGCGTCATTCTCTGGAAGGTCATTCCGACGTTCGCGCAACTGTTCGAAGGACTCGGCGCCGAGCTGCCGCTGCCGACCCGGGTCGTCATCTGGATGAGTAACTCGCTGGTGTCGTACTTCCCGATCATGGCGGTGGCGTTCGTGGCCATCGGCTGGGCATTCCGGACCTACTACGTCACGGACGGCGGCAAGCGCGTGGTCGACGGGACGCTGCTGAAGATGCCGATCCTCGGCAACATCCTGCGGAAGATTGCCGTCGCGCGCTTCTGCCGGACGCTGGCCACGCTCATCAGCTCGGGCGTGCCGATTCTCGACGGCCTCGAGATTACCGCCCGCACGTCGGGCAACTCGGTCATCGAGGACGCGGTGATGGTGACGCGCAAGAGCATCGAGCGCGGCGAGACGATTGCTGCGCCGCTGCGCGAGACGACCGTGTTCCCATCGATGGTGGTCCAGATGATCAGTGTCGGCGAAACCACGGGCGCACTCGACACGATGCTCGCGAAGATCGCCGACTTCTACGAGGACGAAGTGGATACGGCGGTCGCCGGCCTGCTCACCCTGCTCGAACCGGTGATGATCGCCTTTCTCGGCGTGGTCGTCGGCGGCATCGTCATCGCGATGTACCTGCCGATCTTCGACCTGATCAGCAAGCTGACCTAGGCGGTGATGGCGACGGACCTCAAGGGGCAGGTCGGCTGGCTCATCGCCATTCGGGCGATGATCGGCACACTGCTGCTCGGCGGCGCGACGCTGGCCCAGATCACGGCGCCGGGCTCCTTTGCCGTCCACCCGTTCTTCTGGCTCATTGCGCTCACCTATGCCCTCACGATTGTGTGGGCCTGGTGCCTGCGCTACGTCGAGCGGCAGCGCTGGCTCGTCGACGCGCAGCTCGCGTGTGACGCCGTGGTGGTGTCGGCGTTCATCTTCCTCACCGGCGGCGTCACCAGCTTCTTCTCGTCGCTCTACGCGCTGCCGATCATCGCCGGCAGTGTCATCCAGTTCCGTCGCGGCGGCTTGAGGGTAGCGACGCTGTCGGGTGTGCTCTACGTCGGCATCGTGCTGACGCAGTACCTGCCGCCGTCCATGGCTCCGGACCTCTGGCTGGTCGCAAGTGCGATTTCGCTGCCGACGCGTGCGGCGGCGCAGTACGTGGTGGTGCTGAACCTGTTCGGCTTCCTCGCCGTGGCGCTCTTGAGCGGGTCGATGGCGGAAAGCGTGCGGTCCGCCGGCGCCCGCCTCGAACGCGCGTCGAGCGACCTTGCCGACCTGCAGGCGCTGAACCAGAACGTCATCGACAGCCTGCCGAGCGGCCTGGTGACGACCGACCCGTCGCAGAAGGTGCTCACGTTCAATCACGCGGCCGAGCGGATCTGCGGCCTGTCGGCCGCGACAGTCGTCGGACGTCCGGTGTCCGATGTGCTGCAACTGCCGGCGGAACTCACCGAGGCGTTCACGCGTGGGCTTGGGCGGAGTGGGGCGCGCCGGCTCGAACTCAAGTTCCGGCGCAGCGACGGTCGCGCCATCGACATGGGGCTCAGTGCCACGCACGTCGACACCCCGAACGGCACGGCCGGGTTTCTCATCACTTTCCAGGACCTGACCGACGTGAAACGGATCGAGCGCGACTCACAGCTGCAGTCCCGGCTCGCCGCGGTTGGCGAGATGGCGGCGGGCATCGCTCACGAGATCCGGAATCCGCTGGCGTCGATGTCCGGGTCCATCCAGATCCTGCGCGACGACCTGCCGCTGAACGAGGAGCAGGCGCAGCTCATGGACATCGTGCTGCGCGAGTCCGACCGCCTGAATACCACCATCAGGTCATTCCTCGAATACGCGCGTCCGCACCGCTTCGCGATTGCGCGCTTCGATCTGGGTCGCGTCGTGCAGGACGCCGGGTTGCTGCTCCGTAACAGCGCCGACGTGCGCGAGTCGCACACCGTCGACGTGGCGGTGCCCGACGCACCGATCTGGTGCGACGCCGACGAGGGGCAGATCACGCAGATCATCTGGAACCTCGCCACCAACGGACTCCGGGCGATGCCCGAGGGCGGTGCGCTGCTGCTCGGGGCGTCGATCGACGGTCCCGAGGTGGTGATCACCGTGCGGGACCACGGCGTGGGCATCGCGGCGGAGGCGGTCGAAGGGCTGTTCCAGCCGTTCCACGGCACCTTCGCCAGGGGCAGCGGGCTTGGTCTCGCCATCGTCCATCGCATCGTCACCGACTACCAGGGCGCGATCGAGGTCGACTCCACGCCCGGCAGCGGTACCACCTTTTCAGTGCGCCTGCCGGCGCGAGCGGAAGTCACGACATGAGCGCCACCGACACCTCCAGTACCCTTGCGGCCGCCGAACACCTGGCGCCGAGAATCCTCGTGGTCGACGATGAGCCGTCGATGCGCCAGATGCTCGCCATCGTGCTCAAGCGCGAGGGCTACGAAGTGACACTCGCCGAGAATGGCCGCATGGCGGTTGCCGCGCTCGAGCGCGGTCCGTTCGATCTCCTGATCTCCGACATCAAGATGCCGGACATGAGCGGCGTCGACGTGCTGCGGGCGGCGAAGCAGATCGACCCCGACATCCTCGGCATCATGATCACGGCTTTTGCGTCGACCGAAACCGCGATCGAGGCGATGCGGCTCGGCGCCTGCGATTACCTGAGCAAGCCGTTCGATATCGATCTGCTGAAGATGAAGGTGCGCGAGAAGGTGGAGAACCGCCATCTCAAACAGGAGAACATCCTGCTGAAGCGCACCCTGGGCGTCTCACACTCGTTCTCGAACATGATCGGGCGTAGTGAGTCGATGCTCGACGTCTTCAAGATGATCGAGACCGTGGCGCGCACGAGCAGCACCATCATGCTGACGGGCGAGTCGGGCACCGGCAAGGGGCTCGTGGCGCAGGCGGTGCACTATCATTCGCTGCGGCGCGACAAGCCGATGGTGGCGCTCAATTGCGGCGCCATGCCGGAAGCGCTCCTCGAATCCGAGATGTTCGGCCACATGCGTGGCGCGTTCACCGGCGCCGAGCAGAACAAGAAGGGGCTGATCGAGGTTGCCGAGAAGGGCACCATCTTCCTCGACGAAATCGGCGAGATGAGCCCCGTGATGCAGGTGAAGCTGCTGCGGGTGCTGCAGGAACGGCGCTTCCGCCGCGTCGGTGGCCTCGAGGAATTGCAGGCCGACATCCGCGTCATCGCTGCCACGAACCAGGACCTGGCGAAGGCGGTGGCGGAGGGCCGCTTCCGCGAAGACCTGTTCTATCGCATCAACGTCATCCCGATCGTGCTGCCGCCGCTGCGCGAGCGGCGCGAGGAC
>JBKJMH010000203.1:0-15045 GCA_046596625.1 Vicinamibacterales bacterium | reverse complement strand
TGCGCTGAACCGGGCCGGCATCATCACCGTCATGGTGACCAACCAGTCGGGTGTGGCGCGCGGCTTCTTCGACGAGGCCATGGTCGAGCGGTGCCATCGGCACATCGCCGATCTGCTGGCGCGAGGCGGGGCGCACATCGACGCGTATTACTATTGCCCGCATCACCCCGACGGCCGGGTACCCGAGTACGCCATCCGCTGCGACTGCCGCAAGCCGGGGCGGGCACTCGTGGACAAGGCGGTGCGTGATCTGGGCGTCGAGCCGGAGCGATCGTTCACGGTCGGTGATCGATGGGTGGACATCGGCCTTGCCCGCGCCGTGCACGCGCGCGGGGTGCTCGTGCGCACCGGCTATGGCGCCGGCGAGGAACTGAAGCCGCCGGCCGGCATGCAGGCGGATGCGGTGGTGGACAACCTGGTGGCGGCTGCAAGCTGGATTCTCGCCAATCACCGCTAGACCGACGACGGACTTCGAAGCTATGGCCAACGCAGAACGCGCGGCGCGGCTCGCCGCGATCATCAACGCCTTTCCCTCGCGGCGCGTGCTCGTCGTCGGCGACCTGATCGCCGACGAGTTCATCTACGGCGAGGTGTCGCGGGTGTCGCGCGAGGCGCCGGTCCTCATCCTGAAGTACGACGCGACCGAGGTGGTGCCGGGCGGCGCCGGCAATGCCGCGAACAACGTGGCGGCGCTCGGCGCTCGCGCTCTGCTCGCCGGCCTGGTCGGCACCGACGACCAGGGCAAGCGCCTGCTCGCGTCGTTCGGGAAGGGCGTCGACACGCGGCAGGTCGTTCGTGCGAAACGCTACCGCACGCCGGTGAAGACGCGCATCCTCGCAGGCGGCATCCACTCGGCCAAGCAGCAGGTGGTGCGCATCGACCGCGAGACCGGATGGCCGCTGTCCGACGATGTCAGCGACGCGTTCGCGGCGCAGCTGGCTCCGGCGCTGGCCGAGTGCGACGCGGTGCTGCTGTCGGACTACGGTTCAGGACTCGTCACCCCCGATCTGGCGCTGGCCATTCGTCGCGCCATCGAGGGACGTACCCCGCGCCGCAACGTGCCGATCGTTGTCGACAGCCGCTATCGTTTACTCGACTTCAAGGGGCTGACCGCGTGCACGCCGAACGAGTCGGAAGTGGAGCAGGCGCTCGGCATCGCGATCAACGACGACCTCGACATCCTCGAGACCGCCGGCCGCACCCTGCTGCGCCGCACCGGCATGCAGGCCGTGCTCGTCACACGCGGCGGGCGCGGCATGGCGCTGTTCCAGCCGAAGCAGCCAACGGTGCACATTCCCATTCACGGGTCGGATGAAGTGGCCGACGTCACCGGTGCCGGCGATACCGTCATTGCCGCCCTGGCCAGCGCGCTCGCGGCCGGTGCATCGTTCGAGGAAGCCTCGCGCCTGGCGAACTATGCCGGCGGTGTGGTGGTGATGAAGCGTGGGACGGCGACGGTGTCGTCGGCCGAACTGACAGCTGCCGTCGAGGCCGGGGCGTAGGCGCGATGGGCACGGTGCTGACGGAAGCGGAACTGGCCGCGGCGGTGGCAGGGGAGCGGGCAGCGGGGCGGACACTCGCGTTCGCCAACGGCTGCTTCGATCTGCTGCACGTCGGACATGTGCGCTACCTGCAGGGCGCGGCCGCCGAGGCGGACCGCCTGATTGTGGCCGTGAACACCGACGCCTCCGTGCGCGGGTTGAAAGGACCAGACCGCCCGGTTCAGCCGGAGCAGGACCGTGCGGAACTCGTGGCGGCGCTGCGCGGCGTCAGCTACGTGGTGCTGTTCAGCGATGCCACAGTCGAGCGGCTGCTGTTGCTGCTGAAGCCCGACGTGCACTGCAAGGGGACCGACTACACGGTCGACACCGTGCCAGAGCGCGGCGTGGTGCTCTCCTACGGCGGCCGCACTGCCATCGTCGGCGACCCGAAGAACCACGACACACGGGCGCTGATCGCGAAGATCGCCGGCACCGAGCCGTGACGCGCGCTGGAGCAGCCGCTCACGCCGGCCACCACCTGTGAAGATCCTGATCGTTCGACTCGGCGCGCTCGGCGACATCGTCCACGCCATACCGGTGGCGGTGGCGCTGCGCTGTGCGTTTCCGGATGCGCGCCTCGACTGGCTCGTCAGTGCGAAACATCGCGAGATTCTCGATCTCGTCCCCGTCCTCGATCACCGCATCGTTCTCGACGACCGCCGTGGCGGAGCGCCGGGCCTGTCGCTGCCTGCGGCGATCGCCCTGCTGCGCCGGACGCAGTACGACATCGCGCTCGACCTGCAGGGGTTGCTGAAGTCGGCGGTGCTGGCGCGGCTCTCCGGGGCGCGGCGGGTCATCGGCTTTGCCCGCCGCTACGCGCGCGAGTCGGCGGCCAGCCTCTTCTACTCCGAACGCTACGACCCGGGCGGCCCGGGCGCGCTCGACCCGACCGAGACGCGCCACGTCGTGACGATCAATCTCGGGTTGCTGACGCGGCTCGGAGTTGCCCCGGGGCCGCCCGAGTTCCGGCTGGAGGCGCCGCAATCGGCGGCGGTGTCGGAGGCCATCGCAGCGGTCGCGCGACCGTTCGCGCTGCTCAACACCGGTGCCGCGTGGCCGAACAAGCGCTGGCCAGCGCCGCGCCTGGCCACCCTCGCATTGCAACTGCTCGCGCGCCGCGGTCTGCGCTCGCTGGTACTGTGGGGTCCAGGGGAGCGTGCCCTGGCGGACGAGGTCGTGGCGAAGGCCAACGGCGCCGCGCTTCTCGCTCCACAGACCACCATTGCCGACGTCGTCGCCCTTGCCGCTGCCGCCGCCGTGATGGTGTCCGGCGATACCGGTCCGACGCATCTCGCGTCGGCCATGGGCACGCCGCTGGTCGGCATCTACGGTCCGACGCGTCCCGAACGCAACGGGCCCCTTGGCAAGGACGATGTGTCGGTGTCGCGCGCGTCGATCTGTCAGTGCCACCATCTGCGACAATGCACGCTCGAACGCATGTGCCTTCTCGATATCGACGTGGCCGAGGTGCTGGACGCCGTCGAACGGCGGCTGGATGCCGCGGAGCGAACCCGTGGCTGATGTAACCCGGACGCTGGCGCGTCTTCGCGTTCCGCTCGGATTCCTGTTTGCAGTGCTGGTCATCGTGCTCGCCAGACCCACGGGTTGGACGCTCGTCGTCGGCGGAGCGATCGCCGTCGCGGGCGAAGCGCTGCGCATCTGGGCGGCCGGTCATCTGAACAAGTCGCGTGAAGTGACGCAGTCGGGCCCGTATCAGTACTTCGCGCATCCGCTCTACGTCGGCTCGTCGGTCATGGGCATCGGCCTGGCACTGGCCTCGGGCAGCGTGCGGGTGGCGGGGCTCATCGTGCTCTACCTGGGTGCGACGACCACCGCCGCGATCAGAAGCGAAGAGGCATTCCTGCGGCAGAAGTTTGGCGATCAGTACGATCAGTATCGTCGTGGAGAAGCCGGCTCGCGCGACGCGGCTGCCGCCACGCGCCGCTTCTCGGTGGCGCAGGCGAAGGCCAATCACGAGTACCGCGCCATGCTCGGCGTGGTGC
The DNA here is from genome assembly GCA_046596625.1 of Vicinamibacterales bacterium. GTDB lineage: Bacteria > Acidobacteriota > Vicinamibacteria > Vicinamibacterales > CAVVIG01 > CAVVIG01. The sequence goes on along the minus strand of JBKJMH010000203.1, from coordinate 11,501 downwards.
TCGCGGTCTTGCTGCTGTCTCTGAAGGCGGCGTATGATGGGGCGTTTTGGCAGGCAGCCGGAACGCCGTAAGCACCGGGCCGGGGCGGTTAGCTCAGTTGGTAGAGCACCGGCTTTACACGCCGGCTGTCACAGGTTCGAGCCCTGTACCGCCCACCACACGTTGGAATTGCAGATTGCCGGTTGGCGAACCTCGTCGGGTTTGCTACACTCGGTGTTCTGTTCAATCTGAACTCTGAGTTCTGAAATCTGCAATTCAGGTGAACACCTTGGGGTCGTAGTTCAGTTGGTTAGAACGCCGGCCTGTCACGCCGGAGGCCGCGGGTTCGAGTCCCGTCGACCCCGCCACTCACTCGGGTTCTCGAGTTGAGTGGCATCCCCCAAGCCTCTTCCATTCCGCGCGTCACGACACTCCGGACCGTCGCGGTTTTGGTGTGTCTGGCAGTGTTGCTGTGGCTGTCGTACCGGAGCGTCATCCGCACACCCGGCGACGCCGCCGCGGCGCCCGCACAACTCGAGGCGCAGCAGGCGCCGAGGCTGTCACGGCTGCGGCTGGCGGGGCGCCACGGTCTGGTGAACGAGTTGGGGACGCGGGTGCCCTGGACGGCCGTCACCGGCTTCCGGCTGATCGAGCAGGTGGCGCACGGCCGCGCCAACGAGGCGGCGGTCTTCCTCGACAGCCTCGGCGCGGCTCGAGGTGTGCGGGTGCTCCTGATGGCCCGATGGCTCTTCCAGCTGTCACCAGACGAAGGCCTCGCCGCACTCGCCACAGCCCTCGACCTGGCGCAGCGACACGGTCATTATCTCGAGGTCACCATCTTCGCCGACACGAGATCGTTCGCCCTTGATGAGGCCGACTACCGCCGCATCGCCGGCGAGGTCGGCGCGATCTGCGCCTCACATGCGGCCTGCGCGCTCGTCGAGATCGCGAATGAAGTGTGGCCGCTGCACGACACGCAGGCAGCCGCGCTCGGCGACCTCGGGTTCCTGCGTTCCTTGCGCGACAGCATACGCACGCACGGTGACATCCCCGTTTCGCTCGGCTCCACACACGCCGAACAGGACGCCAGCGACCGCATGAAGGACGGCGACTTCCTGACCATACACGGCGCGCGGAACGATGGCTGGGGATGGGTGCGGCGCCTCGACCCGCAGCGCGAACTCGCGGAGCGTGTCAGCAGGTGGGCGGTGAACGACGAGCCCCGCCGTGACGACCTCGACTGCGGCCGACAACTCGCCATGGGGATGCTGGCGCGACTCTTCAGCCTGGGCGACACCTTTCACGTGGCCTCGGGCCTCCAGGCCCTGCCGCCGAGTGCTACCGAGGCGCGGGCGTTCACCTGCCGCTCGCGTGGCTGGGCGGCCCTGCCCGATGACTGGCGTGGCGACCACATGGACGCCGGAACGCCGCGTGGACCCGTGCAGTCATTCAACGGCAACGTGACGGTCTACGCCAGCGTCGAGGGCGATCGGGGCTACGTCGTGGTGCTCGGCGCGCCACCGAGCATTCGCATTGATTGGAATGACGGGTGGAACCGCGAACTCATCATCGACGAGAGCGGCGCACAGTTGTATCGCGTGTCGCGTTAGGCCGCGCGCGTCGAGACGGAGCCTCGCTAACGGGCGGTGTCGTCGCAGGTCGCCGCGAGCATCTTCACCTTGCCGACGTCGACCTTGCGCACCAGCACGCGGGCCTTCCGGTCCTTGTCGGCGCCGGGCGCTGCGAACACGGACGCGTTGGGGACGTTTGCCTTCATCGACTTCCCATCCGACTTCACCCTCAGCTCGGTCCATCGCTCCTTGCGGTCGAGGGTGATCTCGCCGTCCTTGAGGTCGCCCTTCAGGTCGCCGGTGATTTCCACCTGATGTCCGATGTTGGCCTTCAGGTCGTCGTCGCCATCGAGCCAGTAGAAGATCGATTCGAACCCGCCGGTCGTGCCCGCCGCGCCAGGCGCAATCCTCGCCGTTTCGGGACGCTGCCAGTCGGGCTCGGCCGGCGTGTTGGTGAGCAGATAGCCCGAGTCCCCTTCCCCTCTCACGAGGCACCCCTTTAGCGTCACCTCATCTGCCGCGGCGCCCAACACCGCGGCCCCGCTGACGAACGGGGCACCGAGGCTCAGTGTGCACGCGAGCAAGCCCGCCATCGTTCGAATTGTTGTGTGCATCGAATTACCCTCCGCAACGGCCCAGTGCAGGAAGCGGGCCGCGGGCCGTCTGACACATGCTCCGGGTGACGTGTGTCAGCTCGTGGGCGGACTGAGGCGAGTCACTTCGGTGGCGGGCGAGTGCTCTTCGCGAACCGCCCCTGCGGCGTCGTGGGTGTAGCGCGCGAAGGCCGGGGAGACGTCGTTGCCGTACAGGTCGCGCCGGTCGTCGTTGGGCGGTTCGTCGATGAGCGGAGTCGGAAGGGCAGACCAGCCCGATGCGGGCGACTCGTGTAGCGGGGCGACTTCGGAGGTGGGGGCGGGCACCGGTCCCACGGCTGCGGACATCGACCCATGCCAGGCTCCCGCGGTCCAGCCTGCCACCGGGCACAGTGTAGCGATCAGGACGACGCCGAGTCGTTTGTGCACCGCTCGTTCTCCTGACATCAGGCTTTGCAACCGAAATGCCAGACATTTCGATGAGGCTACAGCTGGATCGGCCATTGCAGGGCTCGGCGCGTGCAATCACTGCGTTCCCGACTGAATGCCTGGCAGCAGGAACTCGAGCAGATCCGAGCCTCCCACCCGCAGCTCGCGCGCGCGGTGCTGCTGTCCTCCGCGGCCCTGCTGCTGGTGGCGTGTGTGGCGACCGGCTGGTTCGTGGTGTCGTTGCGGCGAGGGTTGCCGAACGTCGACGCCCTGCGGCGCATCGGCGAAATGGACCAGGCGACCGCCGTCTTCGACCGTAACGACCGTCTCGCGTTCACGATCTTCAAGGAACAGCGCATCGACGTTCCTCTGAAGGAGATCTCGCCGAACGTCACCAAGGCCATCCTGGCCATCGAAGACCAGCGTTTCTACGACCACAGCGGCTTCGACATGGTGCGCATCGGGTCGGCGATGCTCGCGAACATCCGCCGCGGCCGGCTCGCGCAGGGTGGCAGCACCATCACGCAGCAGCTGGCGCGCCAGAGCTTTCTCACGCCCGACAAAACCTACCGTCGCAAGCTGCAGGAGCTGATCCTTGCGGCGCGGATCGAGCAGCTCTACTCGAAGGATCAGATCCTCGAGATGTATTTGAACAAGGTGTACTTCGGCGACGGCCTCTATGGGGTCGAGGCGGCGGCGCGCGGGTTTTTCGGCGCGCACGCCTCCGAGCTGTCGGTGCCTGAAGCGGCGCTGCTCGCGGGTCTCGTGAAGTCGCCCTCGTCCTACGCGCCAACCGTCAGCCTCGAGCGAGCGGTCGCGCGCCGCAACATTGTGCTGCAGGCGATGGAAGATTTCGGCGCCATCGATTCGGCGACGCGTCAGGCCGCGCGGGCATCGAAGCCGGTGTTGAAGGATATCCTCAGGTCGGAAAATCCGCACGGCCAGTACTTCGAGGAACAGGTGCGCCGCGAACTGGTCGATCGCTTCGGATGGGAAGCGGTCTATCAGGGTGGACTGCGCGTCTATGCCACCATCGACATGCCGATGCAGCTGGCGGCCGATGCGGCTGTCGCCGCGGGGCTGGCCGACCTCGACGAGCGCCGCGCGGCGGTTGCCCGGCGACGCAAGCAGGTGCCGGCGGCCAATGCGCCCACGCTGCAGGCCGCGCTCCTCGCACTCGATCCTGAAACCGGCCACGTGCGGGCGATGACCGGCGGCCGCAACTTCGGCGTCAGCAACTTCAACCGTGCCGTGCAGGCGAAACGCCAGCCGGGGTCTGCGTTCAAGCCGTTCGTGTATGCAGCGGCGCTGGAAGCGGGCTATACGCCGGCAACGGTGATCGACAACCTCAACGCGCCGATTGACACGCTGCAAGGCGCGTGGACGCCGGAAGACGAACACTCCACTGCCGACTCGATGAGCCTGCGCACGGCGCTGCGCACCTCGAGCAACCGCGCCGCCGTCCGGCTGCTGCAGGACGTGGGCATTCCGAAGACCGTGCAGTACGCCAAGGCGATGGGCGTGGGCGACGTGCCGAGCGTGCCGTCGCTGGCACTGGGGTCTGGCGAGGTGACGTTGCAGTCGTTGACGGCCGCCTACGCCGCGTTTGCGAACCACGGCGTCGTGCCCAAGCCGGTGCTCATTCGGCGCGTCGAGGACCGTGACGGCAGCGTGCTGTTTGCGGCCGAGGAAACCGGCAGGCGCGCCATCAGCGACGTCACGGCCTATCTCATGTCGAACATGCTGGCCGACGTCATCAACGCCGGCACCGGCGCCCGTGCCCGATCGCTCGGCTTCACGCTTCCCGCGGCGGGCAAGACGGGTACGACGAACGACTACCACGATGCCTGGTTCGTCGGGTTCACCCCATCGCTTGTGACCGGCGTGTGGGTGGGCTTCGACCAACCACAGACGATCCTGCCTGGCGGCTTCGCGTCCGACGTCGCCGTTCCCGTGTGGGCGTCGTTCATGAAAGCGGCCACCAAGGGCGACAAGGCGCGCTGGCTGACGCCGCCGGCCGGCGTGGTCACGGCCACGGTCTGCCGGGTGTCGGGAAAGCTCGCCACCGAAGGGTGTGCACACGCTGACGTCATCGACAGCGACGGCCGGCTGACGCAGCGGTCGATGGTCTACACCGAGTACTTCGCGCGGGGAACGGTGCCGACGGCCACGTGCGACATCCATGCGTCGCGCGGCATCTTCGGCTCGATTGCCGCCGTCTTCACGGGCGGTGACAAGCCACCGGCGGCGCGCATGGAGGACACCGGCCTGCCGCCGGCCGCCACAGCCACCGCCACGGCGGGCACGGCCGCAACTGAGCCCCCATCAGAGAGCTCGCCACCGAAGAAGAAGCGAGGCTTCTGGTCGCGCGTGTTTGGTGGCGGCGACGACGACGACCGCGGGAAGAAGAAAGACAAGGAGCGGTGATACGATGCGAGCGGTTGGTCCCGCATGCCGTTCCGCACCATCATCGGACACCGAAAGCTGGTTGGATTGCTCTCGCGGTCCATCGCGCGACAGTCGCTGCCACCGAGCCTCATCTTCGCGGGGCCTTCGGGGATCGGCAAGCGCATGGCGGCCGTGGCCGCTGCGCAGGCGCTGAACTGCCTCAAACCGGTCGCCTCGGGCACAGCTGATTCGCCCGAGGTCGACGGCTGCGGCACCTGCGCCGCCTGCACGCGCATCGCCAGGGGCGTCCATCCGGACGTGCTCATCCTCGAACCGAACGACAAGGGCAACATCAAGATCGAGTTCGTGCGCGAAGCCATCCAGCGCGCGGGCTACAAGCCGTTCGAGGGGCGCCGCCGTGTCACGATCATCGAGTCGGCCGACGGCCTCGACACCGCTGCCCAGAATTCGCTGCTCAAGATGCTCGAGGAGCCACCGCCCTCGTCGGTCTTCATTCTGGTGACCGCGTTCCCGGACACCCTGCTCATCACCGTCCGCTCACGCTGCCCGCTGCTGCGCTTCCGCGCGCTCGCCACCGACGACGTCGTGAGTGTCCTGCAGCAGCAGCACGGGCTCGACGAGCGGCAGGCGCGTCGCGCGGCGCTGCTGGCCGACGGCAGCATCGGCGCCGCGTTGGCAGTCGCCGGCACAGACGATGACGATCAGGACGTGCGCGACGTGGCGGTTCGGGTGCTGGTGCAGGCAGCGGCGTCCGGCGATGGGCGCCGGCGGCTGGAGAGCGCGAAGGAACTCGTCGCGAAGAGCTCGTCGTCGATCAGCGAACGCGATCAACTCGCGGTCTATCTGCGCGCCATGTCGTCGCTCTTGCGCGACGTCGAACTGGTGGCCAGCGGCGGCGACGTGGCGACGCTCGCGAACCGCGATCTCATGCCGGCGCTTGATCGGTTGTCGCCGTTCGGTGGGGGCCGCGGCCGCGACGCGTTCATGGCGGTCGACCGCGCACTGGCGGCTGTCGACCGCTACGCCAATGCGAAGGTGGTCGCCGACTGGCTCGTCCTCCAACTCTAGCCATGTCCGAAGTGACGCCGCAGCCGCTGCGCTTCGTGTCGGTGAAGCTCTCCCCCGTTGGGCGCGTGCAGAGTTACGTCATCGACGACGTTGCGTTCTCGCAGCCCCGCGCCGGCGAGCAGGTGATCGTCGACACCGAATACGGCCCTGCCGTGGGTACCGTCGCACCCACCATTCCGCAACTGGCGGCGAGGCGGCCCGGAGCGGCCGATCCCTCGCATCGTCTGGTTCGCCTCGCCTCACAAGACGACCTCGCGGCGCGCCGGCGCGATCAGCAGCGCGAGGCAGAGGCCTACCGGCTGGCGCTCCTGAAAATTCGCGAGCGCGGGCTGGCGATGAAGCTGACCAGGGTGGAACAGGCGTTCGACGGTTCGAAGCTGCTCTTCTACTTCACGGCGGAGACACGCGTTGATTTTCGCGACCTCGTGCGTGAACTGGCTGCGGAATTCCGTACCCGGATTGAGATGCGCCAGATCGGCGTGCGCGATGAAGCGAAAGCTCTCGGTGGTTACGGCACGTGCGGTCGTCCACTGTGCTGCACCACCTTCCTCACGTCGTTCGAACCGGTGACGATCAAGATGGCCAGGCAGCAGAACCTCAGCCTCAACCCGTCGAAGCTGTCCGGGCTATGCGGCCGCCTCAAGTGCTGCCTGCGCTACGAACTGCCGAACGCCGCCGGACAGGTGCACGGCGGCTGCGGCAGCGAGGGCGGCTGCGACAACCCCTCGGGTTGCGGCACGGGCGGCTGCGCCACCGGCACCTGCGGCTGCCGTTCATGAAGCCGCGCATCGCACTCACCGTCGGCGACCCGTCCGGCATCGGCCCTGAGATCTGCGCCAGGGCGCTGCTCGATCCGCGCGTGCTCGACGTGTGCGAGCCGATCATCTACCTGCCGCCGGGCACGCAGCGCTTCGAACCCGGGGTGCTGTCGGCCGAAGCCGGCCTGGCCGCATACGACGTCCTGCTGCGCGCGGTGCAGGATGCGCAGAGCGGCGTGGTGGACGCCATCACCACCGCGCCCGTGAACAAGGAAGCGTTCAGGCTGGCCGGGTTGCACTGGGCCGGGCACACGGATCTGCTCGCGCACCTCACGGGTGCCACCCGCGTGGCGATGATGTTTCATTCCGATGTGCTGCGGGTCGTGCTGGCGACCGTGCACATCGCGCTGGCCGACGTGCCGAAGGCGCTCACGCGCCAGACCATGGCCGAGACGATCAGGCTCGTGGCTCGTGAACTGCCTCGCTTTGGTTTCGCGCAGCCGCGCATCGGCGTGGCGGGTCTCAATCCGCACGCCGGTGAACACGGGCTGTTCGGGCGGGAAGAGATCGACGCGATCGGGCCGGCCATCGCGGAATGCCGGGCCGGCGGCATCGACGTCACCGGTCCGTTTCCCGGCGACACTGTTTTCGTGCGCGCCACGCGCGGTGCCGTCGACGTGGTCATCGCGTGCTACCACGACCAGGGCCTCATTCCGGTGAAACTGCTGGCGTTCGGCCAGGCAGTGAACGTGACGATCGGCCTGCCGATCATCCGCACCTCCGTCGACCACGGCACAGCGTTCGATATTGCGGGAACGGGCCAGGCCGACCACGGCAGCATGGTGGCCGCCGTGCTGCTGGCGGCAAAGCTGGCACGCAGCGCCCGCAATCCAACCTAGAATGATCGTCGTAGTCGTCGTGCCCTCGCGGCCGACGACAACCTGCCATGGCTGAGAAGACCGCGCGCGAACTGGCGCAGACCAACATCGCCGAGAACCGCAAGGCGTTTCACGACTACCACATCCTCGACACCTGGGAAGCCGGCATGGTCCTGCTCGGGACCGAGGTGAAGTCGATCCGTGAAGGGCGTGTGAATCTGCGCGACAGCTTTGCCCGCATCGAGCGCGGCGAGGTCTGGCTGTACAACGTGAACATCAGCGCCTACTCGCATCGCGGCTACGCCGACCACGAGCCGCTGCGCCAGCGCAAGCTGCTGATGCACCGCGACGAGATCCGAAAGCTGATCGGGAAGACCACCGAGAAGGGGATGACCATCGTCCCCACGCGGATGTACTACAAGAGCGGCCGCGTGAAGGTGGAGGTCGGGTTGGCGAAGGGCAAGAAGGACTACGACAAGCGCGAGACGATCAAGAAGCGCGAGACCGACCGGGAAACGCGCGCCGCGGTGAAAACGCGGCGGCAGGACTGACGCCCGCCGAGCGGCCCGGCCGGCACGATCGCGGACACAATAGGAACCGATGAGCGCCACCACGCCTGTCCCGCTGCTCGACCTCTCGGCGCAGTACGCGCCGCTTCGCGAACAGATCCTCGCCACCATCACGCGCGTGTGCGACAGCCAGCGCTTCATCATGGGGCCCGAGATTGCGTCGCTCGAGAGCGAACTGGCCACGCGCATCGGCGTGAAGCATGCCGTCGCGGTCTCGTCCGGCACCGACGCGCTGCTGCTGGCGCTCATGGCGCTCGACATCGGCCCCGGCGACGAGGTCGTGACCACCACCTACTCGTTCTTCGCCACGGCTGGCGCCATCAGCCGCGTCGGCGCGACGCCGGTGCTCGTCGACATCGACCCGCTCACCTACAACCTCGACCCCCAGGCGCTCGCCGCCGCCATCACCACTCGCACGAAGGCCGTGCTGCCGGTGCACCTCTACGGACTCTGTGCCGACATGGACCCAATCGTGGCCATCGCCGCGCGGGCAGGCGTGCCGATCATCGAGGATGCGGCGCAGGCCATCGGCTCCATCTACAAGGGCAGTCCGGCCGGCGGCATCGGTGCGTTCGGCTGCTTCTCGTTCTTCCCGAGCAAGAACCTCGGTGCCTTCGGCGATGCCGGCCTGGTGACGACCAACGACCCCGCCCTCGCGAAGAAGGCGCACCTGCTGCGCATGCACGGCATGGAGCCGAAATACATCCACCACCTCATTGGCGGTAACTTCCGCTGTGATGCCCTGCAGGCCGCCATCCTTCGCGTGAAGGCGCCGCACCTTGCCGCCTGGACCGAGGCGCGCCGGCTGAATGCGCGCCGCTACGCCACGCTGTTCCGCGACGCGGGCTTGCTCGACCGTGTGGTGTTGCCAGTCGAACCGCAGGGGAGCTATCACATCTACAACCAGTTCATCGTGCGCGTTCAGCGCCGAGACGCCCTGAAGGCGTTCCTCGACGCGCGCGGCATCGGCAACGAGATCTATTATCCGGTGCCGTTCCACCTGCAGCCTTGCTTCGCCAGCCTCGGCTACGCCCGTGGCGCTTTTCCGCACGCCGAACTCGCGGCGAGCCAGACGATCGCCCTCCCGATCTACTCGGAGCTCTCGCTCGACCAGCAGCGCACGGTGGTGCGTGCCGTCGCCGAATGCATCGGCACGGACGGGCCGGCGCCGCCGGCAGGGGCGGGCCGGTGAGCCGGCCGGACGCACTCCCCGTCGAATCGACCGGGCGCCTCAGCGGCCCGGCGCGCATCTTCATCGGGCTGCTCCTCGGCATCGCTGTCGGCTACCTCTTTCCGACGTTCGCCGTTTCCATTCATCCGCTGGCCGACATCTTCCTGCGGATGATCAAGATGATCGTCGCCCCGCTGCTGTTCTCGACGATCGTGGTTGGCATCGCCGGCAGCGGCGACCTGAAGTCGCTCGGCCGCATCGGCCTGAAGGCGATCATCTACTTCGAAGTGGCGACGACCGTGGCCCTGCTCATCGGGCTGGTGCTCGTGAACGTCTTCCAGCCGGGCGTGGGGCTGACGGTGCCGCTCGGCGCCGACACCACGACGGTAGCCGCCATGCCGCAGGCGCAACAGCATGTGTGGGACATGCTGCTGCACCTGTTCCCGACGTCGGTCATCGACGCCATGGCGCGCGGCGACATCCTGCAGGTGGTGGTCTTCGCCACGTTCTTCGGCGTGGCCGTGGCGGCCATTGGCGCGAAGGGCAAGGCCGTGTTCGACGTGATGGAGTCGGTGGCGCAGGCGATGTTCCGCGTCACGCATTACGTCATGTGGTTCGCGCCGGTCGGCGTATTCGCCGCCATTGGCGCCACGGTCGGCGGCAAGGGCATCGCGGTGCTGCTGACGCTCGGCAAGCTCGTCGTCCTGATGTATGCCGGCCTCGCCCTGTTCGTGCTGATCGTGGTGTTCGGTGTCTCGGTCATCATCCGCGTGCCGTTCCTGGCCTTCGCGCGCGCCATCCGCGAGCCGTTCATGCTGGCGTTCTCCACGGCCAGTTCCGAAGCCGCCCTGCCCGACGCGCTCGAGGTGATGGAGCGCTTCGGTGTGCCCCGCAACATCGTCGCCTTCGTGCTGCCGACCGGCTACAGCTTCAATCTCGATGGCACGACCCTCTACCTGTCACTGGCCAGCGTGTTCGTGGCGCAGCTCGCGGGCGTGCAGTTGAGCGTCGGGCAGCAGTTGATGATGATGCTCACGCTCATGCTCGCGTCGAAAGGGGTGGCCGGCGTGCCGCGCGGCGCGCTGGTGGTGCTCACCGGCATGCTCACGCAGTTCGGCCTGCCGCTCGAAGGCGCCGCCATCCTGCTGGGTATCGACCAGGTGCTCGACATGGGACGCACCGGCGTGAACGTCATGGGGAACTGCATCGCCACGGCCGTCGTGGCGCGGTGGGAAGGTGTCTTCGACGACGAGAAGATGCGCGCGTTCAGCGCGGGGCGGGACACGGTCTGATGCGCATTGCGGTCGTCGGAGCACGGGGGCAACTGGGCGCGGCGATGGTGCATGCCTGCGAGCAGCATCACGACGTTGTCCGATTCGATCGGGCGACGCTCGACATCACGGATGATGCGGCGGTGCGTGCCGCCATCGCGGGTGCGAAGCCGGACGCCGTCGTGAACTGCGCCGGCTTCAATGCCGTCGATGCGGCGGAGACGCAGGTCGTGGCCGCGTTGCAAGCCAACGCCTTCGCCGTGCGCTCGCTGGCGTGCGCGGCACGCGACGCCGGCGCGGCACTCGTCCAGTTCAGCAGCGACTTCGTGTTCGATGGTCTGGCCACGGCGCCGATGACGGAGGAGCACGCGCCGAATCCGCGCAGCGCCTACGCCGCCTCGAAGCTGCTCGGCGAATGGTTCGCGGCCGATGCGCCGGTGTCGTACGTGCTGCGCGTCGAGAGCCTGTTCGGGGTCGGTCCGGGCGGGCCGGACAAGGGGAGCCTCACCTCCATCGTCAACGGCCTGCGTGACGGCAACGTGGTGAAGGTGTTCGGCGACCGGACGGTGTCACCGACCTACATCGACGACTGCGCAGCGGCAACGCTCGGACTGCTCGAACGCCGCGCGGCGCCTGGCGTGTATCACTGCGTGAACAGCGGCTGTGCCACCTGGCACGAGGTGGGGCTCGAGGCGGCACGCCTGCTTGGTGTGGTGCCGCGCTTCGAGGTGGTGGCCGTCGCCGCGGTGACATTGCCAGCGGCGCGTCCGCAGTACTGCGCCCTGTCGAATGCGAAGCTGGCCGC
>JBKJMH010000123.1:0-4778 GCA_046596625.1 Vicinamibacterales bacterium | reverse complement strand
CCCGTGTAGCGGAATTTCTGCACCCGCTTGCCTTCGTAGCTCTCGGTGATGAACAGATCGCCCTTCGAGTTCACCGCCAGGTTGTGGGCACCGTAGAACTGCCCGGCCCAGTGGCCGTGGCCGCCAAAGGTGCTCACCACCTGCAGCGTCTGACGGTCGAGCACGTAGATCAACTGGTTCGTGCCGTCGTTGATGTAGAGAAATTGCTGCTGCGGATCGGTGGAAAAGCCGACGTCCCAGACCGATCCGCTCCCGAACGTCTCTTTCGCAATCACCTGTTCGCGGACGAACGTGCCGTCCTTCCTGAACACCTGCAGCCGGTCGTTGGTGCGATCGCAGACGTAGACGAGGCCGTCGTTCGAGATGCGCACGGCATGCACGATCCGGAACTGCGGTGCGGGCGGACCGTTCGGATCGTACTGGCTGGGTCGCACCTCGTTCTGTACCGCGCCGCTGAACGGGCCAGGCAGCTTCTCGCCCTGCCGCGTAAACCAGCCGTCATCGGGCCGGTTGCCGTAGGCGCCCCAGTGCCGTTTGTACGCTCCGGTTGTCGCGTCGAAGACGATGACGCGGTGATTCACGTAGCCGTCGGCGACGTAGATCTCGTTCGCAGGGTGGTCGATCGTGACGTTTGCCGGCGCCCCAAGGTTCTCGACGTCGTTGCTGCCCTGACCCTTACCCTGGTGACCGATCTGCAGCAGGAACTTCCCCTGCCGCGTAAACTTCAGGATGTGCGAGTCCTTGTCGCCGCCGGCGCCGAGCCAGACGTCGTCGCGGTCGATGTAGATGCCGTGTTCGAGCTGCGGCCATTCGTAGCCGGGCCCGGGGCCGCCCCAGGACGTCAGCAGCGTGCCGTCCGGATCGAACTCGAGCACCGGCGGAGCAGCCTTCCAGATCGCGCGGGTTTCGTTCGGCTGGAGCGTCGAGGGCCGTTGCACGATCCACACGTGGTCGCGCGCGTCGACGGCGACACCGGCCACCGCCCCGATGATCCAGCGGTTGGGCAGCGCTTTGGGCCAGAACGGATCGACCGCGAAGGTCGGTACCTGCCGCCCGGCCGGGCGGGCCTGCGCGGCGGGCACAGCCGGCCGCATCATCAGGAGCACCAGCGGCAATGACGCCGACAGGAGCGCCACGGGCCAGTGCCGGCGGCAGCGCGTGCGCAGGTCTCGAAGCATGGGCACAGCATACGCTGGCCGGACCCACCGATGAGTTCTGGTCGGCAACAGAAAATCGCCCCTCCGGCCGATATCCCGAACGATGCACATCGCCGCCGACGCTGATAGCACCGCCCTCGAGTCGCGCCTCTTCACTCACGCCGACGACACGGTCATCGACACGCCGTCGCTGATCAGCGTCCTGCTCGACTCGGGCAAGGGCATCAGCGACCTGATCTTCTCGCCGGGTCGGCCGCCGCAGGTGGAACGGCACGGAGAGCTGATGCCGGTCGCCGTGCCCGGCATCGACCTGCTGACGCCGGAGATGACCGCGCGCATTGCGCGCGACCTCATGGGCGGTACGGCCCAGATACTCGGCGCGCTCGACACCGACGGCGCGGCGGACTTTTCCTATTCCGTCCCCTCGCGCGCGCGCTTCCGTGTGAATGCGTTCAAGCAGCGGGGCACCTACGCCATCGTCATGCGCGTGATCGCGTCGCGCATCCCGACGCTCGCCGAGTTGAAGCTGCCGTCGGCGCTGTCCGACCTCGCGGCGCTGAAGACCGGGATCGTCCTCGTGACGGGGCCAACCGGATCGGGCAAGTCGTCCACGCTGGCCGCGATCATCGATCTGATCAACGAGACGCGCGCCGAGCACATTCTCACCATCGAGGATCCGATCGAGTTCCTGCACAGCCACAAGAAGGCGACGATTCATCAGCGCCAGTTGCACGCCGACACGCCGAGCTTTGCCCTGGCCCTTCGCGCGGCGCTGCGCCAGGCGCCGAAGGTGATCCTCGTCGGCGAGATGCGAGACCGCGAGACGGTGGAAATCGCCCTGACCGCTGCCGAAACCGGACACCTCGTGTTCTCCACCCTGCACACCATCGATGCGTCCAAGACTGTGGAGCGCATCATCGGCTCGTTCCCGGCGGCAGACCAGCAGGTCGTGCGGACCCGGCTGGCCGGCGCGTTCCGCTACTTTGTTGCGCAGCGCCTGATTCCGCGCAAGGAAGGTGGACGCGTGGCCGTGCTCGAGATCCTGAAGTCGACCATGCGCACGCGTGATTACATCGAGCAGGGCGAGAAGGAAGGCAAGACGCTGCTCGACGCCATCAAGGACGGCGGGCTCGACGGGATGCAGTCGTTCGATGGTGAAATCGAGCGGCTGGTGCGCGAGAGCGTGCTGACCGTGCCGACGGCGATGCTCTACGCCACCAATCCGGGCAACCTCGCGGTGCAGCTCGCCGATTTCGACGCCGACTCCATCGAGTCGATGATCGAGCGCTAGCTCGCGTCGGCCAGGCGCCTGGCGAGCGCCATCACCGTGAGCGGCGATGAGCCCTCGGCCTTGTTGTTCACCAGTACGAAGACCCCGCGCCCGCGGTTCACGACGCGGCGGGCAATCGCCACGACATCACGCCGCATCGTCTCATCCGGGTCCACCAGCCGGTCGAATGGCTTGAAGCGTTCACGCTGGTCCTCGTACCACGTGCCCGGCCGCAGCAACAGACGCACCACGCTGAACGGCCACTCCTCGGGCGGCAGCAGCTCGGCCTGCTCGCCCGGCGTGGGCATCGCACTCCAGTAGTTGTAGGTGTGCGCCGCGCCGTGACGACCCAGCAGGTCCCTGTAGGCCGGTGTGAGCAGCCGCGCATCGCGCAGTTCGACGGCATACTCGAAGCCCGATGGCAGCGCCTGCAGGAAGCGGTCGAGGCGGGCATGGAACTCGGCGGGCTCAAGGCGCATCGCGCTCGGGAACGGCGGGAACTCCAGGATGATCGGTCCGGTGTGCGGCCGGAACACGCCGTCGCAGGGACGGAGCAGGTCGTCGACCAGCCGATCGACCGACAGAAAGTCGGGATTCGGCGTGGGACGAGACGGATGGCCGAGTGACACGGCAGTGACCGACGCCGGGGCCTTGAAGCAGCAGCGGAAGCCGTCTGGCAACTGCGTCGCATACGCCTGCAGATCCGCCGCTGGCATCGGGGCGTAGTAACTGCGATCGATCCCGACGGTGGTGAGCAGTGGGTGGGTGGCGTACTCGCGCAGCCCCTCGCGCGCCAGCGCCGTCTGCGTGCGTGCGCCGGAGTAGACGAGCCCCTTCCACCCGGGGAAGCTCCACGAACTCGTGCCGAAGTGCACGCCGGCCGGCAGGCGGGCGGCCACTGCCGCAGCCTCCCGGTGCGTGCGTTCGAGCTGGAGCACCGACGGATCAGGCTCGTCGATTGGTTCGGTGTCGAAGAGCGCAAGCTGATCGGGCATGAGCACAGGGCGGCGCCTCCGAAGACGTCTGGGACAGGCGCGACTCCTGATTGTAGCGTCGCCGACGCCTATGTCGATTCGGGTCAGGCTGGATCGACAACCTGAGTGGGGCTACCATGCGGGGTCCCGCTCAGGAAAGGGAACCGAATGAGTTCAGTGCGAGTGCTGGTTGGAACGCGCAAGGGCGCCTTCGTCATCACGGCGGACGGGGCACGCAGTAACTGGGATATCCAGGGGCCGTTCTTCGGCGGCTGGGAGCTCTACCACCTCAAAGGGTCGCCAGCCGACCCCAATCGCCTGTATGCCTCGCAGGGCAGCGGCTGGTTCGGGCAGCTGATTCAGCGCTCGAACGACGGCGGCAAGACCTGGGCGCCGATGGGCAACGCGTTTGGATACGACGGCGTCCTTGGCACCCACGAGTGGTACGACGGCACGCCGCATCCGTGGGAATTCAAGCGGGTCTGGCACCTCGAGCCTTCGCTGACCGACCCCGACGTGGTCTACGCCGGGGTAGAAGACGCCGCGCTGTTCCGTACCACGGACGGCGCGACGAGCTGGCACGAGATGCCCGGCCTGCGTAACCACGGCTCCGGCGCGAAGTGGACGCCGGGCGCGGGTGGGCTGTGCGTCCACACGGTCATCCTCGATCCTGCCAACGCCCAGCGCCTGTTCGTCGCCATCTCGGCGGCTGGCACGTTCCGCTCCGACGACGGGGGCGAGAGCTGGAAGGCGATCAACCAGGGGCTGCGCTCGAACCACATCCCCGATGGGACGGCCGAAGTCGGACACTGCGTGCATCACGTCGCGCAACATCGCGCGCGGCCGAACGTCCTCTTCATGCAGAAACACTGGGATGTGATGCGGAGCGACGATGCCGGCGACAACTGGGTCGAGGTGAGCGGCAACCTGCCGAGCGACTTCGGCTTCCCGATCGACATCCATGCCCACGAGCCGAACACCATCTACGTGGTGCCCATCAAGAGCGACTCCGAGCACTACCCGCCGGACGGCAAGCTGCGCGTCTATCGCAGCCGCTCCGGGGGCAACGAGTGGGAGGCGCTCACCAACGGTCTGCCTCAGCACGACTGCTACGTGAACGTGCTGCGCGACGCGATGGCGGTTGATAGCCTCGACTCCTGCGGTATCTACTTCGGCACGACCGGAGGCCAGGTCTACGCCTCGCCAGACGGCGGCGATACCTGGTCGGCCATTGCGCGCGACCTGCCGCCTGTCCTGTCGGTCGAAGTGCAGACCCTCACCGACTGATGTCCGGCATCAGAGTCGTGTTGCCCCAGCACCTGCGCACGCTGGCGCAGGTCGGTGGTGAAGTGCTGGTCGACGTCGACGGACCGGCCA
>JBKJMH010000363.1:0-4707 GCA_046596625.1 Vicinamibacterales bacterium | reverse complement strand
ACGCCCGCCCAACCCGGTCCTTCGTACTTCACTTCCCACTTGCGCTGACCGGTCAGCGGATCGATGGCGCGGAGCGCGCCGGTGCGCGCGCCGACGGGGGCCACCGTGCCGCCCATTGTGCGGTCGCCGACGTTGGCATCCGGCGTGTCCTTCTTGATGAACTTCGCGCAGGTTTCACGAACCGTGAGGAAGAACAGGCCACGCTGCTTGTCGTACGACGGCGGCATGAAGTTCGTGTTGCCGTACCAGTCCGGGCAGGTGTCCGTGCCCTCGACGGTCGGGACATGGCCGGGGATTTCGATTGGCCGACCCGCCGGCGTGAAGCCCGACGCCCAGTTCTGGTTGCCGTACTGCCACGCGTTGATGAACGTGCCGTTGGTCCGATCGAGCACGTAGAGGAAGCCGTTGCGGTTCGCCTGCATCAGCACCTTGCGCGGCTGACCGGCGATCGTCAGGTCGGCCAGCACCGGCGTCTGGTTGGCGTCCCAGTCGTGCGTGTCGTGCGGCGTGTACTGGAAGTGCCACTTCAGCGTGCCCGTGTCGGGATCGAGCGCCACGACCGACGCCGCGTAGAGGTTGTCGCCCGGGCGGCTGTCGCCGTCCCAATCGGGGTTCGGGTTGCCGGTGCCCCAGTAGACAGTGTTGAGGTCTGCATCGTAGGTGCCGGTCACCCAGGTGGGTGAACCGCCGCGCTCGAGCACATCGACCGGCCACGTTTCGCTGCCGGGTTCGCCAGGCGCGGGAATCGTCCAGAAGCGCCAGTTGCGCTTCCCGGTTTCGGGGTCGTAGGAGTCGATGAACCCGCGGTTGGCGTACTCACCGCCGGCCATGCCGACAATCAGCTTGCCCTTGACGATGAGCGGCGCGACGGTGCTGGCGTAGCCCAGCTTGAAGTCGCCCAGTTCAACGTCCCACAGCACCTTGCCGTCCCTCGGGTCGAGCGCCAGCAGGTGCGCGTCGAGCGTCGTCATGAACAGCTTGTCGCCGTAGATGGCGAACCCGCGGTTCACCGGGCCGCAGCAGACCTTCAGGCCCGCCGGCAGCAGCCGCTGGTAATGCCAGATCTGCTTTCCGGTCCGGCCGTCGATGGCCCAGGCGTGGTTCTGCGGGCCAGTGACGTAGAGGATGCCGTTCAGCACCACTGGCGTCGCCTCGAACTGCCCGGTCACACCCGCCTGGAACGTCCACTGCGGCGCCAGTTGGCCGACGTTCGCCGGCGTGATCTGCGTCAACGGGCTGAGACGCTGCCCGTCATAGGTTCCCGACACCACCAGCCAGCGTGTGGGATCTGACAGCCCCTTCGCGAGATCCGCGTCGGTGATGCTCTGGGCGGACAACGGCGCCGCCACCCCCGCCATCGTCAGGATCACCGCAGCGATCCGACGGAAACCAAAATCATTCATTCATTTCCTCCGCAGGTAAAATGCGCCCCATTATGACCAAGGAGGCCCCAGTGCGAAAGTCTCGATATGTCGCAGCGTTGCTCGTCGCCCTCTCCCTGACGTCGCCGCTGACCGCCCAACCGGCCGGTCTGACCGTCGAACAGGTCGACCGATGGATGACCGACCTGTCGAATTGGGGACGCTGGGGGAAGGACGATCAGCGCGGCACATTGAACCTGATGACGCCGGCGGTCGCCAAAGAGGCACTAAAGCTGGCGAAAGACGGGGTGTCCGTCTCGCTGGCGCACACCATCGACAAGGTTCCGGCCCCCGACAGCCCGCGCCCGATCGGACAGGCGATGACGCTCGACGCGGCCGGCCACGCCATGGACCAGTACACCATCTGGTACCACGGGTCGGTCATCACCCACATCGACGCGCTCTGCCACTACTCGTTCCAGGGAAAGATCTACAACGGCTTCGACCGCTCGAACATCAAGGAAGGGGTCGGCTGTCCGCAGAACGGCATCGAGAACCAGAAGAACGGCATCATGACGCGCGGCATCCTCGTCGACATGCCGCTGCTGAAGAAGGTGCCGTACCTCGAGCCCGGCACGCCGGTGACCATCGCCGACCTCGAAGCCTGGGAGAAGTTTGCCGGCCTGAAGATTCGCAGCGGCGACGCGCTGTTCCTGCGCACCGGGCGCTGGGCGCAACGCACCGAGAAGGGGCCGTGGAATGTGGCGGCGAGCGCCGGCGGCTTCCACGCGTCGGTGTTGCCGTGGCTGAAGCAGCGCGACGTGGCGCTGCTCGGCAACGACGCCGTCACCGACGTGCAGCCGTCAGGCGTGCAGGGAAGCCCGCGCCCAATTCACCAGGTGGCGATTGTGGCGATGGGGCTGCCGCTCATCGATGTGATGGATCTGGAAGCGGTGGCGAAGGAGGCGGCCGCGCGCAAACGCTGGGAGTTCCTGCTGACGGCCGCCGCCGTGCCGGTGCTGGGTGGGACGGGGTTCCCGCTGAACCCGATTGCGACGTTCTAGCGTGCCGGAGTTCGAAGTCAGACATCTGTCGCCGAATGGCTGCTCCTCGATGGTCTGGATGCACACCGCCGCGGTCATCCGGCCGACGAGTTGGTGGAATCCGAAGCGGATGGCTCATGCCATTCGCCGGTTAACCACTGCACAACCTTTTCATCCGCAGCGTCGAACAGCGCCTGGCGACACGATTCGAGGTCGCGTGCTTCGACTCGAACCGTGAAGGGGCCGCGAAACTCGCCGCGCCAACCTGACGGGGTACGCGCGTAGTCGGCTCGCTTCGCCACAACGTTGTATATAGACATGAACGACATAGACAACCTCCTGGAAGGCTGACGACGATTTCATCGTCAACGTGGGTTGTCAACGTTTGTGCAGCGCCGCCGACGATGGTAGCGTCGTCGGCGATGCGGGTGCGGCGCGCTACTGCCGAGCCTCTCGGTGTCTGGTGACCTGTATACTGCCGCTGTGGGTGCATCTCGGATGTCTACGGTCGTCGATCGCACCGCCGTAACCATACAGTCGCTGCACGACACGCCAGACGATCGCGAGTACTGGTGGAGCCGCTCGATCGACGAGCGCCTGGCGGCCATCGAGATCATGCGCCGGACGGTCTATGGATTCGCCGCGACTGACGGAAGACTTCAAAGAGTTCTTGAGATCGCTCAACGCTCACCGCGTTGAGTACCTGCTGGTCGGCGGCTACGCGGTCGGCCTGCATGGATATCCGAGAGCGACAATCGACCTGGACATCTGGGTTCGAGCAACCGCGGACAATGCCGGCCGGGTACTGGACGCTCTCCGGGCGTTCGGATTCGACCTGCCCGCGCTACAGCCTCAGCTCTTCATCGACCCGGACAGCATCGTCCGCTTCGGCGTACCGCCGTTTCGCATCGAGCTCATGACGTCGATCGACGGTGTGCGGTACGACGACTGTCAGGCTCGCGCACAGCTGATGGCCCTGGACGACGTGCCGGTGCCGGTGATCTCGCTCGAAGACCTCAAGGTCAACAAGCGGGCGGCAGGCCGTCACAAGGATCTGGCCGACCTCGACAACCTCCCGTAGGCTTCGACCTGCGCCGAGCCACTGGCAATGGCGATTCCGTGGAGGCACAATCGGTCTATGAAGAAAGCCCTGGCCGCTGCCCTGGTCCTCGCCTGCGCGCTGCCGTCGCACGCGTGGGCGTGGGGCGCCGCCGGACACCGGGTGGTCAGCCGCGCGGCCATTCTCGCGCTTCCCGCCGATGTCCCGCCGTTCCTGGCTCGGCAGATCGACTGGATCGGCAGCCGCTCCGTGCTGGCCGACTCGTGGCGTGGCCCGCACGAGCCGTTCGCGAAGGCGACCGAAGATCCGAACCACGTCTGGTACACCGAGCAGTTCGCGTTCCTGACCGAGGTGCCCCGCTCGCGCGATGCGTTCATGCTGGCGGTGTACGACGAGCACCTGCGGTTGCGAGCCTCGGATCCGGCGAAGGCTGCGCTCACCAACATCCACTACACCGGCACGTTGCCGTACGCCGTCGTCGAAGGCTACGAGCGGCTGAAGGTGGCCTTCCGCACCTGGCGGACCTTGCGCGCGCAGAAGCAGGACACGACCTTCATCGAGCAGGACGCTGCGTTCTACCTCGGTTGGATGAGCCATTACGTCGCCGACGGCGCGCAGCCGCTCCACAGCACCATTCACCACGACGGCTGGGTGGGCAACAACCCGAAGAGCTACACCCGCGACGGCGCCATCCACTGGCGATTCGAGAACACGTTCGTCGACCTGATCGCCCTGCACGAGCGCGATATCCAGGCGCGCATTCCAGCCGCGCCCACGGTGCTGGCGGATCCGTTCGGCGCGGTGCTCAGGCACGTCGACCAGGCCCACACCCGCGTCGAGCAGATCTACCAGCTCGAACAGCGCAAGGAGTACGAGAAGAAGGACAGCCGCGAGGGACGCGAACTCGTCTACGCAACGACGGGCGACGCCGCCACGCTGCTGCGCGACCTGGTCTACACCGCATGGGTCGACAGCGCGCGCGGCGAACCCGACTTCGACCCGAACGATCAGACGAACGACCCGAAGAACCCGCGCTACAACCCGGCGACCGGCGCGGCGCCGCCGCAGGCGCCAACGCCCCGATGAGCACAGGAATCCGTCAATACCCGCGTCTGGAGCGCTGCGAGGGCCGGGTCGGGCTACTATCGAAGCCTGAACTCATGATTCACACACGGCTTCAGTTTGCGGCTCGCGCCTCGCTCATCGTTGTGCTCTGCCTGGTTGCGGCAGCCTGCGGATCGGA
>JBKJMH010000150.1:0-26035 GCA_046596625.1 Vicinamibacterales bacterium | reverse complement strand
CAAGATCGCCGACACCGCGCAGCGCATCATCGACCGCGCAGCCGAAGAGGCGCGTCGTCGCGAGCATGCGATGCTCACGAACGAACATATCTTTCTCGCCTTCGCCCAGGTCGAGTGGGACACGTTCGCCGAGGTCATGCGCGATGTCGACCTCAACCCCCACACCGTCCTCCAGGCCGTCGAAGAGCAGCTGCACCTGATGGCGTCGTACTCGGGACGGAGCCTGCGGGTGTCGCCGCCGACCAAGCTCGTCTTCAAGCTCGCGCTGCACCACGCCTCTCGTCACGGCCGGCAGACGCTCGACGCCGTCGATCTGTTCGTGTCCGTCTTCGAGGAAACGCAGGGTGTGCCGGTCACGATTCTTCGTCGGCACGGCGTCGAGCCCGACGTGCTGATGAACCGCTTGAATACGCGTATCCGCGATCTCGAGGCGCAGGATGAACGGCTCAAGAAACAATTCGAGCTGCCGCCATTCCTCAAGCACTTCGCCACGAACCTCAACCTGCTCGCGCGCCAGGACAAGATACCGCCAGTCTTTGGGCGCGATCGCGAGATCGACCAGGTGCTCGAGGTCCTCTGCCATCGTGAGCGCGCGAACTCAGTGATGCTGCTCGGCGAGCCAGGCGTCGGCAAGACCGCCATTGTCGAAGGGCTTGCGCGACGGATCGAGTGCGAGTCGGACAAGGTGCCGGTCCGCCTCCGCGACATCCAGATCGTCAACCTCCAGATGAACGCGATGGTGGCCGGTACGATGCTGCGCGGGATGTTCGAGGACCGGATCCAGAACGTCATCCGCGAATTGAAGGAGCGCACCAATCTGGTGCTGTTCGTCGACGAAGCGCACACGATGGTTGGCGCCGGGTCCGCACTCGGCGCTCCATCCGACGCCGCCAATGTCTTCAAGTCGGTGCTGGCGCGTGGCGAGGTCCGGATGATTGCCGCGACGACGCTCAGCGAATACAAGGAATACATCCAGGACGACGAGGCGCTGGCGCGCCGATTCCGCTGCGTCCATGTGCCGGAGCCGACCATCGACGAGGCGCGGCGTATCCTCTACAGCCTCCGGCCGCGGCTCGAACGGAACTACTCCGTCCGAATTCTCGACGAGGCACTCGACACGGCACTCGAGATGTCGCCGCGGTACATGCGTCACCTGCACCTGCCAGACAAGGTCATCGGCTGGCTCGACACGGCGGCCGTGCGGGCTGAGATCGATCGTCGCTGGGAGGTGACACGCGCCGACGTCGTGGCGGTCATCTCGCACGCCGCGCAGATTCCTGAGGACATGGTCTTCCGCGATGTCGCGGATCGATTCGCCGGCATCGAGGGGCGCCTGCAACAGCGGGTGGTCGGACAGCGCAACGCGGTCACCGCCGTCGCGCGCCGGCTCGTGCTGAACAAGGGGCCGCTGAAGGACGGGTTCGACAGGCCCGACGGCGTGCTGCTGTTCCTCGGGCCAACCGGAGTCGGCAAAACGGAGCTGGCAAAGGCGGTCGCCGAGTTTCTGTTCGGCGACGAGAAGAAGATGGTGCGTGTCGACATGTCCGAGTACCAGGACGGCTCGGTGGCGGTCGACAAGTTGATCGGCATGCCGCGCGGCATCGTCGGCAGCGAGCGCGGCGGTTTCCTCACCAACCAGTTGAAGGACAACCCGTGTACGGTGGTGCTGCTCGACGAAGTCGAGAAGGCCAGTCCGAGTCTCCTGAACCTGTTCCTGCAGGCGTTCGACGAGGGATGGCTGACCGATGGCCGTGGCAAGCGCGTCTACCTGAGCGATGCCGTGGTGATCATGACGTCGAACATCGGGTCGGACAACTTCCGGAAGCTCACGAGTCCGCTCGGCTTCCTGCCACGTGCAGTGGGGGTCGAGCAGGTGCAAGGCGAGGTGATGCGAGAACTGGAGCGGCGCTTCCCCCCGGAGTTCCGCAACCGCATCGACGAAGTGGTGCTCTTTGCACCGCTCACGCACGACGAAGTTCGTGAAATCGCGAGGCACTATCTCGGCCAGGTGGCGTCGGCGCTGACGCGAGCGGGGAAGAGCGTTGCCCTGTCGGATGCGGTGCTCGAGCACATCGTGAACACCGGCTACAACCTGGCCTTCGGCGCGCGGTTCCTGAAGCGCGTCATCGACGAACTGGTCAAGCTGCCGCTGAGCGAACGCTGGCACAAGGGTTCGCACTTCGAGATCACCATCGAACACGGCAAGGTGAAGGTGCAGCCTGCGCCGGGTCCGGTGCTGGCATCGGCCGCTCCCACTCTGGCTTTCGACGACGTGGCCTGATCACTCCCAGCTGGTCCGCCGACGAACGCCGTGCGAGGAGTGTCGAAGTCGAGTGCCGCGAAGCACCGGCAGCGGGACCGCTATTCCGGGAGCTTCTTGAGTAGGTCCAGCGCCTCTTCCGAGACGCCGCGCATGGCCGCGTTTGTGGTGATCACGTCGGCGAGGTCCTTGTGCATGTCGCGGAGCTGTATCCCACGCTGAGGATCCCCCAATGGCGGCAGTTCCTCGTACATCCGGTGGATTTTAGTGAGGCAGCGTAATTGCGATTCGACCTGGGCGCGCAGGTCCCAGAGGTGCAGTGTGAACAGATCGGGCGTTTCCGACATCGCGCGAATGTAACAGCGGAGCGCCGCAAACCCAAGTCAGCGGTTAGGGTTTTTCTCAGGTTGTGTGACAGGTGGTCCAGCCCGACACTGTCAAGCCCGTCCGTTGTGACGGATGTCGGGCGCGGCGGTCCGGATCGATCAGGACGCGTGGGGCTTGGCAGCCGGCGCGGTCTGGCGCGAGATGAACTCATCTTCGCCAGGACCCGGGAACGCGGCGAGCGCGATGCACATGGCGCCAATCACGAAGTAGTAGTAGTTGCAGAACGCCTTCGAACCGAGGGCGAACATCGCGAACATAATCAACGCCGCCGAGGCCGCGAAGCCAGACGCCGTGTTGCGCGTCGTGAAGAGCGTCACGATGGCCGCAATGATTGCCGCGCCGACCGCCCAGAGGAACGAACCCCGCCCGTAGCCGTTGCGATCGGCCCAGATGAGGAAACTCAGCGAGTCGGTGCGGAACGGCTCGAGCGTCTGCAGCCAGACGACGCTGCGCATGAACGAGTTCGGGTGCCAGAGAGCGAAGGGCAGGATGCAGATGGCGCCGGTCAAGACGATCCAGAGCAGCGCCTTCTTCCAGCTCCGGCGATCGAGCAGCAGCGAACGCAGCACCGCAAGGCCTGTGAACGGGAAGTACTGTTTCGAGGCGAGCATCAGCCCCGCGGCCCAACTGGCGCGGACCGGCCCATCCATCATCAGGAACGTCGTCAGGGCGAGCAGGAACAACGTAATCGGTTCGGTCCAGCCCTGCTCGAGCACGAAGAACCCGCGCGGCGTGGTGAGGAGTGTGACGGCCGCGAGCTTGGCGCCGATGTGACGGCGGCTGTAGCCGATGAGCGCGATGGCGGCGACCAGGAAGCCGAGTTCCGAGTAGCGGTAGTCACCGAACAGCCAGTAGCCGGGGATGGCGAGAATGAGGCTCGGCGGCGGATACGGATACCCGAAGCCGATGCGATTGCCGAAGACGACGGCCGGGTTATAGAAGTGCCGCCAGTCGTCGCCGTAGATGTTCGGGAACGAGATGCGATAGGGATCGTGTCCCTTCAGGAAAGCGTCCATCGCCTCGTTGTGCACGACGACGACGTCTATGTACGGATTCGGCGAGGCATGGAACATCCAGATGCCGAGCAGGAGTCCGAGCGCCAGCACACCGGGAAACCACCAGCGCCGTGCGAAGCCGACGCCGGACACGCCGAGCAGGACCAGTGCGGCAATGGCCACGCATCCCGCATAGAACGGCAGCAGGCTGACGTCATCGATGATGTTGAACCCTGGGCGCGCGGTGACGAGCTGCTTGACGTTCCACAGGATGCCGAGCGTCAGCAGCACCGTGACCAGGCGGGTTGCCTCGGTGGACAACGCTCCAGCGAACCGATGTGTCAGCGCCCCGAACAGGCAGAAGGCAAACGACAGGCCCACCCACCAGAGTGCGTCGGGATTGAAGGTGCCGTTCGAGATCTGGATGGCGTGGCCGAGTGTGGCCGTGCCGAGGGCGAACGACGCAGCCGTCGGATTCAGGGAGCGCAGGCGAACGAGCAAATCAGTCAACAGGCAGAAATTCGAAAATGTCAGCGGTGCCGACGGAGTCCTTGTAGGCACCCCAGGGCTTGAACTCGGGACGCACGGCCAGGCGGAGCATCAATGCCGCATAACGTTCCTGATCATAGAACGCCCGGTGCACGATGACGAACCGCACATGGTGCGCGCGCAAACGGTCGATTGTCCCTTCCTCGGGAAAGACCTTCATCCGCATCGCCGTCATGAGGTAGTCGCGCGGGTAATAGCCGCTGTAGCCGTTGATGAGCGGACGCCAGTGCCAGATGGACCAGGCCTGGTAGTACGGTTCCCACCCGGGCAGGTGGTCGAGGTCGGGCATGGGCAACTCGAGAATCACTCCGGGCTCGGCGCCGCGAATCACCTTGTAGACGTCAGGCGGCTCCACCGGGTCGGCTGCGGTGAGGCCCATGCCGGTGTTGCTGTAGTCGACGAGCATCAGACCGGCCATCACAGCCAGGCTGAGGTGACGCGCCTTCCTCGAGCCGATTGCTGTTTGCAGGCGTTCAACGCCGAACGCCGCCAGTATCGCCAGCCCGCAACTGGCGATGACCGCGAAACGCGACAGCGACCGGAAACCCTGCAGAGCGCTGATGTGCTCGACCAGCGCCCGATAGACGATGCCGTTCACGCCGAAAGACAGTTCGACGGCTAGCGCGACGGTAGCCGCATAGAGCAGCACCGTTCGTCCTGGTCGCCACCCCACGCCGAGCGCAGCGAGGAGCAGCGCGATGAAGCCTGGGAACAGTCGAAGTTCTGAGCCACCCCATCGGTCCGACGTCCAGCCCCAGATCCGGTTCAAGTGCGATGTTGCGAGGTAGTTGAGCGGGCTCGCGCTGTATCGCGCGATGTCGATCATCGTGCGCCCGCCGAGTTCAGCGGACGCGGTCCGGTAGGGGAGTGCGAAAGGAATGGTGAGGACCGTGGCGACGAGCACAGCGGCGCCGATGACGGGCAACAGGCGCACGATGCGATCGCGGGCGGTGGCGAGCACCAGCACCGGCACGAAGGCCAGCAGGGTCATGGCCAGAAACACGCCGTAGTAGACGCACGCGAGCACCTGCAGCCACAGGAACAGGCCAGCCTGCGCGCCCCATCGCCACGAGTTCGACTCCACCGCGCGGTGCAGCGCCCAGAACGTCAGCGGAATGAACATCGCCCACTGCAGCTCGAGGTGCATGAAGTGCTCGATGCGGTAGGGGAGCATCGTGAAGATGGCCGCGGCGACCAGCGACGGTCCGGTGCGAGCAGTGAGGTGACGCGCCAGGACGAACATCGCTACGCCCGAGCCAACGAAGCCGCCGAGCAGCAGCACGTTGTAGACGAGCGTCGGCGGCAGTCCGGCCCAGAGCAACGGTGCCCCCACCAGTCCTTCGAGCATCGTCGCGTCGGAGTACGCGAGCGTCGCGGCTGCGGGGTGGAAGATGTTCGCGTCGAAAATGGCCAGCGGAGAGGTGGTAAGCGCGTGCGCGATCCAGGTGATGCGCCAGATGCTGAAGTAGGCGTCGTGATGCGCGGCCAGTTGCGAGGAGAGGAAGAGCGCCTGGGGCCACGTGACGAACACACTCAGGGCTGTCATGACGAGCGTTGCGCCGGCGACGCCGGAGAACCGGCCGGTCATGTGGCGCGGACGCGTGCCCGCCAGTAATCCAGCAGGTCGTTCAGGGTCTGCTCCAGCGGAATCCCCGACGCCCAGCCGAGCTCGGTGGTAGCACGTGTGGGGTTGCCGAGCAGCATCGGCGAGTCGTTCGGCCGATACCGAGACGGGTCCGGCACGACCTCGACCGAGACGTTCGCGAACGAGACCAGTGTGTCGAGCAGCGCCTGCACCGCGACGGCCTCGCCACGGCAGACGTTGTACGGCCGGCCCGGCACGCCGCGCTCGACGATCAGGCGATAGGCGCGCACCGTGTCGCGCACATCCGTCAGGTCGCGCTGCGCCGACAGATTGCCAACCTGGATGACCGGCGGCTTGAGGCCAGCTTCGATTTCGGCAATCTGGCGCGCAAAGGCGGCCGACACGAATGATGGGTCCTGCCGGGGGCCGAAATGGTTGAACGGCCTGGCCACGAACGTGAGCGGATGCCCGCCGCTCGCGGTGCCCACGAGTTCCTGCGCGATCTTGCTGAGACCATACGGGTTGTTCGGTGTCAGCGGGTGCCCTTCGTCGATCGCCCCGAGGCTCGGCCCGTAGACGAGCGCCGAACTGGTGATGAGCAGCGTCGCTTCCGGCACCAGCCGGCGAACGGCCTCGACCAGGTGATGGGTGCCGAGGACGTTGACCCGAAGCGTGGTCGTGGTGGTCTCCCACGACTGTCCCACGTGGGCCGCGCCGGCGCAGTGGTAGATGACCGATGGCGTCACGTTGCGCAGCGCATCGTCTACGGCGTCGGCATCGAGCATGTCAACGCCCTGCCAGCGCACGCCGTGAACCGCGCGAGGAGCGCGGCCCCCGGGCCGGTGCCAGCCGACCACCTGCACGCCGTCGCGTGCGAGTTGATCGAGCAGGTGGCTGCCGGCAAAACCGGCGGCTCCGGTGACCAGCGTCGGTCCTGGCACAGCGATCAGCGCGGCACGCCGTTCAGTCCGCCGCTGAACGGTGAGAAGTTGCCGAGTCCGGCGAGTGTGAACGACAGGAAGAAGCGGTTGTCGGCCGGAACGATGTATGAGGGGAGACCCGCGAAGTTGTAGCGCTGGAATTCGAACGCGATGCCGCAGCACTGGGCGTTGTAGAAGGACGAGATGCGCTGCTGCTGAATCGACTTCCTGAGGACGTCATAGTTGAGGGAGTAGAGCGCCCCGTACTTGCGGTCGCGGGTCTGCAGGTTCGTCTGCACGTTCATGTAGTTCGGCAGGTTGGCCTTGTCGTTGTACCCAGGCAGCTGGGCGATGTAGAAGTTGTGCGTCCAGCCGATCGTTGTCTGGAGCGACTGTCTCCAGTTGAACGAGCTGTTCGCAGAGATGGTGCGCAGCGCATGGTAGCGGCTGTCGATCTCCGCCCGCACGCTGCCGTTGACGCTCGGCGCCGGCGTCGCGCGCAGGTTGACCGCGACTGGCGAGAACTTGTTCGGGGTGGTGATGGTGGTGCTGGTCGAGTAGCGCGGGTCGACCTGCGACGCGCGCGCGTCGGTGTAGTAGGTCTGCGTCACCTCGAGGGCCAGGATCTCCTGCGCCTGGCTGGCCGCGCCCACCTTCCGCTTGGCGTAGAAGCGGTTGTTCAGTCCGTAGGAGAACTGCGTCGTGTTGCCGAACACCTGATCGACGCTCTCGATCTTCACGATCCGGTCGTAGTTGTCGATCGACGAGGTTCGCTGCACGTTGAAGAACGGCTCGATGGTGTGCTTGAAGCGCTCGGCGTAGCCGTTGTCCGGCGTGTTCCAGACACGCGTGAAGACGGGACCGACGGTCTGCGCGGCAATGGTGAAGTACTGGCGGTTCACCGACGGTTCGAGCAAAGTGCTCCCGCTCTTGTCGGTCGGGTCGAGGCTGCGCGTGTAGAAGGTTTCGCGCCACTGCAGCGTGGTGTTTACCGTCAGGAACGGCCACTTCTTGAACGGGTAGCGAACCTGCGGCGCGAAATCGAGACGACTGAGGCTTCGGTTGCCGAACGGTACCACCACATCGTCGGCCTTGGTGAGACGGTCGAGGCGCGCGAACTCGCCGCTGGCGCCGAAGTAGATCGAGGAGCCAGGGAACAGCGGCCGTTCGCCGCGATTCAGGTTGATGCGCGGTGAGCTACCCTGCACCTGCGAACTGGTCGAGTTGGCGCTGGCGCTGGTGTAGTACTCCGTCCGGTCGAAGGTGCCGTTGACGCTGATGCCCTGCACGGAGCCGAAGACGTTGGCGCTGTAGCGGCGTTGGTTGCGGGTGGCGTCGTAGATGTTGGTGCTGAACGACTGGTTGGTGATGATCGACGAGAAGTAGTCGACCTGGGCGCGGGCGCGGAATCGACCGGGTAGCGTCTGGTTCGCGAAGCCGTTGATGTTGTAGGCGCGCGACGCCGGCTGTGCGGAGGTGGAGCCGTTCGAGTTGGTGAAGGTGGCGGCCTTCTGATCGAGCATGTAGGCCGTCAACTGGCCGTCCGAGCCGCCGCCGTAGTTGTAGCGGTACTCGCCGCCGCTGCCGCTGCCGGTTTTCGAGAACCAGTCGTAGAGGAACGTCGCGTCCTGACTGCGATTGATCGCCCAGAAGAAGGCGTTGTGAATGGCCTGGCCGCGAATGGTGGAGACGCCGTAGGTTGGGATCAGGAACCCGGTCGCGCGGTCATCTTCCTTCGTCGGGTAGTAGAAAATCGGCAAGTACAGCATCGGCACGCCCTTCACATTCAGGAGCGCGTTTCGGAGCAGCGTGTAGTGATCGATGTTCAGGACGATGGTGTCGGCCGAGAGATCCCACCGCGGCGTCGGCTGCACGCAGGTGCTGAAGCCGCCGTTCCTGATCCGGTACTTCTTGGGACCGAGCTTCTCTACCGTCTCGCCGAAGTAATAGACATCGTTGTCCTGGCCGAGCATCTGCGGCACGACGATACCGCCCGGTTGGGGCGCAGGCTGCGAGCCCTGTCGCACGGTCGCAATGCCACTGGCCTGGAAGAACGTGCCGATTTGGGTGCGGGTGTTGAAGTCGGCTTTGTCGGCGGCAATCCGGTTGGCGCCCTGCGTGACCACGACGTTGCCTGTGGCGACGGCACGCTCTTCGTCCTCGAAGTACTCGATCGCGTCGGCGAAGATGCTCGTATCGCCGCGTTCCATCTCGACCGAGCCCGACAGTCGATAGTGCTTGTCGCCGAGTTTCTCCTGCGAGAAGGCGACGATGCGATCGAAGCCGCCGATGTTGACCTGCGCCGACGCACCGGCGGCCCAGCTCGACACGAGGAGGAACGCCGCGGCGGCGAGGAGGAATCGGGACATGCGGCTCACGGGCAGGTGTGGCGAGGGTATCACGACCGGCCAAGCTCCTTCATCACATCCGCCAGCAGGAAGATCGAGCCGGCCACGACGATTCGCGGGCCGACGCTCCAGGCGCGCGCGAGCGCCTCTTCTGGTGTGTTCGTCACCTCGACCCGCACGTCTGGTGCGAGGTACCCGATCAGGGCGGCAAGGTCGGCGGGCTCCGCCGAGCGTGGAGTCGATGCTCGCGTGACGACGATGTGCGAGGTGCGCGGGGCGAGCGCGCGAATCATCATGGAGACGTCCTTGTCGCGCATGGCCGCGAAGACCAGCGGCCGCCGATCGCCGAGTCCGTCGAGGTGGACAGCGAGTGCCTCTGCACCTGCGGCGTTGTGCGCGGCATCGAGCAGTGCGGACCGGCCATCTGGCAGGGTGATCTCTTCGAGGCGGCCCGGCCAGCGGACCGACGCCAGTGCGTCGATGATCGCAGTGGCGCCGACGGTCAGGCCGCTCGACTCGAGCAGCTCGAGGAGCCGGACGGCGACGACCGCATTGGTCACCTGGTGCACCCCCCGCAGCGCGAGTTCTACCTCGCCGTAGTCGCGCGCGGCCGTTCGCAACGCAAAGCGTTGTGCGCCAGACGTCAGGGCTGCCACCGGGCCGACCGACACGTCGTCCATCGCCCAGGTGAGCGGCGCGCCGCACGAGGTTGCCTGCGCCACGATGGCCTCGGCTGCCTCGGCGCTCACCGGGCCGACCATGACGGGGATGCCCGGCTTGATGATGCCCGCTTTTTCCGCGGCGATCTCCCGAAGCGTATGTCCCAGGTACTGCTCATGGTCGAACGCAATCGACGTGATGGCGCACGCCATGGGAGATAGGACGTTGGTCGCGTCCAGGCGGCCTCCGAGTCCCACTTCGCACACCGCGATATCGACGTGATGGCGCCGGAACAACTCGAAGCCGACAGCGGTCGTGACTTCGAAGAACGTCGGGTGCACCTCGAGCACGCCGCGGCCCCGGAGCCGTTCGACGGCGGCACGGACCGCCTCGACAGCATCGACCATGTCCGTCTGCAGGACCGGCGTACCGTCGATGGCGAACCGTTCTGACAGATCGAGCAGGTGGGGTGAGGTGTATCGGCCGGTGCGCAGGCCGGCATGACGAAGAGCGCGTTCAACGAGGGCAGTGACGGAGCCCTTGCCGTTGGTGCCGGCCACATGTACGGTGCGGTACTGCCGCTCCGGATGCCCCAGTTCCGCGACCAACGCGTGGATGTTGTCGAGGCCGAACTTGATCCCGAACTGGGCGAGGCTGAAGAGCCAGTCGAGAGGCGCGAGCGCCACTAGGCCTGCGTGGCCGCCTCGGCGATCGCGGCCGGGGGCGCGGGGGCCGGTGCCGCCGATGCCGCGGTGGTAGCTCCCATGAAGCGCAGGGCGCTGGCAATGATCATCTTCATCTCGCGGCGGTCGGTCACGAGATCGAGCATGCCCTTCTCGATCAGGAATTCGGAGCGTTGGAAGCCTTCCGGCAGCTTCTGGCGGATCGTCTGCTCGATGATACGGGGGCCGGCGAACCCGATCTGTGCCTTCGGTTCGGCGATGTTGAGATCGCCGAGCATCGCGAAACTCGCGCTGACGCCGCCGGTGGTCGGGTCAGTGAGCACGGCGATGTACGGGAGACGCGCGCGGTCGAGCCGCGCCAGGGCGCCGGAGATCTTCGCCATCTGCATGAGCGAGAGGGCCCCTTCCATCATGCGCGCGCCGCCCGAGCAGCAGACGATGATCATCGGGCAGCGGCGGGCGATGGCCATTTCGATGCCGCGGGTGATCTTCTCGCCCACGACCACGCCCATGCTGCCGCCGATGAATGCGTACTCCTGGGCGGCGATGATCGTCTCGATCCCATCGAGCGTGCCGGAACCGACGATAACCGCGTCCTTCTTGCCGGTCGACTTCTGGCTCGACTTCAGGCGCGAGGCGTACGACTTCGTATCGGTGAACTTGAGCGGATCGGTGGAAATCAGGTTCGGGTCGTACTCGATCCATTCACCATCGAACAGCATGCGCAGCCGTTCGGTGGCGTTCACGCGAAAGTGATGCGCGCACTTCGGACAGACGTTGAGATTGGCGGCGAGATCTTTGTTGTAGATCGCCTGCGCGCAGCCGGGGCACTTCACCCACAACCCTTCGGGAACGCGACTGCTTGGCTTTTCCTGCGCTTCGATCGGCTTGCGCGTCTTCTTGAACCACGCCATAAACGATCAGCTTACCACTCACTTCGTCCGGGGGACGTAGTAGCGGGTGCCGGCGCCCATCTGGCCGATCTGGCGAACGAGGTCGTCGAGCGCTTCGTCGCTGACGTCGGAATCGAACTGCGATGTCTCGACGACGAGCAGCGGCGTGGCGTCGTAGTGGAAGAAGAAGTGGTGATACGCCTCGTTGAGTTCCTTGAGGTATTCCGGATCGGGTTCAAAGCCTTCCACCTCGGGCTCGGCGCTGCGGCTGCGGATACGACGCTGCAGGACGTCGGTTGGCGCCTGGAGATAGATCACGAGGTCGGGCCCAGGGACGTCCCGTGCCAGGAGATCGTAGAGGCGCTGGTAGATGAACAGTTCGTTATCGTCGAGGTTCAGGTACGCGAAGATCTTGTCCTTGTCGAAGAGGTAGTCGGCGACGGTGGTCTGGCTGAACAGGTCCGCCTGTTGCAGTGTCGTCTGTTGCCGATGCCGCTGGAGCAGGTAGAAAAGCTGCGCCTGCAACGCTGCGCCAGGGCGATCGACGTAGAAGTCCGCGAGAAACGGATTCTCGGTGTCCTCCAGAACGAGCGTGGCGTCGAGGCGGGTGGCGAGGCGCTCGGCAAGTGCGGTTTTACCCGCGCCGATCGGCCCTTCGACCGCGATGTAGCGGAACTGCAAGGCAGCCCGATGATATCATTCGCGACGTGACGCGTACGACGATCGCGCTGCTGCTCGCGCTCGGCGCCAGCGCCTGCGCCAGTATCCCTCCCGTAGCGCCGCCACCAGCGGAACCCAGCTTCGAACAGAAGATGTCGTGGATCCTCAGGCTCGAGGATGCGCGGACGTTGCGTGACGCCGCGCCGGAGTTGCCGCTGGCCCAGGCCCCGGCCACTCCCGCGCGGGGACCGAGCGTAGCGCCCACTCCGCCCGCGCCGCGCGTGCCCGATCTGGTGACGCTGCTGTCCGACGCGGAGGCGCGTGTGCGCCGCCGCGCCGCGTTGGCCATCGGTCGGGCCGGGGTGCCGGCCGGGGTTTCGGCGCTGGTCCGCCTGCTCGCTGACTCTGACCCGGAAGTACGGCAGATGGCGGCCTATGCGCTTGGCCTCATTGGTGACGCCGCAGCACGCGAGCCGCTATTGGCCGCCCTGGCCGATCCGTCGCCGGCGGTGAAGGGCAGTGCCGCTGAAGGGCTTGGCCTGCTCGGCGATGCCTCGTCTGCCGCCCCGGTCGCTCGCATGGCGGCCGAACTGCTGGCGTCCGGTGCACTGAGTGCACTTCCGCCGGAGGAACTCGATGCGGAGCGAGACACGGCGCCCGCCGCGTTTCGGCTGGCGGTCTACGCGCTTGTCCGCCTGAAGTCCTACGACGCGCTTGCCGGGTTGGTACTGGACGCCGATGGTCAGCCGAAGGTGCGCTGGTGGCCGATCGCCTTTGCCTTCCAGCGACTTGAAGACGCTCGTGCGCTCCCCGCACTGCTGACGCTCGCGAAGGAGCCGCACCCCTACACCCGGGCGTTCGCGGTGAAGGGGCTCGGTGCGATGAAGGATCCGGCGGCGTCGGCCGCGCTCCTGCCGCTCGTCACCGACGCAAACCGGTCGGTGGCCATCGAAGCCATACGTTCCCTCGCACGGCTCGGCGAGCCGGCGGCCGCCCCAGCCCTGTTGAAGATCGTGCAGGCGCCGCGAGCGGAACCGCACCTGCGCCTCGAGGCGGTGACGGCACTCGGCGCCATCCGCGCCGACGGCGTCTACGATCAGTTAATCGACGTGCTCGGCGACCCGAACCCGTCCGTGCGCGGGGCGGCCATCAGGTCGATGGCGCAACTCGATCCAGATGGATTCGTCACCGTGTTGTCCGGTCTCGACCCCGATCTGAACTGGAGTGTGCGCGCGGCGCTCGCCACCGCGCTCGGAGGCCTGGCTCCTGAAGCTGGACTGCCACGGCTTCGCAACATGCTGACCGATCCGGAGCCGAAAGTGTTGCCGGCAGTGATCGGTGCGATCGCGCGTCTCAAGCCTGAGGACGGCGGAGCGCTGATGATCGAGCAGCTCAAATCTGGAGATCCCGTCGTGCGCGCGGCGGCCGCGAACGCGATCGCGGTACTGAAGCCGGCGGCCGGTCCCGCCGCGCTCACCGATGCGTACCAGCGCAGCCTCGGCGACACCACCTATATCGCGCGTGCGGCGGTGCTGGTAGCGCTGACGGCGTATGGCCGCGAGACAGCGACGCCGCTGCTGACTGACGCGCTCGGCGACAAGGACTGGGCGCTTCGCGTCAGGGCCGCCGCTCTGCTGACCGAACTGGATCCGGCCAGCGATGCGAAGTCGCGGATTCGCCCGGCCCCGCAGACGCGTCAGCTGGAGTGGTACGCGCAGCAGGCCCTGACCGCGCCTCCGGTCTCCACGCACGTATACATCGACACCGACCGCGGCACCATCCAGCTCGAACTGGCCGTCCTTGACGCACCGGCAACGGTGGCGACGTTCATCGAGCTCGCGCGCCGCGGCTTCTTCAACGGCATCCCGATTCACCGCGTCGTGCCGGACTTCGTGATCCAGGGCGGCGACCCCAGGGGCGACGGCGAGGGCGGCCCGGGGTTCACGATTCGCGACGAGATCAACCAGCGTCCCTACCTGCGGGGCACCGTCGGCATGGCGCTGGACTGGGCCGATACCGGCGGCAGCCAGTTCTTCATCACCCACGCACCGCAGCCACAACTTGAGGATCGCTACACCGTCTTCGGGCGCGTCGTCGCCGGCATGGACGTCGTCGACGCCATCGAGCAGTGGGATGTGATTCGTCGTGTGCGGGTGTGGGATGGCAGTTCCAACTGAGCGGAACCGCGGCGGGCTGAGAAATTGAAAAGGGGGCGACGGCCGCCCCCTTTTTTCGTACGGTGAACGTACGGGAGAAGCGTTAACGCTTCTTCGCCGCCTTCTTTGCCGCCTTCTTGGCTGCCTTCTTTGCCATGGTGTTATCCCCCCCTTCGTTTAGATTTGTCGTGGCGCGGATGACCCGGTTGTCGATCCGTGGATGCCGCCTGGCACGCCCACTCGACCCCCGCCGTCCGCCGCCGCTGTGGCACCGACCGCGCCGCTCCCGATGGTCCCGGTGCGGAAGTGTGAGGTAAATGTCAACCTCACTAGGGGTGGCTTATTCCCTCCACCCTCATACCAGATGTAGATTATGGGCGAGAATAAATGGATGTCAAGCACAAATCGGGACGAATTGTCAAAAAAAACTCGAATTGATCACCGCCGCGTTCGGGCTTGCGTGCGTCGGTCGCGAGCACGCGACTGCACATGGTCCGGATCATCGGCCGGCGCGGTGCTGATGGCGCGTTCGTACGAGGCGATTGCCTGCGGCCGGTTGCGAGCAGCGGCGAAGGCATCACCAAGTGCGAGATGCGCGAGCGCGACGATGCCGTACGGCGCCGAGGGGCGCGCCGCGATGAGCGGTTCGAGCAGTGCGATCGCGCGCGACGGCTCCCCGACTTCCGTCGCTTCGAAGGCGAGGCCAACGCGGCCGCGTGCATCCGCGAGTGCAGGAAGGGCGACAGCGCCGCGTGCCGCACGATCGATCAGTGCCTGCCAGCTCGCCGCGCTTGCCTGATGGTTGCTGAAGTACTCATGCTCGACGGTGGCAATGCGCTGGAGGAAGAGCGGGTTCGTCGGATAGCGTGCGTCGAGACCACGCAGCAGCTCCAGTGCGCGGTCCGGCCGGTCCTCGTACCAAAGATAGAGCCAGTGCAATTGGAAGTCGGCCTCGCCGCGCAGGAGCTCGCCGCGTTCCCGCGTCCGTTCCATCTCGCGCAGCCCCTGGATGCGATCGCCGCCCGGCAGCAGCAAGATGAAGCGCAGCACCTTCAGCGCCGCCGGGGCGACGTCGGCATAGTAGTGATAGAGGCCGATGCCGAACCAGGCGTCCTGCAGCGCCGGGTCGAGCGCCAGGGCCCGCTCCAGCGCGTCTTTCACCCGCTTCCCGTCTCGCGCGGCGGCAAGCCGTTCCCCCCTGAGCACGCGCCACTGCGCGAGCGGGGCATACGCGCCGGCGAGGTAGAACCAGGCTTCGCCATTCTCCGGTTCGCGCTCCGTCCATCGCGCGGCTGATGCGATGCCGGCCGTGGTCGCGGCCTCCATGCGGGTGTCGAGTGTGCGGCTCGAGAGGTCCTGCTGGATCTGCCACCACAGCGCGACCTCGCGCAGGGCGTCGCACGCGGGAGTTGGCGCGGGCGGGCACGCCCGCGCGAGTTGCAGCCGGGCATCGTCGAACCGCGCCCTGAGGATGGTGTCGTAGATGGCCGCCAGCCGCGGCGCCTCGCTCACTCCCGTGTGTGGACGGCCCGGCTGTGCCACGAGACCCGTGCCGACGAGGACGACGCAGGCGCCGATAAGCGCGGTAAGAGTGGCGATGGGTTTCTGCACGGAGTCGGCGCGATTGTAAACTGACCGTTCGCCATGACCGACACCGCCTTCGGCTTTCAGCTCACTCACACGGATGGCGGAGCGCGCCGCGGCGTCCTCACCACACCGCACGGTGTCGTGCCGACACCCGCGTTCATGGCCGTTGGCACGCAGGGCGCCGTGAAGGGACTGACGCACCGGGACCTCGAGGGGGCCGGCTCGCAGATCCTGTTGAGCAACACCTATCATCTCTATCTGCGGCCCGGCGACGATCTGATCGCCCGCCGCGGCGGGCTGCATCGCTTTATCGGCTGGACCAGGCCGATGCTGACCGACAGCGGCGGCTATCAGGTCTTCAGCCTCGCCGACCGGCGCACGATCGACGAGAACGGTGCACGCTTCAGGTCGCACCTGGACGGGTCGTCGCACCTGCTCACGCCAGAGAAGGCCGCCGACATCCAGGCGCAACTCGGCTCTGATATCGCGATGGTGTTCGACGAGTGCCTGGCTTACCCAGCGACTTCGGAGGCGGCTCGAACATCGATGGAGAGGACCTCGCGATGGGCAGCCAGGGCACGGCACCGGCAAGTGGAGCTTCGAAGCGGGCCGGTCGAGGGGGTTACGGTGACCAACGCCGGCCAGGCGCAGTTCGGCATTGTGCAGGGGGGCGTGTTTCCTGAGCTGAGAAGAGAGAGCGCCCAGCGGACCGTCGAGGTCGGCTTCGAGGGCTACGCCATCGGAGGGTTGAGCGTGGGCGAGCCCAACGCCGTCATGTACGACGTCGTTGGGCAGACCACTCCGTGTCTACCGGTCGAGCGTCCGCGCTACCTGATGGGGGCCGGTACACCGGAAGACCTCATCGAAGCCATCGCCCGCGGCATCGACATGTTCGATTGCGTGCTGCCGACTCGGAACGCCAGAAACGGCCAACTGTTTACTCGCGACGGCAAGATCAACATCAAGAACGCGAAGTATGCGGAGGACGAGCGCCCGCTCGATTCCGAGTGTCAGTGCTACACGTGCCGCGCCTTCTCGAGGGCGTATCTGCGGCACCTCTACATCACCGGAGAGATCAACGCGTCGACCCTTAACACGTTGCATAATTTGCACTTTTACCTTGACACGATGGAGGCCGTCAGGGACGCTATAGCGTTCGGGCGGTTCGAAAGTTTCAGGCTCGCGTTCCTTCAACGCTTGTCCCGCCGGTCTGCCGGGTCGGACCCCGCAGAGTGAGTCTCGCACCAATGATGATGTTCGCAAGTTCTGTGTTCGCCATGGCTACGCCTTCGGACGGAGGCGGCGGCTGGGTTCAATTCGTTCCGTTCGTGCTGGTCATCGGGATTTTCTACTTCGTGATCCTGATGCCGATGCAGCGGAAGCAGAAGAAGGTCCAGCAGTTTCAGCAATCGTTGAAGGCCGGCGACCGGGTGATCACCACCGGCGGCATACACGGCGAAATCACCAAGGTCGGCGATGAGAGCGTGCAGCTGCAGATCGCCGACAAGGTGCGGATCAATATCTCGCGTGCGGCCATCGGCGGCTACCAGGGCCAGCCGGCGGTCGTTGATTCAACAAACCAGTAAGCCATATGTCCAATCTGCGCTGGAAACTCCTTACGGTCATCGCCGTCACCGTCATCTTCGGTGCCGTCGGGGTCTATCCGATCATTGCTGCCCGCTACGGCATTGCCGGGCCGAAGGTCCTGACAGACCGCATCCTCAAGCTGGGCCTCGACCTGAAGGGCGGCGTGCACCTGGTCCTTCGCGTCCAGACCGATGATGCCCTGCGCATCGAGAGCGAGACGGAGATGGAGCGGCTGCGCGAGCTGCTCTCGACCGCCCGCATCAACAGCACGAGCCTGGCGCTTGCCGGCATCGACGGCTTCAAGGTCGACGGCATTGCCGGCGACCAGGACGCGGCGTTCCGCGCGGCAGCCAATGAGGTCAGCGCGAACTTCGACCGTGACGCCGGCACGAACGGCACCTATACCTTCCGGATGAAACCCAACGTGGCGCTGACGCTGCGTGAAGAGGCGGTGGTGCAGGCGCGGCAGACCATCGAGCGCCGAGTGAACGAGCTCGGCGTCGCCGAGCCGAGCATCGCGCAGCAGGGCGCCAACGGCGACCAGATCCTGGTGCAGTTGCCGGGTGTGACGGATGTCAACCGCGCCAAGGAAATCATCCGCTCCACCGGCTTGCTCGAGCTGAAGATTGTGGAGCAGGGACCGTCGGCCTCGCGTGAGGCGCTCATCCCGACCGGCACGCTGCCGTCCGGCCTCGACGTCGTGCCTGGCATCAGCGGTCCTGGCGATGCGCCGGGCTCGACTGTCTACTACCTGGTGCGCCGTGCCGCAGCCGTCACCGGCCGCGA
The DNA here is from genome assembly GCA_046596625.1 of Vicinamibacterales bacterium. GTDB lineage: Bacteria > Acidobacteriota > Vicinamibacteria > Vicinamibacterales > CAVVIG01 > CAVVIG01. The sequence continues at coordinate 7,979 of JBKJMH010000150.1, read as the reverse complement.
CCTCCGCAGCGCCCGTCCGTCGCTCGACGAGAACAACCGGCCGGCGGTTGCCTTCACCCTGAACTCCGAGGGCGCCTCCAAGTTCGGCAAGGTGACCGGCGAAAACATCGGCCGTTCGCTGGCCATCATCCTCGACGGCCGGGTGCAGTCGGCACCGCGCATCGACTCGCGCATTGCGGCTGACGGGCGCATTTCCGGCAGCTTCACCCAGGAAGAGGTTCAGAACCTCTCGCTAATCCTGAGGTCGGGTTCGCTGCCCGCCACCCTCACCTACCTCGAAGAGCGCACCATCGGCCCGAGCCTCGGCGCCGACTCGATCCGCTCGGGTGTGCTGGCGTCGGCGATCGGTCTGGTGCTGGTCGTCCTGTTCATGGTCATCTACTACAAGATGGCCGGCGTAAACGCGGTCATCGCCCTGCTGCTGAACCTGGTCATCTTGCTCGGCATCATGTCTTATATGGGCGCCGTGATGACGCTCCCCGGCATCGCCGGCTTCGTGCTGACGATGGGCATCGGCGTCGACTCGAACGTGCTCGTCTTCGAGCGCATCAAGGAGGAACTCGCGGCACAACGAGGCGTTCGTGCGTCGATCAACGCCGGTTTCAGCCGCGTGTTTCTGACGCTGATGGATACGCATCTCGCAGCGCTCATCTCCGCCGCGTTCCTGTTCCAGTTCGGCACCGGCCCGATCCGCGGCTTCGCTCTCACGCTGGTGGCCGGTCTCGCATCCAACCTGTTCACGGCCACGTTCGTTTCCAAGACGTTGTTCGAGCTCGAGCTCTCGCGTAAGGCTCAGGCTACGACGCTGTCGATCTAGTAGCAGCCATGCATATCCTGAACAAAACCAACATCGACTTCATGCGGTGGCGGTGGCACGCCGTCGCGCTGTCGTGGGTTGTCATCCTCGCGGGCCTCGGCGTCGTCCTCACCAAGGGCATTCCGCTCGGCATCGAGTTCGCCGGCGGCTCGTCGGTGATCATGCAGTTCGAGCAGGCGCCTTCCGACGATGCAGTGCGCACAGCCCTCAACCAGCATTATCCGGGCGGCGGTTCGGATGCGGTCGTCCAGTCCTACGGCGACGCGGCGTTGCGCCAGAAGATGGTGCGCGTTCCGCAGGTGGGTGAGGAATCGGGCGCGTCGCTCAGCAAGACGGCCGATGCCGTCACGGCCGCGCTGAAAGAGGGAAACCTCGGCAACTTCACTGTCGTCGGCACCGAAATCGTCGGTCCCGCGGTCGGCAGGGAGTTGTCGCAGAAGGGGCTGCTGGCAACGGTGCTCTCGCTGGGCGGCATCCTGCTTTACATCGCGTTCCGATATCAGTTCAGCTTTGCCGCCGGCGCCGTGATCGCCTCGGTGCACGACCTCCTGATTACTTTTGCCTTCCTCGCGTTCTTCCAGTACGACCTCTCGTTGAACGTAATTGCCGCCATCCTGACGGTCGCCGGTTACTCGACGAACGACACCATCGTCATCTTCGACCGCGTCCGCGAGAACCTCCGCGGAATGCGTCGCGATTCGCTGAAGGATGTCATCAATACCTCGATCAACCAGACGCTGGGCCGCACCGTCCTGACCGCCGGAACCACCCTGCTCAGCGCGATTGCGCTGTACGTGGCGGGTGGCGAGGTGCTCCGCGGGTTCGCGTTCACGATGATCGTTGGCGTCATCACCGGCACGTACTCGAGCGTGTTCGTGGCCGCCGCAGTCGTCACGTTCTGGCGCGGGGCCGGCCCGACGCGCGCGACTGCTGGCGCCGACCTCGCCAGTTCGGCGGCCTCGGCGGTCGGTCCGCAACAGCCGACTCGCAAGGCGAGGCCGCAGCGTAAGGCCCGCGCGTCCTAGTCGCGCGTGCCTACCTGGCTCAGCGCGGCCATTCTCGGCATCGTGCAGGGACTCACCGAGTTCCTGCCGATTTCGTCGACGGCCCACCTCCTCATCGGCGAACAGTTGCTGGGGTTCGATGATCCGGGCAGCGTGTTCACCGAGATGATCCAGCTCGGGTCCATCTTTGCCATCGTCTGGCTCTATCGCCGAAAGGTGATGGAGGTGGTGGTTGGCATTCCTGCCAGGCCAGAGGCGCGGCGGTTCGCGCTGATGCTTCTCGTGGCGGTCGCTCCAGCGCTCGTTGCTGGCGCCCTGGCGTCGGACTTCGTCGAAACCGTCCTGCACAAGAGCGTGGTCACGATTGCCGTCGCGTTCATCGCCGGTGGCGTGGTGATGCTGGCTGTGGAGCGCGCGGTCCGGACGCCGCGCACCCGCTCGATCGACGACACGACGACAGGGCAGGCGTTCGGTATCGGCCTCTTCCAGGTGCTGGCACTAGTGCCCGGCGTGTCGCGCTCAGGCGCTACCATCGTCGGTGGCCTCCTGACTGGCCTTGACCGCCCGACCGCAGCGGAGTTCTCTTTCTTCCTCGCCATGCCAACGCTGGCTGCCACCTTCGCGCACAGCCTCCTCGAATTGCGGGGCCAGATCACGGCCGACCGTTCCCTGGAACTCGTCGTCGGTTTCGTGATGGCGTTTCTCGCCTCCCTTGTCGTCGTCCGGCCGTTTCTGGCGGTGGTGAGACGAATCGGCTTTGCGCCATTCGCCTGGTACCGGATACTCACCGGCATCGTGCTGCTTCTGGCTGTCTCGGCGGGTTGGCTGCGTTGATCATGCAGTGGCTGCGCCGGAGCTTCATCGCCGGGTTCTTCGTTACCGTCCCGCTGTTCATCACCATTGCCGCCTTCATCTGGATCTTTGCCATCGTCGATGGGCTGACGAGCGCGTTCTATATGCGTCTGCTCGGGCGGCAGGTGCCTGGTCTGGGCATTATCACTACGGCCGTCGGCGTGGTGATGGTCGGTGCGATTGCGACCAACGTCATCGGCAAGCGCATATTGCAGCGCGCGGACGGCTACCTGCTGCGCGTCCCGGTATTCCGCAGCATCTACGCGCCAGTGAAGCAGTTGGTCGTGGCGTTCTCGCCGGACAACGAGTTCGGCTTCAAGCGCGTCGTGATGGTGCAGAGCGGGCATACCGCAGCGCTCGGTTTTCTCACGAAGGAGTTCACGGTCGACCGCGGACATGGTGTCGAGGCCATGGTGGCGGTCTATGTCCCCACGAACCATCTTTATCTGGGAGACATCGTGGTCTGCGAGCCGGGGCGAGTCAGCTACCCCGATATCAGTGTCCAGGAGGGCCTCCGCATCTTTCTAACCGGCGGCATGGCGCTACCGGTGAAGGTCGGGCGGGCGGTTGGAGACGACCGACCGACAGAATTCCGAGTATAATCCCCCGTTTTCTTCTGACAGGCTGAGTCGGTCCAATCGGGCCGGCCCCGGTTCCCGTAACTGTCCGCCCTGAGCTGGACATGTGTGAGGTGTGATGAACGCGACCGTGCAGAGATTCGTCAGTCGCCTGATTTTGATGGCGACCTTCGTCGGTGTGCTTGGCCTGGCTCCGCAGATGGTGCTCGCTGCGCAGCCGGAGTCGGCCGCCGCCAGTGCGGCCCCCGTTCGTCATGGTGGGGAAGCGTCGCTGGTAGTGCCGGACCTGTCTTCCGTCAGCTTCCTCGGCATCGACGGCCACACGCTCCTGATGAGCGGATTGCTGGTCTGTGCGCTCGGGCTGATCTTCGGCATGGTCACGTTCAACCGGCTCAAGAACATGCCCGTGCATAGCTCGATGCTCGAGGTATCGGAGCTGATCTACGAGACGTGCAAGACCTACCTTGTCACCCAGGGCCGCTTCATCATGCTGCTGTGGGTGTTCATCGCGGTGATCATCTCGGCGTATTACGGCTGGCTGAACCCGATCGAGGGCAAATCGGTCCTCGTGACGCTGCCGATCATCCTGACCTTCTCTCTCATCGGCATCGCGGGCAGCTACGGTGTGGCCTGGTTCGGCATTCGCGTGAACACGTTCGCGAACTCGCGGGCGGCGTTCGCCAGCCTCCGCGGCAAGCCCTACCCGATTTATGCCATTCCGCTGCAGGCCGGCATGAGCATCGGCATGCTGCTGATCAGTGTCGAGCTGCTGCTGATGCTGATGATTCTCCTGTTCATCCCGGGTGACTACGCCGGCCCGTGCTTCATCGGCTTCGCCATCGGCGAGTCGCTGGGCGCGGCGGCCCTGCGTATTGCGGGCGGCATCTTCACCAAGATTGCCGACATCGGCGCCGACCTGATGAAGATCGTCTTCAACATCAAGGAAGACGACGCGCGTAACCCCGGCGTGATTGCCGACTGCGTCGGCGACAACGCGGGCGACTCGGTCGGCCCGAGCGCCGACGGTTTCGAGACCTACGGCGTGACCGGTGTGGCGCTGATCTCGTTCGTGCTGCTGGCGGTTCGTGAGCCGCAGGTCCAGGTCCAGCTTCTGGTGTGGCTCTTCATGATGCGCATCGTGATGGTGCTCGCCAGCGGCCTGTCCTACTTTGTCAATGAGGCGATGGCCAAGGCGAAGTACGCCGACGTCGACAAGATGAACTTCGAGGCGCCGCTCACCACCCTGGTGTGGCTGACCTCCATCGTCTCGGTGGTCCTGACCTACGTCGCGTCCTACGTCCTGATTCCGCAGCTCGGCGACGGCACCATCTGGTGGAAGCTGTCGACCGTCATCACGTGCGGCACGCTGGCCGGCGCCATCATTCCGGAATTCGTGAAGGCGTTCACGTCGACTGAGTCGGCTCATGTGCGGGAAGTGGTCACCTCGTCGAGGGAGGGCGGCGCGTCGCTAAACATCCTGTCCGGCCTCGTGGCGGGCAACTTCAGTTCCTACTGGCTGGGTCTCAGCATCGTGTTCCTGATGGGGATTGGCTACAAGGTCAGCACCTACGGTCTCGAGGCGCTGATGCTGGCACCTGCGGTGTTTGCCTTTGGCCTTGTCGCCTTCGGCTTCCTCGGCATGGGCCCGGTGACCATCGCGGTCGACTCGTACGGCCCGGTGACGGACAACGCGCAGTCGGTATTCGAGCTGTCGGTGATCGAGTCGATCCCCGGCATCAAGGAGTCGCTCAAGAAGGAGTACGGCTTCGACGTGAAGTTCGATCGGGCGAAGGACCTGCTCGAGGAGAACGACGGCGCGGGCAACACCTTCAAGGCCACGGCGAAGCCGGTGCTCATCGGCACGGCGGTCGTCGGCGCCACGACGATGATCTTCTCGATCATCGTGGGGCTCACCCAGGGGCTGACCCAGAACCTCGACAAGCTCTCGCTGCTGCATCCGCCGTTCATGCTCGGGCTCATCACGGGCGGCGCGGTGATCTACTGGTTCACCGGCGCGTCGATGCAGGCGGTGACCACCGGTGCCTATCGTGCCGTTGAGTTCATCAAGGCGAACATCAAACTGGACGGGGCCGAGAAGGCATCCGTCGAGGACAGCAAGAAAGTGGTCGAGATCTGCACGCAATATGCGCAGAAGGGGATGTTCAACATCTTCCTGACCGTCTTCTTCTCGACGCTGGCGTTCGCCTTCTTCGAGCCGTTCTTCTTCATCGGCTACCTCATCTCCATCGCGCTGTTCGGGCTCTACCAGGCCATCTTCATGGCCAACGCCGGCGGCGCCTGGGACAACGCGAAGAAGATTGTCGAAGTCGAGTTGAAGATGAAGGGGACGCCGCTACACGCCGCCACGGTTGTGGGCGACACGGTTGGCGACCCGTTCAAGGACACCTCATCAGTGGCGATGAACCCGGTCATCAAGTTCACGACGCTCTTCGGTCTGCTTGCGGTGGAACTTGCCGTTCGTCTCGCCGAGTCCGGCAACGGCCTCACGACCGTTCTGTCGGCCGTATTCTTTGCCATTTCGCTCTTCTTTGTGTGGAGATCGTTCTACGGGATGAGAATCGGTGGCGGGGAACACGCGTAGGGCGTGGCCCATTTCAACGGAACCGGTGTCTAACTTCCTGTTAGCTCGTTGACTCGATGAATTTCGAGTGACTATAATCGCCGCCTTTGACATGACCGGACGCCCACCCTTGGGACGGTTACGTAGGGGCCTTTCCGGCAACGGCCGGGATCCCGAGGAGGAGAGAATCAGTGCCACGTGACATGTTCGGCGATATCGTGGACCCGTCGGTCAAGGTGGGAACGCGAGCTTGGTATACCGTTCCACTTTCGATCGTGGTGCACACGGCGGTACTCGGTGCGGTGATAATCATCCCGCTGCTGGCTGCGGACATCCTGCCAACGCCGCCGTCGATGATGGCGTTCGTTGCGGCTCCCCCGCCCCCGCCCCCGCCCCCGCCCCCGCCGCCGCAGATTGCGCAGGCGCCCCAGCCCAAGGTTGACGTCAACCCGTCTGCGGCCCCTGTCGAGGCACCCTCGGAAATCAAAGCGGAAACCGGTCTCGAGCAGAATCGCGCTGCTGCGTCCGGCATCGAAGGCGGTGTCGTCGGTGGAGTGACCGGCGGTATTGTTGGTGGGCTTAGCGCGGCGCCCCCACCCCCGCCCCCGCCCCCCCCGCCGCCGGCGCCGGTTCGCGTGGGTGGCAACATCAAGCCGCCGACGAAGACGAAGGACATCCGGCCGGTCTATCCTGCGATCGCGCAGTCCGCGCGCGTTCAGGGTGTCGTCATCGTGGAAGCGACGATTGGACCTGACGGTCGCGTTGCCGAGGCGAAGGTCCTTCGGTCAATCCCGCTGCTCGACGGAGCGGCGCTCGACGCGGTGCGGCAGTGGCAGTTCACGCCCACGCTGCTCAACGGCACGGCCGTTCCTGTCATCATGACGGTCACGGTGAACTTCACGCTGCAGTAAGCACCCAGGGCAGTCCGGTCTCGATGCAGCGACCGGACTTTCCGCCTGAGTTTTCTAACTTTCGTCTCGATGGAGGATTGACCGTGGATTTTATGGAAATGTTCGCTCAGATGACGATCGTCGCGAAGGCTGTGGCCTTCGTGCTCATCATCATGTCAATGTGGTCGCTCGGCGTCGGCATCGAGCGTTTTTTCACGTATCAGCAGGCGCGGACCCAGTCGAAGCTCTACGCACCCCAGGTTGCCAAGCACCTCAAGGAAGGTCGCCTGAAGGAAGCCGTCGCCCTCTCGCAGAAGAAGGAATTCCGTTACAGCCACCTCGCCAAGGTTGTGCTCGCCGGCCTGCAGGAGTACCAGTTCCAGCATGAGTCGAACCAGGGCATGAGCCGCGAGGACATCATGGACACCGTGCGTCGCGCCATTCAGCGTGCATCGGCCCTGACGGCTTCGGACCTCAAAAAGGGCGTCGCTGCGCTCGCGACCATCGGCTCGACGGCCCCGTTTGTGGGTCTGCTCGGCACGGTCGTCGGCGTCATCAACGCATTCCAGGGCATCGGCGCCAGCGGCTCGGCCGGTATCGGTGCCGTGTCGGTTGGTATTTCGGAAGCGCTCGTCGAAACGGCGCTTGGTCTGGTCGTCGCGATTCCGGCGGTCTGGATCTACAATTACCTGACCGCGCGCATCGAGTATTTCAACGTCGAAATGGACAACTCGTCCTCAGAGCTGCTCGACTATTTCATCAAGAAGACCGCGTAGCCGTTACTCCGCGTAGCCTTACTCAATGATGTGCGGGATTCTGGTCGCGTCCGCCGGGCGGCCGATCGGGATCCCTCACCTCGAACACGAAGAACCGCAGGCAGGAGTTTCCCATGTCGATGGATGTTGGCAGCAAATCAGGCGGCCTCAATTCCAACATCAACGTGACGCCGCTGGTCGACGTCATGCTGGTGCTGCTCATCATCATGATGCTGATCGCCCCCATGCTTCAGAAGGGGGTCAACGTGAAACTCCCCGTGGCGGGGAACACGGTCGACAAGCCCGACACGCAGACCCAGACCGTCGTCGCCATCGATTCGGCGAACCAGTTCTGGGTCAACGGGCTGCAGGTCGACAAGGGGAGCTTTGCCGACAAGGTGAAGGCCGTCCTCGAGGACAAGTCCGAGAAGGTCGTTCTCATCAAGGGTGACCAGGACGCACTCTACAGCGCGATCATGCAGGCGATGGACGACCTCCGCAA
>JBKJMH010000263.1:0-2646 GCA_046596625.1 Vicinamibacterales bacterium | reverse complement strand
CGCGTGGCGGCACTCGAGGCGCCGTAGAGATCGGTGGCCGCCTGGATGGTGACGGCGCGCGCCACGGCGAACGTCGCATCGGCAGGCATCATCTGGGTGAACGCCCGGTACATCGTCTTCTCGATCTGCTCGCGGTTGCCCACGCCCACACCCTGCACGCTGAGCCCCGAGGTGCGGTTGGTGCCGCCCTCGATGGCGAGGTAATAGGCATGATTGGAGATGCCGGAGTTGGTGTGGACTCCGCCGTTGTCACTGCTGAGCGGCAGGATAAGCCGCCGCGAATAGTGATCGGGCTGCCCGTACGCTGCCGGGTTCGCCATCGAGCGGATGCCGCCCGGCGTAATCACGTCCTCGGCCACGAGGTAGTCGGCCTGCATGGCGCCGGTGCCGGCGGGCTGGTAATAGAACTCGACGGCGGTGCCCATCATGTCGGAGAACGACTCGTTCAGGGCGCCCGACTCATTGCGGTAGAGGAGGCCAGACGTGAAGTCCGTCACCCCGTGCGTCAGTTCGTGTGCGACCACGTCGAGCGCGCCCGAGAGGAAGTTCCAGCGCTGGCCGCCGGCCGTGATGGTGCTGGGCAGACCCTCGCCGTAGACCATCACGCCGCTGCCGGCATAGAACGCGTTCAGGTAGAACGTGTTGATGACCGCGTTGCTCTGCGACAGCACCGTCGCGCGCGGCACCGTATGCACGAGGCTCAGCATGCGGAAGTTGTTGTCGTCGATACCGCGGCGTCCGAAGCGCTTGAAGTAGTAGTCGTAGAAGTAGCCGGCGTAGGCATGCGCATCCACGGCGGCGGCGTCGGTCCAGCTGTTGTCGCTGTCCGCCGCGCGGTCGGCGCTGGCGAGGGTGATGCGGCCGTTCAGGAAGTCGAGCGTGCGCTGCAGGTTCTCGCGCATGTCGAACGTCACGAGTGACGGTGGGCGCAGGAGATCGCTGGTCGTGAAGGTGCCGGTACCGGTGCTGACGCTCATCTTCTTTTGATCGCCGAGCACGCCGGTGCCGGTGCCCACCGCCGACTGCCGCTGCGCCGCGTCGAGTTCTTCCAGCACCCTACCGTCGCTCGCATCGATGAACAACTCGGTGCCGCCCTCGGGCCCGAACGCCGAGGCGCGGTACACGAGCCTGAAGCCGTCCTCGACCGGCAGGACGACCAGGGTGGGTGGGCGCTCGGGGCCAAGGTCGATGCCGGTGCGGACCGCAACCACTGCGGCCGCATCAGCCACGGTGAGGACCGGACGCACGTCGACGTCGATGCCGCCGTAGGTGGTGCCGAACATGGAAAGGGTGGCGCCGATGTCGTCGGTCTGCCGCGTGAGGGTGGCGCCGTACACCGGCAGGCCGCGGTACAGCTGCTGCAGGTGTACATGGGTGCGGCCGCTCAGCAGGGTGTCCGTCTCGGCGTGCCGCACCTCGAGCTCACCGCTGCGCAGCATGGCGTCGACGGTGCTGTCCCAGGCGCGAATGGACGCAGGCTCCGCGGCCAGCGCCTCGGTCCGGCGCAGTTGGGCACGCGCCGGTGGGGTGGCCGCGGCGACGGCCAGCAGCATGAACGTCGACGCGATCAGGGCTCGAATCCGGGCGCGCACGTGGCCTCCTGCGGTCCGTGGTCAGGACCGGGGGCCACTATACCGCACGTCTCCGGTGCTCCCTGCGGCGGGGACCCGTGCTGTTGTAGGCTGGACAGGCATGACGTGTCGCAACTGCGGGACCGAGATCGCCGCCAAGGCCCTTATCTGCTATCGCTGTGGCACCGCCACCACCGAAGCGAAATACCAGCCGTACATCGCCCCGAAGGGGCGCGGCGGTGCCACCTTGATCTACGCGGTGATTGCGGTGGCGGTACTGGCCCTGCTTGCGTGGTTCTTGTTACACTCGACCAACTAGGACCACTGTGAATTCTCCTGACATCCGCCACGACTGGACCCTCGCCGACATCGAGGCGATCTACACCGCACCGCTGCCCGATCTCGTGTTCCGCGCGCAGGTGGCTCACCGCGCCTTCCACAAGACGGACGAGGTGCAGGGGTGCATGCTGCTCAGCATCAAGACCGGCGGCTGCCCGGAAGACTGCTCGTACTGCCCGCAGTCAGCCCACTACAAGACCGACGTCGGCCGCCAGGACCTGGTCTCGCTCGACGAACTCACCGCCGCCGCGACGCGAGCGCAGGAGCAGGGGGCGGTTCGTTTCTGCATGGGCGCCGCGTGGCGCGACGTGCCGAACAACGACAAGTTCGATCGCGTGCTCGACATGGTGCGCGTGGTGCGCGGCCTCGGCATGGAAGCGTGCTGCACGCTCGGCATGCTCACGCAGGACCAGGCGAACAAGCTGGCCGATGCCGGCCTGACCGCCTACAACCACAACCTCGATACGTCGCCCGAGTTCTACGGCAACATCATCACCACCCGCACCTACGGCGATCGCCTTGACACGCTGGCTCGCGTCCGGCAGGCCGGCATTACCCTCTGCTGCGGCGGCATCATCGGGCTCGGCGAGGACCGCACGGTCCGCTACGGCCTGCTGAAGCAGCTCTCGAGCCTCAATCCGCATCCGGAAAGTGTGCCGGTAAACATGCTGGTGGCGGTGGACGGTACGCCGCTCGCCAACACCGCACCCGAAGATCCACTCGAGCTCGTGCGCAC